>NZ_JBSFWK010000029.1:0-110278 GCF_053594815.1 Streptomyces sp. NPDC002577 | reverse complement strand
ACCACCACGTCCGACGCGCACGACCTGCCGCACGCCGAGCACGGCAAGAAGGCCCAGACGAAGCTGACCCGGTACGACCGGATGATGGCCCGCCGCAAGCCGAAGAACGGCCAGGCGGCCTCAGTGGGCTACCGGGAGGCGAAGAAACTGCGGGCGAAGGCGCACAAAAAGGTCGCGAGGCAGCGTGAGGACACCGGCCGTAAGTGGGCCAAGAAGGTTGTCCGCGACCACGACGCCATCGCTGTCGAGGACTTCCGTCCCAAGTTCCTCGCCAAGACCACCATGGCCCGCAAGGCCGCTGACGCCGCCATCGGCGCCACCAAGGCCGCACTGATCGAGATGGGCCGCAAGCACGGGCGGGACATCCGCCTCGTCCACCCCGCGCACACCACGATGGACTGCGCGCAATGCGACGCGAGAGCCAAGCACGCACTGCCGCTGGTGAGCGCACCTACACCTGCACCGCGTGCCGAACCGCATCCCCACGGGACAAGAACCCCGCACGCGTAATGCTCGTCCGGGCTGGTCTCAACCCGGCTGGTGCTGATGGCGGAAGACCTCCTGGAGCGCTGCTCCAGGAGGCGGCCTGAGCCAGAAATCCCCTCCCTTAGGGAGGGGAGGATTCAACATGAACATCAGGCGTCGCCCGCCCGAAGCGGTCGGCGAGCACCGAGAGCACGTTCGCGCCGACGAACATGCCCAGGAACGCCGAGGCGATCACCATGGACTTCTGATTGGAGGTCAGCGACCAGGACTCTGCGAGCGCGGCGGCGAGGACTCCGCCGAGGAAGATCTCGTAGAGGTCGAAGAACGCGCCGACGCCGACGACGAGGGTGATCCGGCGATGCCATTTGCCGGCCGGAAGCCGGTCAAGCCGCGCCGCGGCGTTCGCGGCGACGGAGGGCGAGACTGGAGTGGGCGGGGACTGCGGGGAGGACGGGGCACTTTCGGTCATAGGGCGGCTCTCTGAGATGCGGAATCACCGCGTCGGCGGCGCGGGGGGCGGTCGGCGGCCGTGGTGCCGACACGTCGATAGTTGCGGTGTACATGAAAATACAAGTCGTTGATCAACTTCCGGAAGAGGGTTTCGCGGGGTGAGCGGACAACTCCGTTGAGCGAGCCATGTGCTGAGCGAGTCGTGTCGATGCTGTGGATCTTTGCGGGCGGACCCCTGGAATCCGGACGACGGCCCCATCCCGCACCGAGGCTGGGGGCGAGGGCGTGATAGCACGGTGGTGATCACATAAGAAGGAGACGACGTCATCATGGGTTTCTTCAGCCGTCGCCATGACGCCACCATCGAGCCTTCGCCGGCTGTCGGCCCCCGAACCTCACCCGCCGCCCCCCGATCGGCCACCGCCGTCCTGGACCCGGCACTCGCAGCACTGACCGGTCACTGGACCATCGACCGCCCGCACAGCCGAATCGGTTTCTCAGTCCGCCACGCCATGGTCACCACCGTGCGCGGGGCATTCGCCGACTACCGGAGCGACCTCTACTTCGACGGTGAGCAGCCCTCCCGGTCCCGGGCCGAGATCGTGATCCAGGTCGCCAGCGTCGACACCGGTGTGGAGCAGCGTGACGCGCATCTGGTCGGCACCGACTTCTTCAACGCGAGCAAGTACCCGGAGATGGCCTTCAGCAGCACGTCCACGGTGCACGTGGGCGATGACAGCTACCGCATGGCCGGCGACCTGACCATCCGCGGCGTCACCAGGCCCGTCGACCTGGACCTCACCTACCTCGGCTCGGTCGTCGACCCGTTCGGTTTCGAACGCGCAGGTTTCGACGGTACGACCACCATCGACCGCACCGAGTGGGGCCTGGTCTACAACCAGAGGCTGGAGGCGGGCGGCACCATGGTCAGCGAGAAGATCCGGCTTCAGTTCGACATCTCCGCGATCCGGGCCGCGCCGGTGGCGTAGCCGTCGGCGCCCTTCCGCAGCGCCGTCAGCAGCGCCCTGGCCACGGCGTCGTTCTGCCGGAAGGCCGGGGCGTTCGTACGGGGACGGGCGAAGGCGGCGACGCCGCGGACGTTCGTCGGGGCGCCGAGGGCGATCCTACGGGGGTGGGGCCCGCCGAGGGTGGGGTCGATGACGTGACTCGCACCGTCCGTGGTGACCGCCAGCAGACCCGAACGGTGCGTGTGCGTGGGGTCGTCGATGACCTCCTCGCTGAGGGCGCCCGCACGGTGCAGGCCCCGCAGCAGCGGGTCCTCGGTACGGCCCAGGGACGCTCCCGGAAGATACGCCTCGATCAGCGCGGTCGCCGTGACGGTGTGCCCGGGAACGGTGGGGCTCGACGCGATGAAGGTGCCGCTGTCCTCGTCGGTGCCGACGCGCAGGCCGGCGCCGAGGAAGCGGAGCACCCCCGCCCGGGACAGCGCGAGCAACTCGCGGAGCCGGAAGCCCGGCGGCCCCGAGGCGAGGAAGCTGAAGAAGCCCTGCCACCAGCCGTCGAGCTCCTCGGCGATGGAACGGGCCGTCAGCCGTCCCGACGCGACGAGGCGGGGAAGCTGCCCGTAGGCGGAGAGCAGGGCGAGGAACGCGCCGAGATCGGCACTGTGGGCGCGGTCCTCGCGGCGCGCGACGTCCTGGGCGATGTAGTCGCGCAGGTGCTCCTGGAAGGCGTCCGGTGTGAGGAAGGCCAGGCCCTCCAGCGGGCGGTCGAGGGCCTCGAAGTCCAGGCGGTCCACCGGATCGGGCACGGCCTCGGCGACGAGCGAGGTCATCTCCTCGGAGTACCAGCCGAGGCGGTCGTAGGCAGCGAGGAACTCGGGCCAGGGCAGGGCGGTGCGCTCGGGGTGGGCGTGGAACAGTTCGTGGTAGTGGGCGAAGCCGATCTCCTTGGCCATCAGCGGCCACACGTCGCTCCGCAGGTCGAGCGGCCGGTCCTGCGCGAGCAGGGCGTCCACCGCGTCGGGCCCGAAGTGGCGCGGCAGCGGCGGCCGCGGGCCCTGGAGCTGGTAGCGGGTCTTGGAGTGGTACGGGACGCCACGGCGCGACCCGACGTACACGATGGGCTCGCGGCCCGACGGCAGATAGGTGAGGGTGCCGTCGGCCCCCGTGCGGTAGGTGCCGCCTCGTCCCTCGGTCAGCAGCACCAGCAGGTCGACGAAGGCAAGACCGAAGCCACGCAGGATGACATGCTCGCCCGGCCGCAGCGCCGACAGGTCGACGTCGGACGAGAACGCCGGCGGGAGGTGGAAGCGCCCGTGGCGGCGGGCGAACCGGGACAGTTCGCGGTGCCCGGCTTCCGGCACGGCGTCCAGATGGCCCTGGGTGAGGAGGACCAGGTCGGCCGTGAGCGGGGTCGCGCGGCCGGCCAGGTGCAGCTGCTGCAGCCCGTCCGCCGGGCCCGTGACGGCGGTCGCCGTGGTGCGGTGCCACTCGACCGTGACGTGCGGCGGCAGTTCGGTCAGCACTCGGCGGAACACCCAGTCCAGGTAGGCGCTCTGGGCGCGCCGCGTGGCGAAGTCGCTTGCGGCGAGCCCGCGCAGCTCGTCGAGGACGTCCGGGTCGGCGGGCTCCGCGTACGGCGCGAAACGCACGCCGCCACCGGAGAACTGTGATGCCCACTCGGCCAGCGTCGGCCCGGGCCGCACCGGGCCGTCGACGACCGAGGACTCGTCGGTGAACATGGTGACGTCCTCGGCCATGGAGTTCATCCGCAGCAGCGGCGACTGCTCGTGCCGCCACACCCTGCCGGGCCCCGGCGGATGCGGGTCGATCAGATGGATGTGCAGCGGTCGGCCGTCCCACAGTTCGGGCGCGTTGGCGGCGATGCGTTCCAGCACGCCCGTGGCGCGCGGGCCCGCGCCGACGACGGCCAGGACGGCGGTGGGTCCGGTGCTCGCCGGTGCGGTGATCACAGGAGCGTCAGGTGCGTCAGGTGCACCACTTGCATCAGGTGCGTCGGTCACCGGTCACCGCCGGTCGCGGGCCGGGCGTCGGCGGCGGTCGCCGCGCGCAGCCGGGTGCGTACGGCGGCGAGTTGCTCGCGCAGCCGTTGCAGCGGTGTGGGCGGCAGGGAACGGGCGTTGCCGCGTGCGTAGTACCGCTCGACGTAGAACTGGCCCGCGCTCAGCACGGTGGTGACGGCTATGTACCAGAGTGTGGCGACCATGAGCAGCGGGATGACCTGGTACGTCTGGTTGTAGACCAGCTGCACCGAGTACAGCAGGTCGTGCACGGCCAGCACGCTGACGATGCTGGTGCCCTTGAGCGTGCCGATCAGCATGTTTCCGGCGGTCGGCACGATGGACCGCATCGCCTGCGGAATCACGATCCGGCGCAGAGTGCGCGCTCTGCTGAGGCCGAGGGCCTGCGCGGCCTCGGTCTGGCCGGACTCCACGGAGAGGATGCCGCCGCGCACCACCTCGGCGGCGTACGCGGCCTCGTGCAGGGTCAGCCCGATCACGGCGGTGAGGGTGGGGCCGAGCAGATTGACCGTCTTGACGGTGACGAACTCCGGGCCGAAGGGGATACCGAGCCCGAGCGTCGGGTAGAGGGCGCCGATGTTGAACCAGAACAGCAGCTGCACAAGGAGCGGAGTGGAGCGGAAGATCCACACGTAGCCCCAGCTCAGCGTGCGCAGCACGGGATTGCCGGACAGTCGCATCACCGCCAGCGGAGTGCCGAGCAGAAAGCCGAGCACCATCACCGCGCCGGTCAGCCACAGCGTCAGCAGCAGCCCGTCGAACACGGCGCCCGTGGTGAAGTACCGGCCCACCACGCCCCATTGGAACGCGCGGTTGCGGACGACGGAGTTGAGCACCATCGCGAAGACCAGCAGCGCTGCGGCGGCAGCCAGCCAGCGGCCGACGCGTCGGCGCGGCACGATCTGCGGCAGTTCGTCGCGGCCGGGACTGACGGCTGTCAGGTCATGGGTGGCCCGATCTCTGTCGGCTGGGTCTTTGTCGGCCAGGACTTTGCCGGCCGGGACGGATCCGGCCTGAGGAGCGGTGACTTCGGAAGGCGAGACCATCGGGAGGCTCTCCGGGAGAGGGAGGTGCGGGGCGTGGATGACCATGCGGTGGCACACGTACGCGGACATCGCGCGGATTACGGAGCAGACGGACGCCGCATGCATACGGAGCAGGCGGACACTGCGCGGGCGGCACTGCCCGTGCACGGTGTGCGGCCGAGGCCTGGCGTCATCACGTTCGCCGCGTCCCTCAACGCGGCCGGAGAGGCTGCCGCGCGAGGCGGAGCCGGTCCGCCTTCGATCGTATGTGCCACCCGCCCGGATCTGTCAACACGGCCCGGGAAGCGGCCAACGCCCGTCCGCTATCCGGGCGGTAGTTGACGGAACACAGAATGTACTGCTCAATTGACCGCATGAATGCCGATCAGCGTCTGGTTACGCGCGATCACATCGACTTCGGTCGGGTGTGGTCCGCAGCGTGTTGCGCCTGACCCGGCAGCGGGCTGTCTGACCGGCCCTTCCCTCCCTCGGTGAACCCGTCGCGGGCCGAGCTCCACCTTCGCACCACCGCCGTACGCAAGCGCTGAACGGCGTACGAGCGTTTGTGTGAGCCCGGACGCACGCTGCCGCCGCACCGCCTCCGCCCGAGGCCCCATGCCCCCGGCGTCATCACTCCTCTTTCATTCCGCTTTCGTTCCGCCCTGCTGTCACGCCGCACCCTCGCGTTCACTGAAGCACCGTCACGTACGGCGTTCGAGCGCGACGAGGGCTGCTCCGCCCTGCCCGCGTGCGGTCCACCACCCTTGAGGACTTGAGGAAAGGCTATCTCCCATGCCCGTGGAGTTCCTCGGCATCGCCGCCACCAACGACGGGTCCGAGACGACCCCCCGCTCCGGCGCCGCCTTCGACAAGGAGTACACGCTCCGGCTCGCCCGGGCACACGAGGACCACGGCTGGGACCGGGTGCTCTTCGCATACGGTTCCGGGTCGCCGGATCCCGCGCCGGCCGCCGCGTACATCGCGAGCAGGCTGGACCACCTGCAGATCCTGCTCGCACACCGGCCCAACGTCTCGTACCCCACCTTTGCGGCCAAGACCTTCGCCACGCTCGACCAGATCAGCGAGGGGCGGTTGACCGTCCACTTCATCACCGGCGGCAACGACCACGAGCAGGGCCGCGAAGGCGACACCCTCACCAAGGACCAGCGCTACACCCGGACCCGCGAGTACATGCAGATCGTCAAGAAGATCTGGACCACCCATGAGCCCTTCGACCACGAGGGCGAGCACTACCGCTTCCACGACTTCGTCAGCGACGTCTTCCCCGTCCAGCAGCCGAGGCCCGGGGTCTCCTTCGGCGGCTCCTCACCGGCGGCGTACGCGGCCGGGGGCGCCGAGGCCGACGTCTACTGCCTGTGGGGCGAGCCCCTGGAGAAGACCGCCGAGCAGATCGCGCAGGTGAAGGCCGCCGCGGCCGCCGCGGGCCGCACCGACGTCCCGCGCATCCAGGTCGCCTTCCGCCCGATCATCGCCCCGACCGAGGAGCTGGCCTGGGAGAAGGCACACCGCACGGTCGGCGCCATCAGGGAACGGGGCGAGGCGGGACTCAAGCGGCGCCACCGCACCGGTGCCCCGCAGAACACCGGTTCGCAGCGGCTGATCGCCATTGCCGAGGCGGGGGAGCGCTACGACCGCGCCCTGTGGACCCCGACCGCGGCCGCCACCGGCGGGGCGGGCAACTCCAACGCCCTGGTCGGCACCCCGGAGACGGTCGCCCAGGCGCTCCTCGACTACTACGACCTCGGCGTCGACATCCTCTCCGCCCGCGGCTACGACCTGCTCGGCGACGCGATCGACTTCGGTCGCTACGTGATCCCGATCGTCCGCGAGGAGGTCGCGAAGCGCGACGCGGAGCGTGCGGCGCGCGGCCCCGAGACCCTTGCGGCGGTGCGTGCATGACCTCCGTCGCACAGCCACCACCGCCATCAGCTGAGCTGACGGTCATTCAGGTACCCGTGTCCGACCCCTTGGCTAAGCCGCTGCTGCGCGAACTCGGCGACGAGTACTCGACGAGATACGGCAAGGACGCCCACGCCGAACTCGCCCGCTACCCCGACGAGGAGTTCACCGCTGCGCACGGCGGCGTGCTGCTCCTGCTGCTGGAGCGCGGCGAGCCGGTCGCGGGCGGCGCCTTCCGCCGGTACGACGAGACCACCGCCGAGCTGAAGAGGATCTGGACGCACTCCGCCCACCGCAGACGCGGCCTTGCCCGCAGAGTCGTGGCCGAGCTGGAGCGGGAGGCCCGCGCCAGGGGCTACCGGCGGATCTACCTGACCACCGGGCCGCGCCAGCCCGAGGCCCGCGGCCTGTACCTGGCCACCGGCTACACGCCCCTCTTCGACACGGGCGCCGACCCGGAAACCATCGGCCCCCTGCCCTTCGAGAAGCACCTCTCCGTCCCCTCCGCCACCGACGTACGCATCTGAAAGGCCCTGGCCCAGTGAACATCCCCGGAACCAGAACCCGTCTGCGTCTCGCCGCCGCCGTCGCGCTGCTGCCCTTGTTGACACTCACCGCGTGCGGCGCCTCCGGCACGGCCGACGAGACCGCTCCCGCTGGCGCCAAGGCCTCGCCCGCGCCCAGCGACAACCCGGTCGCCTCCGTACAGAAGGTGGACTCCATCGCCGCCCTGCTGCCCGCCGATGTACGCAAGGCGGGCACCCTGCGCGTCGGCAGCTCCATAGGGTTCCCGCCCGGGGCGTACTACCCGAACGGGACCGGCAAGGCGCCCGCCGGCCAGGACATCGATCTCGCGGATGCTGTGGCCAAGGTCCTCGGCGTCAAGCTGGACCGCCAGGACGCCTCCTTCGAGACGATCCTGCCGGCCCTCGGCAGCGGCAAGTACGACTTCGGGACCGGCAACTTCGGTGTCACCACCGAACGCCTGAAGACCATCGACTTCGTCACCTACATCAACGACGGCCAGGGCTTCGCCGTGAAGAAGGGCAACACCGAACTCGGGACGAAGGTCACCGAACTGACCCAGCTGTGCGGGCTGACCATCGGCACGGGCGCCGGCACCACGTTCGAGGCGACGCTCGAAGCACAGAAGGGTGTCTGCGCCAAGGCGGGCAAGAAGCCGTACGACGTGAAGGTCTTCTCGGAGAACGGTGCGACCCTCACCGCGCTCCAGCAGGGCCGGATCGACGTGATCATGTCCACCATCAACGGCCTGCGCTACCAGGCCGCCCAGCCCGCCGCCGGGACCACCTTCCTCGGTGAGTTCCACCGGCTCGACGTCGGCTTCGCCTTCAAGAAGAGCTCCAAGCTCACCCCTGCCTTCCAGGCCGCCGTCAACCAGCTGATCAAGGACGGCACCTACGCCCGGATCCTCACGAAGTGGGGCACCAGCGCCTCCGCCATCCAGGAGTCGCAGATCAACCCGCCCGAGGAGAAGTGATGAGCGACGTCATGGTGGACGTGCACGGCGTCCACAAGAGCTTCGGTGCGCTCGAGGTGCTGCGCGGTGTGGATCTGCAGGTCCGGGCGGGCGAGGTCACCGTGATCCTCGGCCCGTCCGGCTCCGGGAAGTCCACGCTGCTGCGCACCATCAACCACCTGGAGAAGCTGAACCGCGGCTGGATCAGCATCGACGGGGAGCTGATCGGCTACCGCCGCTCCGGCGGCAGACTGCACGAACTGAAGGAGAAGGACGTTCTGAAGCAGCGCACCCACATCGGGTTCGTCTTCCAGAACTTCAACCTCTTCCCGCACCTCACCGTGCTCGAGAACCTCGTCGAGGCGCCGGTGTCAGCGCTGCGGCGTCCGCGCAAGGACGCCGTGGCGGCCGCCGAGCGGCTGCTGGAGCGGGTCGGTCTCGCCGACAAGGCCGGCGCCTACCCGCGCCAGCTGTCCGGCGGGCAGCAGCAGCGCGTGGCCATCGCCCGCGCGCTCGCCCTCGAACCGAAGGTGCTGCTGTTCGACGAGCCCACCTCCGCGCTCGACCCGGAACTGGTCGGCGAAGTCCTCGACGTGATCAAGGACTTGGCCCGCACCGGCACCACCATGATCGTCGTGACGCATGAGATCGGCTTCGCCCGCGAGGTCGCCGACACCGTGGTGTTCATGGACGGGGGAGTGGTCGTGGAGCAGGGGCCGCCCGCGGCCGTCCTGGACGATCCGCGGCACGAACGCACCCGCGCCTTCCTCTCCAAGGTCCTCTGACAGTCCTCTGGCAGTCCTCTGAACCTGAACCGCCTGATCGGCCGTCAGCCCGCGGTACGGAAGGCCCGGGCGTTCCGTACGCCGGGGCGGGGCTGTTCGAACCGGGGGCGCCCACTCGCTGAAGCGCTCAGTCGCATCCAGCCACCGTAACCCGCACCGTTAAAGATCTCCTGCGGCTACCCTGCTGACGTTCAGCCTGCTTCCCGCACCCGCGGGGATGGCTTCACCGCCGTGTAAGCGTCTATTACGCCGTAATAGGCATCTGGTGATAGGCCTCCGGGGTGCTCGGCCTCTCTTCCAGACCTACCTCAGGCCTGCAGGGAGTCAATTGGCGAACGTCACTGAAGTGTCAGCGACTCCGATAGCTTCGTCTACGGCTCCATCAAGGAGGTGGACTCCGACGAGCGGCGGGAGGAGGCGGGACTGCGGGACTCCGTGGCCCGCCGCGTAGCGTGGATACGGCGCAGCCCGGGCTACAGCCCTCAACCGTACGAACAGTTGGCGAGCTGGTACCGAACGATCGGCCACGACGACGACGCCCGCCGAGTACTCCTGGCCAAGCAGCGCCACCGGCGCTGCACCCTGTCTCCGGCGGCGCGGACCTGGGGCCATCTGCTCGACGCGACCGTCGGCTACGGCTACCGCCCCTGGCTGGCCGGCGTCTGGCTCCTGACACTGACCCTGCGGGGCACCCTGACCTTCGGCACGCACACCCCGACCCCCGTGAAGCCGGACGAAGGCACGCCGTTTCCAGCCCCTCGTCTACACGCTCGACCTCTTGATCCCCATCGGCGGTTTGGGCCAGCGCACGGCCTGGTACTGGACGGGCGGCAGCCTCCAATCGCTGGCCTACCTGCTGATCGCCTTGGGATGGGTGCTGACGACCGCCGTCATCGCGGGTGTCACCCGCACCCTGCAAAAGAACTAGCGGGCGCCAGGCGGTGCTGCCCGCGCGGATGGTTCCGATGTGCGGCACCGCCGCTTGGGAGGCCAGGGCCAGGTCATGAGTGCCGCCGCCACGGGCTGCCGTGTTCAGCCAATGCCATGTTCTCAACGGCGGCTGGAGTCGAGCCATTCGTCGCTGTTCCACATGACGGGCATGGCACCGACAGGTTCGAACCGGATGTCGGGGTTGTTGCTGTGGATCAGGGCGAAGAAGCGGTGCTGAACCACCGCAGCGCGGCGGGCCCGGTCAGCGATGATGTCCAGCACGGTCTGGGCTGCTCTGGGGGATGCGGCGGCGAAGTGGTCGTAGTCGGTGAAGGACAGCACGAGTCCGGTGCCTTCGGCTGCATCGTTGTAGGGGCCGAGGCAGGCCACCTCGCCGAGACAGTCGTTGAGAGCGTCCAGGTTGTGGCCGTAGTAGTCGGGGAACTGCAGGGCTGCGGCGATGGTTCGAGGCAACTCCGCGGGGTCGGTCATGCACGACCACGGTCGGGCCATCCCTGGCAGAGGCCCTGGCTATTACGGCGTAATAGCCAGGGCCTCTGCCGACGAGCTCAAGGTTCTCAGGCCCGAGTTGCCCTTGCAGGCACCGCCAGGCCCGGGACATCCTCGGCAACCCTGCCCTGACCGTCTACGACAACCCGCAAGCGTTCCTGATGTGCGTCTACAACCGCGACCGGGCGCTCTGCCACCGCCTGAACGTCTCCAACACCCCGCGGCTGGACCGATGCCAGCCGTCCTGCGCAAACGTCGCGCTCAGCGACCATCAGGCCGACCAACTCCTACGGCAGGCAATGAGCTTGGAGAAACAGGCCGCCTCCGAGGCGCTCCCCGGCCCGCTCGCCGACCGGCTGTCCCAGCGCGCCGGACAGCTGCGTGCCTTGGCCGACCGTCACCATCACGACCGCCTCCACACTCAGGAGCCGACCTCATGAGCCCCGCCCCCGATGAGCGCCAGCGCATCCGCGCCGCCATGGACCGCATCCTCAGCGGCCGGCCAGAGCACTCCAACGGCGCCCTCACAATCGTCGCCCTCGCGGTCGAAGCCGGTGTCCCGCGCAACGCACTCACCCAGCGGCACACCGACTTGAAGAACGAGTTCTACGAGAAGGTCCGCGCCCGCGGCGCCACCCCGGACAGCGAGCAGCGCCTGCGCAAGCAGGTCCGCCGACTCAAGGAGCTACGGGCCGCCGACGCGGAGGAAATCGCCCAGCTCAAGGCCGACGTCGAGGCACTGGTGGGCGCTCTGCACCAAACCACGGTGGAGAACGGTCGCCTGCGCCATCAACTGGCGGATCGTGCATCGGTAGTCCGCACGCTCCCGGCGCAGGCGCCTTTCCCCCAGTAGCGGCCAGGTAGAGGCCAGGTGCAAGCCGATACACCAGGCGCCTTCCGCTCGTCAGCCGTTTCACCAAGGTGAGGGACGGACTGAAACCGAGGTGTTCGCGGCGCCCGGAGCCATTCCGTACGCGCGAACCCCTCGGATTCTGCTTTCTGAGCTAGAAGGCCGCTGTCCGGTCTTCGCTGCGCGGGTCGATCACCTGGTGCTCGGTGTAGACGCCCGCGCGCGCCTCACGACGCCAGGGACGCCCGTAGGTCAGTGCCCATCTGGCGGCCTCGGAACTGTCGTCGAGGTTCACGACGGCTACCGATGGCGAGTCGTCCGCGGGGCACCGCGCAAGCCAGTCGCCGTTGGGAGCGACGATTCCGGACGGTGCGGTGGCGCTGTGCTGTGCCGGCCCTGACAAGCTGACCCAGTAGCTGTTGACCGCGGCGTGGCCTTGGGCTTGGGCGGCGGTGTTACCCGGGGTGCCGCTGGTAGAGAACAGGACGCAGTCGACATCCAGCTTCTCGTATTCTGCGAACAACTCCGGGTAGTGGATCTCCATGCCGAGCAGGCAGCCGAAGCGCACACCGTCGACCTCGAAGGTCACCGGTGAGACGCCCGGCGAGTACATGTACGAGACCTTCGTCTTCGACAGCAGGCGCTCGTCATAACGTGTGACGACCCCGCCGCGATCGGAGATGACGTAGAGGCTGTTGTGTGGACGGTTCGGGCCGGTCAAGCGGTGCACCGATGCGATCACCGTCCACAACCGCAACTCGCGGGCCAGCTCGGCGATCGCAGCCAACTCCGATTGGAGCACTGGCCACTGGCACCGATCCCAGTCCGCCGGGCCGACCGCGTCCGGGCCGTCGACGGACATGACAAGCTTACTGGGAAAGCAGATCGCGCCTTCCGGAAAATGCACGATCCTCGCTCCCTGAGCACTGGCCTCGCGCATCAGAGCACGGACCTCACGCCCACTTTCGCGCAGCGCTTCAACGTCTCGGGGGTCTTCGCGTACGGGGGTCTGCGCTACGGCGAGCCGCACGCTCTTGGGGTTCCTTGCTTCCGACATGACGTCTCCTGATGGAGTCGGACGGAAGTGCCGGAGGGCGGACGTGTAGGACTCACCGGTCTTGGCGGCGCGGGCACGCACCTGGTGCTTGAAGTTCCTACGGGCTGTCATCGCGGCCTTCCACGCCTTGAGCGACGGCTCCCCAGCAACCTCGCCCGAGGCGATCGGGCTGCGAAAACGACCTGAGACGCTGGTCCCTTTGCCTCCGATGGGAGACCGCGCTGGGGACGGTCGCGGGAGGTTCGGCGTAGGCCACGCAGTCGGTCATCATGCCGTCGCTCGCGGGCTCCGTCAACATCCTTCAACACGTCCAGCGCACCGTCGAATGGCCGGCGGCTGAAGAGAAACACCTCAGCTCAACACGCTGAATTTGACAGAGAACTCCTGAGTTGCGTCGCGCCTGAAGTTGTCCAGGAGTCGGAAGAATTGGTTGACCGGCGTGGAGTCGGCCGGTGTGCGACGCTCGATCTCTGCGGCCCAGTGGTGGCGAGGCGGAAGACAGGAGTGAGGACGTCGTCCCCGGAGCCGGGTATGTGGAGCATGATCGAGTCCACAGGGTCCTTTGAGCCGATGTTGCGCTCCATGGACCAGCCGGGGCCGAGGAGCTCGCCCCAGGTCGGGTCCGAGAGGTCGGCTTCAGGAGCGGCCTGCCTGACGGCTGCGAGGACGTCCTGCTGCCGGCCAAGCGGGGGCGGGGCGTAGTCGTTGGGGATCTCCTGCACTGAGGTGACGTCGTCGGGCAGGCGAAGGAGAAGAACGTCCCAGCTCATGTGAACCTCCGGGTGGGGAACGTGTGACGGTGCCCTGGGCAGGTCAGCTCAGGCGGAGCTGTTCTCCCAGAGGCTCGGGCAGGAGCGATTCCTGGAGCTGGCGGATGGCCGCGCGCCAGGGGGCTCCGCCCGATCCGGCCCAGAGCTCCAGCAACTCGGATTGCTCGGAGACGACACGGTCCAGAGCGTCGAGGGCGAGGGCGCGCAGGCTGGTGAGATCGGGGAGGGGCCGTTTGGGGCCATAGTGGGGATCGACGGGTTCGCCGCTGGGGCACTGCGCGGCGACGAGGGCGGCCGCGGCAACGGCCTCTTCGGAGACCTGCGCATCGAGGTAGCCGGTCGTGTCGATTACACGGCCGAGAGTGTCGCGGATGATCCCTTCGCGTTCATCCGGGCTTGCTTCGTCGAGGGCGAAGCAGAAGTCCCCTGCGGTGTCGTTGTCGAAGGGGCCGGTGTCCCACGTGCCCATATGCCACTCCTGATCGCGTTGGGGGTTCAGGCATCGTGCCACCAGTCACTGACACTGGCTGGTGCCGGTCGTCCCGCGTGGCATGCTCGCGCTGTCGCTTCAACGGGTATTGCCGGGCATCCGAGGTCTTCGGAGCGAACCAGTGCGAGTAAGAGGGGTGCAGGCAGAAGCCGTATCCGTGGGCGTGGGATCGGCGTCCTGAGCAGACGCCCAGCCTTCTGAGGCCAGTTATTGCGACGGGATAGTGCAGGGAAATGTACTCTTCAGGTGATTTGCCGGGATCCGAGAAAGTACCCTGGAACGAGTTGTCTCCCCGCTGAACCTGCTGGTCAGCCAGTCTGC
Source organism: Streptomyces sp. NPDC002577 (assembly GCF_053594815.1). NCBI lineage: Bacteria > Bacillati > Actinomycetota > Actinomycetes > Kitasatosporales > Streptomycetaceae > Streptomyces > Streptomyces sp. NPDC002577. Next base: position 96,200 of record NZ_JBSFWK010000029.1, on the reverse strand, counting down.
TCCCCGCGCCCGCGGGGATGGTCCCCGTCACCCGCAGCTGCGGCAGCGCCTCATCTGCTCCTCTCCGCGCCCGCGGGGATAGTCTCCGGCCACCCCTCCGGCACATCCTTGGTGAAATTGCCCCTGCGAGACGCGCCCCTTCCGTACCTTCCAGGGCCAGTCGGCACAGCGGGAACGGCCCGTGGAGCACCAGCTGCGGCGCTTCATGGGTACGCACAGCGGTCGCAAGACGCTCTACGCGCAGGCGCTGGTCGCGCATCCGGATCTCGAGCGCGTTCCCCGGCCGCTGGAGCGCCTCCTCACGCACGTGTGACACGGCCGTTGCCCTTGTCAGCGTGCGGCCCCGTCAGAGGATCGAAGGACGTTGTCCCGTCTCAAAGGATCTGGCCCGGCTCAGGCCTGTGACCTGCGGGGACCAGTTCATTTGAGACCTGGGGATGCTGGGGAATCTCGGGTGATGTGGTTCTGGACCAGTGGATGCCGGACGTCTCAATTGATCTGGTCCGGTTGCTCAGTCCATCGGGGGGCCTTCGAGTTGGAAGTGCCAGATGGCCACGACCGGGGAATTGTCCAAGGCTGTGGCCGACGCTTCCGGGCACCAGTGCAACAGGTCCCAGGACACGTGGGCCGGGAGTGGGTCCGGGACGGTGTTGGCCTTGCGGTACAGCGGTTAACGCCAAGCCGACGATCATGGACTTGAGGCCGGTCGTGGGGAGTGGCTATGCGGACAGTCGCTGGAGCCATTCCGTCAGAAGTTGCTGTTCGGCCTGGCTGAGGGCGTTCTGGCCGGGCAGTGCTGCGCGCAAGGCACGGGCAGCGCCGCCCGGGCCCGGTTCCTCCACAGCCGGTTCCTGGGTGGTGATGGTGGTGATCATCGATTCGCGCAGGGCGACAAGGAGCGCGGGGTCTCGCTCGGGCTCGGGGACCGACTGCCAGGTCAGGACGGCGCCGCTGGCGGTGGCATGGACCATCTGGGCCGCGAGTCCCTCTTCCATGCGCAGGAGCCCCGCGGCGGCGATGCGGCGGATTCGGGCCATGAGATGTTCGAGGCCGATCCGGAACACAGTCGTGGACCGGGCGGGTTCGCCGTACATCAGTGTGTACAGCGCGGGGTTGGCCAGTCCGAACTCGACCACGGTGTCCCAGCCGTCGCGCAGTTCCTTGACCGGATCTTGCGGTGCGGGTTCGATCTGCTGCTTGACTGCCAGGAACCGGGTGAAGCCGTGCTCGGCCACTGCGTCCAGCAGCCCCTCCTTGTCGCCGAACAGCCGGTAAAGGGCCGGCGGCTGCAGTCCGGCGGCGTCGGCGACTGCCCGGGTGGTGACCGCGTCGCGGCCCCCGCGCTCCAGCAGACCGGTCGCGGCCTCGATGATCCGGCGGCGCGTCTGCTCTCGCGCGGCAGTGCCGGGCTCTGCGGCGCGCCGGGTGAGGGTCGGCTCAACAGGCATGGAAGCAAGGGTACGTCATCGAGACCGAGACGCTATCGTTGTTATCGATTTCATGTTGCCATCGAAATTATCGATGGTAACGTTAAACGAGTTTCACTGGAAACATCAGTACGAGGAGAACCGTCATGTCCGACCGTTTGCGGATCATCGGGGTGGAAGAGACCGTCGTCGTACCGGCCGTCTACGAGGCGTACCAGCGGGCCGGATCGCCGCAGATCTTCTCGCGTGGCTTCGGGGACAGCCCGATCGCGAAGAACCTGCACGAGGTCGGCGAGCAGCGGCTGGCCCACATGGACGACCAGGGCATCGACGTCGCCGTGCTGTCCCTGTCGTCTCCAGGCGTGCAGGACCTGCCCGAGGCCGACGCCGTCGCGGTGGCGCGCGAGGCCAATGACCAGCTCGCCGAGATCGTCGCCTCCCGGCCCGACCGCTTCCAGGCGTTCGCCGCGATTCCCACCCAGTCGCCGGCCGCGGCCGCGGCCGAACTGGAGCGCGCCGTGTGCGAGCTGGGCTTCCCCGGCGCCATGCTGTACGGCCGCACCGGGGACAAGCTGGCCGACCACCCGGACAACGACGAGCTGTACGCGATGGCCGAGCGTCTGGCCGTGCCGCTGCACTTCCACCCGCAGACACCGGTCCAGCCCGTCATCGACGCCTACTACTCCAACCTCCCCGAGCCCATGGGCCCCGTTCTGGCCGGAGCCGGGCTCGGCTGGTACTACGACCTCGGTGTCCAGTACCTGCGCATGATCTTCTCGGGGGTCTTCGACCGGTTCCCCGATCTGCAGGTGATCGCCGGGCACTGGGGCGAGGTCGCGCTGTTCTACCTCGACCACACCGGCTTCTTCGGCGAAGCAGGCCGCCTGCGCCAGCCCCTGGCGGACTACTTCAAGCAGAACTTCTGGGTCGCTGGCAGCGGCACCAACAGCCCCCGCTACCTGCGCTGGACCGCCGAAGTGATGGGCACCGACCGAATGCTGTACTCCACCGACTACCCCTTCACCTACGGCTTCCGCCCCGGCGGTTTCCCCTACGTCGACACCAGCAACGGTGAAGCCCGCTCCTTCCTGGAGAACTCGCCCTTCACCGACGAGCAGAAGGCCGACATCGGCCACCGCAACTGGGAACGCCTCACCGCCCGCGCCAAGCGCCCGACGGCCTGAAGCCCCAGGGGCTGGCCGGAACGCCACCACGCGCTCCGGCCGTCCCTCACGGCCCCCTGAGAGGGCCTGCGGCAACCTTCGTATCTTGGCGCCATGACTGACAAGGGAGAGTCGAGGCTCTATGTGAACCGCTGGGGCGACACGTCGGACCCGGCCCCAGGGCGGCGCGGGTCCTACAGGGACATCTGCTCGTGCTTCGACCAGTCCAGGCCTCATCCGCGAGCCAGAGTTGGATTTCACGCCGAGCGGCAGGACACCTCCGCTCCGGGCTGGCAGCACCTGCTGGAGCTGATCGACGAGGCCGCCGCCGACAGACGCGAAGAGTTCCGCCCCCTGACCGTGCTCAGCCCAGTAGAGCGGCGGCAGATCATCACCCTGCCACCGAGCATCGCCAGGCTGACGGCGGTCAAGCACCTCGTGCTCTACGGCAGCAATCTGGTCCGGATCCCGCCCGAGATCGGGGCCATGACCAGTCTGGAGGAGTTCACCCCCTACACCTCCTATCGGCTGCACTGGCTCCCCTACGAGATCACCCGATGCCGGAAGCTGACCCGCAGCACGGTGAGCACGCGCGCGTTGTTTGGCAACTACAAGATGCGACCGCCGTTCCCACAACTCCAGCCTTCCCCGGACTCCGTCGCCGACCTCGATCTGAGAAACCTGGATCCCCGGCGCTGGGGCGCCACCGCGATCCACAGCTGCAGTGTCTGCGACCGCCCGATCGAACAGAGCGGACTCCATCAGGTGTGGATCTCACTGCGCGTGGCCACTGACGTATTGCCCCTACTGGTCAGCGCCTGCTCATCGGCGTGTGTCGCCGCGCTGCCCGGCGGTGCTCGGGACTACATCTCGACACCACACAAGGGCGGCCGAGTCAACCAGCCAGCGTCCGACTGAGACTGACCAGCCGAACACCTCCTCGCCCGCCGCTCGCCGGTGAAACGACCACAGCGACGCGCCGAAAGCTCGAACGTCTGGGCGAGGAAGCTGACGCTGCCGATGGGGAAATACGTGATCGTCGACATGGACCGACGACCATGTTCAAGCCCATGCCCCCATCTTGCCAGCACTGATCCGACGGCCACACCATGCCCTGCCGTCTCAGCGCGTCTGCCGGTCGGTCGTTGCGGGACCTCTTCCTCCCCGGCGGGTCCGCGGGGCCGGCGGATGCCGGTGGGGCCGAGGCCGGAACGGGGCCACCCATCGCGACCGAGGACAGGCTCCACTCTGCGGTTCCTCACCCAAGCGGTGCTGGAACCTCGACGCGGCCGCTCTACCGCGACCGCCCACAGGACGCCCTCGAGCTCGTACACCTCGCACAGAAGGGCGCCGGACGCAATGCGGGCCCGCGTGTTCGCGCCATGCTCCACACACGCGAAGCCTGGGCATACGCCGCGCTCGGCCGCTCCGCCGCATTCCAGCGGGCCACCGCCGAAGCCGCCCACGCCCTTGCCAACGCCGAACCAGCCCAAGAGCCTTACTGGATCGCCTACTTCGACAGCGCCGAGCTCGCCGGAGTCACCGGCGGCCGTCTGCTCGACCTGGCCCGCCAGGACCCCCACCACCACGCCGAAGCCGCCGCGGACTCGATCCGGCAGGCTCTCGCCACGCGCGGCCCCGAGTCCAGCCGCAGCCACGCACTGGACATGATCGGCCTGGCAGAGTGCCACTTCCTGGTCGGCGACGTGACGGGCGCTGTGGAACAGACGCATCGCGCGGTCGATGCCGCGGCTCGCACCCAGTCCAATCGCGTGCGCACGCTGCTCGGTCAGCTGTACCCCTACACCGTGGGCCGAGACACATCACGTACGGTCGGCGAAGCGCGGGCCAGGATCCGCGAGCTGTTGTCGAGCTGAGGGGGAGACGTGACCACCATCGCCGTGACCGGGCACATGGACCTGCCCGATGCCAGCGTCCCCCTGGTACGGGCCGCCTTGCTGGAAATCCTCAAGCCCTGCGCCGCCGGCGAACTCATCGGTGTCTCTTGCATTGCCAAAGGCTCGGATTCGCTGTTCGCCGAGGCCGTGCTCGAGCTCGGCGGCCGCCTGATCGCGGTAATTCCCTCGAAGGACTACCGGCAGAACAAGGTCAAGCCCGACCACGCCGAGACCTTCGATCGGCTCACCGAAGCGGCTGATGAAGTGCTGGTACTTGGTCATGAGACCGCGAACCGGCAGGCGTACGAGGACGCCAACCGCACACTGCTCCAGCGCGCCGACCGGCTGATCGCCGTGTGGAACGGCGAGCCCCCGACTGGCAAAGGCGGCGGCACCGCAGACACCGTCATCGAGGCACACGAAGCCGGGCTGCCAGTCGATGTCGTGTGGCCACAGGGTGCCGCACGGCGAGGCTGAGACTCAGCCGGGGTCGCACTGGCTCAGGCGACGGCCGCTTACGAACTGCCTCCATCTGCCGTGGTCACGCCGGGCTAGACGATCTATTCCAAGGGGTTCAGTGGTTCGCGCGTCGAGCGTGGATACCGCTCGCCCACGGTCAGGCGCTGGTCGGTGCTGCGGATGCCAGTCGTGCCGCTGGTGGTAGCGGTGCGTGGTGAGGGCAGGCTTCGAACGCCTGGATCGCCAGCCCTGCGAAGCGTCGGGAGGCCATGACCTGGGTGGCAGTGGATGTGGCGTGGATCCCCTTGTTGGCCATGAGTACGAGAATGAGGTCGTCCAGAACGAAGTCGGGCCTCAAGTGCCCTGCGTCCTTGGCTCGCTGGGCCAGTCCGGCGACTGCTTTCACCGTGTATTCACGTCCCGCGACATCCGGCGCCCCCGGGAGGGTTGACAGGAAGGCTTCGGTGAAGCCCCGATCGCGTGCGTGCAGCTCACAGATCTTCTCGATCACCAGGCAGAGGCCACGCCACGGATCAGGATCTGCGCACCCCTCGTCGACGATGGTGCGACATGCGTGCAGCTGGTCCGCGAAGGCTTCGGCGACCAGCATCTGCTTGGTCGGGAAGTGACGGTACAAGGTGGCAGGTCCCACCCCGGCACGCCGCGCGATCTCCCGCATCGGCACATCCAGGCCCTCGGCCGAGAACAGCGCTCGGGCCGCGTCCTGGATGCGGTCGCGGTTGTCCATCGCGTCGGAACGCAGCTTATGAGGCAAGTGATCGGTCACCGCTCTCACTTTAACTAAACGGACGGGGGCGTCCGATACCGTCCAAGACGTAGAAGCTCGCCGAGATCATTGGGGCGCACAGCACGGGGACCGATCCTCGGCCGTGGCGTGAAGTCTTTTCCCACCAGGCGGCGATCGGTGGCGGGTATGGAGCAGGATCGTGCTTGAGCGGTCCGAAAACGTGGAGACGACATTGAAGGCAATCGCGATCCAGAAGTTCGGGGGTCCTGAGGGTCTGGCTGTTGTCGACCTGCCGATACCTGCACCTGCTGCCGGGCAGGTGCTGATCGCCGTTGAGGCGGTGGGCGTCGGTGGTGTCGACACCGTGATCCGAAGCGGGGCTCTGGCCGCCTACGGCTTCAAGGAGGGTTTCATCCCGGGTGGCGAGGTGGTGGGCACCGTGACCGCGGTCGGAGACCGCGTCGACGCGTCGTGGATTGGCCTGCGGGTGTGGGGCTTCACCGGCACCGGCGGAGGCTACGTCGAACAGGCCGTCGCGCCGGTCGAGCAGATTCTTCCCCTGCCCAGCAGCCTGTCCGCCGTCGCCGCGGTGACGCTCGGCAGTGCCGGTGCGGTGGCCCACTTCGGGCTTCGCCACGCCCATTTCGCTCCCGGGGAGACGGTCTTGGTGCGTGGCGCGGCCGGCAGCATCGGGATCATGGCAGTGCAGCTCGCGGCTCGCGGTGGTGCCGCCGCGGTGGCGGTCACGACATCGTCGGCCGAGCGCGGCGAGCGGCTGCGCCGTCTCGGCGCGACCCACGTGCTGGACCGCTCCGGCCACGGAGGGAAGGAGGCTCCAGCGGGCTATGACGTCATCATCGACGTTGTGGCCGGTGAGGACATGCCGTCGTTCTTCGACAGGCTCAACCCGAACGGCCGCATGGTGGCCGTGGGCGCTGTCGCAGGTCAGCCGCCCGCGGACTTCGGCACGAAGATCATGGCGGCGTTCCAGAAGTCGATGTCCTTCGCCGCTTTCAGCGCAGCTACCGTCACCCAAGCCGACCTGCGTGCCGTGCGCAGCGAGCAGTTCGCCGCAGCCAGTCGCGGCGAGATCGAAACAGTGGTGCACGAGGTGCTGCCACTGGACAAAGCCGTGCTGGCGCACCAGAAGATGGCTGCGGGTGAGGTCTTCGGGAGGATCGTGCTGACACCGTAGTCGAAGGTATCCACGCCGGGATTGCCGCGATCCCCTGCGCAGTCGAGGCGAGGGAGTCCAATGTCGGTGGTTGAAGACGGACTTGGACTCCCTCGCGACCGCGCTCTACGTGAAGACCGATGATCTGTTGAAGGGTTCGCCGCAGTTCAGGCCATGGCGGCCGGCCGTGGGCATTGCGCCGCAGCTCAGCGATGCCGAGTTGGTGACCCTGGCGATGATGCAGGCCATGCTCGGTTTCACCTCCGAAGCGCGGTGGCTGCGGCACGCTCATGCCCACCTGCGGTACCTGTTCCCCTACCTGCCCAAGCAGTCCGGCTACAACAAGCGCCTGCGCAAATCCGTAGACCTCGTACGCCACGTGACCCGCACTCTGGCCCGGGACACCACGCTGTGGAGCGACGACGTATGGGTCGTGGACTTCCCGCATCGGCACATCCAGGCCCTCGGCCGAGAACAAGATCGTGCGCCTCGCCTTTCCCGGTAGGCGCTGACAGGCGAATACCGACACGCGCCGAGGTGGCGTTAGGCGGGTTGCGGGGCGGGCGTTGCCGGAGCGGCCGCGACCTTGCGGGTCTCGCGCATTATCAGCAGGCCGTTGACCACCATCAGTGTCGCGGTCAGGCAGTGGACGCCGAGCGCGGTGGCCACGGAGCCGTGGTGGGCCAGCACGGTGGTCATGTCGCCGTACGCGGCGAGGGCCTCCACCAGCAGCGCCCAGCCCAGCGCCCGGCGGTGGCCCGTCACCAGCAGGATGCCCAGGACCAGGGCTAAGACGACGTCGCGGATTCCCCTGATGATCAGGAAGCCGTCGCCGTCACCGGACGGCCAGCTCGGCAGGCCGAAGCCCGGTGCCGTCGTCTCCGGGCTCAGGATGAACTCCGACCCGAACCAGAGGATGAAGAGGATGAAGGCGGCGGCCAGGACGGTGTTGATCTTCTTCAGCGACATTGTTCTTCTCCTTGCGAGTCTTCGTCGGCTTGGTGAGCTTCGTGGAGCTTGCTGAGTCGTGTGGGGCCTGATCAGGCCGCGCGGACGCGGCTGATCGAGGGGCGTAGTTTGCCGGGATCGCCGTTGTGGGATCTGAGCGGCAGCTGCATTCCCGGATGTCGGGATTTCGGTGGCCGGCTGCCGCCCGGGGAGTGGGGATTGTGCGCCACCGGCGCGGCGTCGGCCCGCGGGGTCAGTAATCCGAAGGCCTGTCGGGCTCACCCCGACGGGGCGAAAGCCGTCGATATAACGGGGCGAATCAGTGCATGTCGGGGCGGCTTTGGTATCAGGTGAGGGCGGCGACCAGCAGGGCGAAGGCGGCGATGATGACGGCGACGCGGACGTAGTGGAAGCGTTCCCAGCGGTTCAGCTGCTGCTTCCAGTCGGCGGGCCGGTTGTCAGGGGTCCACGCCTTGTTCCGGTTGTTGATCGGGACGAGCAGCAGAATCGACATGATCACGCTGAGCATCAGCAGCGCGCCGGCGGTGACGACGAGGCCGGTGCCGTGGTGGCGCCATCCGGCGACGGCCCAGACCGCGACGAGGACGAGCGAGCCGATGTACCAGACCGGCATCACGGCGCCGAGCATCCGGCCCCCGTGGGCGTGGCCGAGTTGGCCACTGTCCTCGGGGAGGGCGTTGAGGATCGGGTTGATGACGAAGGCGACGGAGAGCTCCACCCCCACCATCACGCCGACGATCACGGTGGTGACGACCTCGAGTGCGTTGAACATGACGCCCCCCTGGCATCTAGTGTTGCTAGGTGATGAGGCAACGCTAGTACTGCTGCCGCTCACTTGTCTAGCGATGCTAGGATCGAAGTCATGTCGGTACAGGAACGCAAGCAGCGCGAACGGGCGGAGCGCGAGCGCCTCATCGTGGCGACAGCCCGCGAACTCGCCGAGCAGCAGGGCTGGGACGCGGTCACCACCCGCCGGCTCGCCGAGCGTATCGAGTACAGCCAGCCCGTCCTCTACAGCCACTTCCGCGGCAAGCGCGAGATCATCGGCGCCGTCGCCATCGAGGGCGCCGCCGAGATGGCCGTGGCGGTGCGTGCCGCGGCCTCCAGAGCGAACAGCCCGCGCGAGCGGGTCGCCGCCCTCGCCCGTGCCTACCTCGACTTCGCCGCACGCAACCCGGCGGTCTACGACGCCCTGTTCCAGCTCGACGGCGGTCTGGCGTTCGCACACGAGGACACCCCGGAGCCACTGAAGGACGCCTTCGCCGCGCTGCTGGAGAGCCTGGGCGAGGTCGCCGGGGACGGCGTCGACCCGGGGCTGTTCACCGAGGTGTTCTGGGCGTCCCTGCACGGCCTGGCGACCCTGACCCGGGCGGGACGGCTGCCGCCGGAGTACATCGAGCCGAGGGTGGAGCTGCTGGTGGACCGGCTCGCCATGGTCTGACACACCGTCCCGGCGGGCACGCAGCCGGGGCCCTCGGGCCCCGCCGCTGTCTGCCTGCCTGCGGCAACGCTTCCGGTCACTCGCGTCCACACGGCGCAGCCGCAGATCGCCGGGCCCGGTACCCCAGACGGGCACCCGCCCCGGAAGCTGCGATGCTCATTGGTCACGACCCGATACCGGGTGTGAGTAGTTGAGGTACAGAAAGTGCCGCTGAGATTGATCTTGGTTTGATCTGCGGGGGGGGGGAGCCAAGGTGAGCCCCAAAGCCGCTATGGGATGATCTTGGTAGCAGTGCGGTTCGGCGGGAGCGTCCTCGGCCGGGTCGCGCTCGTCGTCTTGGTCGGTTTGATCGGTCCAGGTGCCGAAGGGGCGGCCGGGCAGGCCAGCCTCGTCGGCGCCGAGCTGGAGGGCGCCGCCCTTGAGTCGGTGCGGTCCGGGGATCACCGCATGCCGCCGTCGAGCTGGGCCGGGACGGGCCGTTATCCGAAACAGACTGATCTATCATCAGGGCTCTCGTGACGGGTGGTTCCGCACCCAGGTTCGATGACGAGCGTCTCGTGCGAGGGAACCGACACGCCCGTGCGGGCGACATCGTGCGAACGCCGGCGCCCCGGCGGCCGGGAGACCAATTGTCGATGTCCAGGGCGTTGAACTTCATCGCCTTCTCCTGCTCGACGGGGTCGTTGTCGGCGATGACGCCCCCGGACGCGCTGTGCACCGAGTGCGGCTGCTCCGGGCTGCTAACCGACGACGCGCGCATGCCCTGCACCGAGCCGCACCTGTACCGATCTGGAGTACGCCAAGGTGACTGCCCTACACCGCTGACTGTGTGATGTAGATCACCCTCGAGTGGGCTCGGCGAAACGTTCAACCACTGCGCTGAGGTGACATGGCGAAAGAACCAGATATGTACGCAAGCGATATCGCCAGGAGGCTCGGCGTTGATCGCTCCCAGGTGAGCCGCTGGAAGAAGGAGCTGGGGCCTCCCGTCAATCCGGGAGCATCCCGTCCGATGTGGCCTGCTGAGCGCGTCATCGAGCTCGGCAAGGCGAAGGGGTACCTAGACGAGCACGGCAAGCCGCTGGAGCGGGCCGGGGAGACGCGGCGTCGTCCTATTCCGCTGCCTCAAGTGCCAGAGGGCCGTGACGAGAAGCACTACTACGTGCCGGACATTGCCGCGATGTTCGGTGCGACGCCCGCCGCCGTCTACGCGTGGATCCACCGCGGGCTTCTTCCCGAGGAGACGCGCTGGGACGACGGCCAGTACCCGGCGTGGCCGCTGTCGGAGCTGAGACGGCTGGCCAGGCGGAAGGGTGTGACGCTGAACATGGATGCTGGGCGCACCCCATATCGTGAAGACGTTGGGAGATCAGTGGGCGAGGACGAAGACCTCCGGCAGCGGCTGGAGGCGCTGGAGGCGGAGGTCCAGCGGTTGAAGCAGGACCCGCCGCGTAGCGAGTTCGCGAGGCCGGCCGCCATCCGCACCGCACAGCGGGAGCACAGGCAGCAACTCGATGAGAGCATCGGCCTGTCGAAAGGTGACGGAGCCCGCAAGACCGAGCTGCAGGCGTCGGCGCACGATCGCCGTACGGAGCGGCTGCTGGGCCAGCGCCGCATAGGTGCGGTTCCACTCGCGCTGGGCCTGCACCAGGTCGGACGGAAAGGTGGGGAAGTACGCCATGCCCGAAATTCAAGCACGTGTTCGATTTCCGGCGCACGCCGACAGGCTCGCCCTGGTGCGAAACGGTGTGACTGAGGGCTTCAGTTGGCCATTGAGTACTTCAGTTGGCCGCTCCGATACTCAGCTTGCTGCTTCATCTTCGGGCCGGGGAATCGCGGTGTTCCTCAAGCAAGTGAAGCCGTGTCGTGCGGTCATGCACGTGGGGCGGGCCAGGAGTTGAGGGGTAGGGGGCCGCGGTCGATGACGGTGCGGATGCAGAAGGTGCTGCGGGCGTCGCGAACGGGACCGATGGCCAGGATCTGGTCAGTGAGCACCTTTTCGAAGGTGCGCAGGTCCGGCACGGCTAGCTCGACGAAGAAGTCGGCGTCACCGGAGACCACATGGCAGGCGACCACGTGGTCGATCGCCTTCAGTGCCTCTTCGACCACCTGGGAGGTGGTGCGGGAGTGCTCGACTTTGAGGGAGAGGAACACCGTCAGCCCGAGGCCGAGGCGCTCGCGGTCCAGATCGGCCCGGTAGCCGGCCAGGACCCCGTCCTCCTCCAGCGCCTTGGTGCGGCGCAGGCAGGATGAGGGTGACAGGCGTACGGCCTCGGCGAGGTCGACGTTGGGGGTGCGTCCGTGGCGCTGGAGGTGGTCCAGGATCGCCCGGTCGATACGGTCGTACAGGGGGCGTGGCATGAAATGCAGCGTATCGGCTGTATTGGCGAACAATCCTGCGCTGTAGCGCCGTACATGCACTCACTACGCCATCGTATGCCGGGCTCGGCGGCGCATTCTGGTCACGCGCCGCGGCCGCGAAGCCGGTCCCGCTGCCACCTCCGTACCCCTCTCACCGCCTTCGGACTGCCTCATGCACCCCTTCCCCCTGGAACCCGACCGCGCCACGATGACCGAAATGGGCCGTCTCGTCCTGAACCGTGTCGTCGATCGCACCGAGAACCTCGCGGCCCGCCCCGCGACCAGCCCCCTGTCGCCGCGGGCCGAGGCCGAGCTCGTGGAGTCCTTTTTGGCGCCGCCGCCCGCCCGGGGCGGCGACCTGAAGGCCCTGCTCGCACGCCTGGACGAGGCCGCCGACTGCGCTCTGGAAACGGCCGGGCCCGGCCACCTGGCGTACATCCCGGGCAGCGGTCTGTACACGGCCGCGCTCGCCGAGTTCTACAACCGTGCCGTCAACCGCTACGGCGGCCTGGCCTCGGTCGCCCCGGCCCTCGCCGCGCTCGACGAGAGCGTGATCCGCTGGATGGCCCGCGATGTGTGCGGCCTCCCGGAGGGCAGCGGTGGCCTGCTGACCAGCGGCGGCTCGATGGCCACCTTCTCCGCGACGGTCGCCGCCCGCCACAACAGGCTCGGCGAGGATCTTGCCGGCGGCACCGTCTACACCACCGCCCTCGCCCACCACTCCGTCGCCAAGGCCGCCCGCCTCGCCGGGATCCGCGCCGCCCACATACGTACCGTGCCGCACACCCCGGACCTGCGGATGGACCCCCACGCCGGCGCCGCGATGATCCGCGCCGACCGGGACGCCGGGCTGCGGCCGTTCCTGCTGGTGGCCACCGCCGGCACCACCGACACCGGCACCGTCGACCCGCTGCCCCAGCTGGCCGACCTGGCCCGCCGCGAGGACCTCTGGTTCCACATCGACGCGGCCTACGGAGCCTTCTTCCGGCTCACCGCACGCGGCGAGGAACGCCTCGCCGGTATCGAGGAGGCCGACTCGATCACCCTGGACCCGCACAAGACCCTGTTCATGCCGTTCGGCACAGGCGCCCTGGTCGTCCGCGACATCGCCGCCCTGCGCGCCGCGCACGACGGCACCGGCACCTACCTCCAGGACATGCAGGCGGCGGGAAGCGTCCCGGACTCCGGTCGCCTCGGGCCCGAGCTGACCCACGAGATCCGCGGTCTACGGGCCTGGCTCCCCCTCCACCTGCACGGGGTGGACGCCTTCCGCGAGGCCCTGGACGAGAAGCTCGACCTGGCCGAACACGTCCACGACACGCTGTCCGGCGTCGCGGAGCTGGAGGTCCCGCAGCGCCCGGACCTGTCCACCATGATCTTCCGCGTCCGCCCCGCCGACGGCAGCCGGGCCGCCGCCGAGCGGGCCGATGAGGCCAGTCGCCGCCTGCTGGAGCGGATCAACGGCCACCGGCGCATCGTGCTCTCCAGCACGGTCGTCGACAGCCGCTACACCCTGCGCGTCTGCGTGCTCTCCCACCGCACCCACCGCGACCGCATCGCCGAGGCACTGCAGATCATCACCGCCGAGGCCAAGCGCCACACCACCGCGTAGCGGTCTCCGGCCACCTGCGATGCTCAGAGCGGCCAACTGAAGCGCTCAGTCACAGCAGCGATATGTGGCCAGTCGCAGTGATACCTGGCCACAGAGGCGCCGTGGGGGTCTGAACCCCTCCAGCGGGCGAGGTCTGGATCGTCGATGGGCATAGCTCTTCAATCAGTGGCGCGATCATCCGATGAGGTCGTATCCATCCTGGTGGCGGGCTTGGCTCTGGCCTTGCAAAGGACTGCGCTCTGAACGGACTACGGCGGTAGGTTGTGCCGATGACCGGATCTCTGCCGCCCGGCGGTGTTGTGCTCGATGCGGACGAGCTGGATGCCCGATGGGCGGATGCCTGGCGCCCGGAAAAGGTCGCGGAGCGGTTGATGGGAGTCGGTGCGCCCTGGTGCATTGCAGCGGGATGGGCGCTTGACCTGTTCCGGGGCGGGCAGTCGCGGCCGCACGGCGATTTGGAGATCGCGGTGCCCGCTACCAGGTTTTCGGAGATTCGGGACCGCTTCCCTGAGTACGTGTTTGACGCGGTGGGTTCGGGTCGGGTCTGGGCTGGGGCAGGAGCTGAGGTGCTGGCGGCAACGCATCAGACCTGGCTGCGGGATCCTGCGAGCGGTCAGTTCCTGTTCGACGTCTTCCGTGAGCCGCACGAGGGCCTGACCTGGATCTGCCGGCGCGACGATAGTCTTCGGCTGTCGTACGACGCGATCATTGAGCGGACGGCAGATGGGATCCCGTACCTGGTGCCGGAGTTGGTACTGCTGTTCAAAGCAAAGGCGCCGCGGCCCAAGGACCAGGCGGACTTCGACGCGGTACTGCCGCTGTTGGGCCGGGCACGGCAGGATGCTCTGAGTGGGTGGTTGGAGCGTGTGCACCCTGGGCACCCATGGCTGGCGGAGCTGGCCGAATAGTGGCGCGAGCCGAGCCTGTGGATTGCCGGGGACGATGCGGTCGCCGAGCACCGGGTACCTCAACTACTCACACCCGAAGCCGCACACGTTCACCCTGCCGGTGTCTCCGCGCCTTCAGTGGGGCGTTCGGACTGCGGCGTTGAGGCCGACCTCTTCGGTAGCCGGTGGGCGATGGCTGTTGCGAGAGCGGCCACACCAGCAAGCGCGACGGAGACAGTGCGGGGCCCGGTGAGGGCAAGGATCTGACCGCCGAGAGCTGCACCTGACGCTGACCCCAGGTTGTAGCCGGACCCGAGCCAGGCATTGGCTTCCGCATGGCGTGGGGCATCGATGCGTTCGTCGACGAGGAGGTAGGCGATGACGAAGATCGGAGTCATGGGAAGGCCGACGCAGAAAACAGCCAGGATGGTCAGCGGCGAAGTGGACAGCGCGGCCAGTAGCAAGGAGCCCACCACGAGCCCGGCAGTGGCCGCCGAGTAGCGCACCCGCAGAGACGCGGACCAGGTTCTGCGCCCGTACAGGAGTCCGCCGACTACACCTCCGAGTGAGAACGCGGCAAAGGAGTAGCCGGAGGAGATGACGTCGGCGAAACCGGCGGAAGCGGCAGGGATGATGACGGTGAGACCACCGGCGCAGAGACCGAGAACGATGACAGGAACTGTGATGCCTTGGCCGTCGCGTGTGCGGACGATCGACCGCTGCCGCGTCCTGGCTCCTGTGTGAGAAGCGTCGGTGGGGTCATCGGCGGGCGGAAAGGCGCGCAGGACTGCGTTGAGTCCCAGGGCCGCGGGCAGAAGCAGAAGCGCGCCGCCGACGACGGTCCAGCGGGCATCGGTCAGAGCCATGGCGGCAGTGCCCATCAGTGGCGCGACGACGAACGTCAGCTCCTCGACGGTCGAGTCGAGGGCGTGGATACGCTGCAGATGGTCCTTGTCCGGCATCAGGCGGGACCAGGCGGCTCGCAGACTGGGGGTGAGCGGTGGGAACAGGGCTCCTGCCGCCGCGACGAGCGCGACGGGTATCTGCCACAGGTCCATGCTGGTCGCAGCCGCTGCGTTGGCGAACAGCAGCACGCTGGCCATAGCCATGAGCAGCAGGACCCCGGGGGCGCGGCGGGAGCACCATCGGGCGCGGGCGGGGCCGGGGATGGCGATGGCCAGAAGCAGAGCTGCGTCGGCCAGGCCGGCAATGCCGATCCCGTGGTGCTGGGCGAAGGAGATCAGTACGGAGAACGGGATCAGTCCT
The DNA here is from genome assembly GCF_053594815.1 of Streptomyces sp. NPDC002577. Lineage (NCBI taxonomy): Bacteria > Bacillati > Actinomycetota > Actinomycetes > Kitasatosporales > Streptomycetaceae > Streptomyces > Streptomyces sp. NPDC002577. The sequence goes on along the minus strand of NZ_JBSFWK010000029.1, from coordinate 80,795 downwards.
GCGGGCAGTCGGCTGAGTACTCCCAGAGCAAGGACCTGTTTGACCTTGGGCACCGCGAGGGTGTCGCGGTAGCTGGGGGCGGATGCATCGCTCATGAGACGGCTCCGGCGGGCAGTGGCGAAAGGGGGAGAGTGGGGATGCTCCGGGCTTGTGCCCATCGGCAGATGATGGCGAGAGCCTCGTTCAGATGAGCTGGATCGTGACCACCGATGAGCTGGTGTCCTTCGATGGCGGCGTTGCCCTTGCTGACTCGGACGGCGATACGCCCAATCACAGTGCCACCGACCAGTACGGGCATGCCGAAGTAGCCGCACTGTCGCTTTGCCGCAGGCTTGTACGCCTCCAGCAAGTACTCGACGCCGAAGAGGCGTCGCATGCGGGGCCGGTGCCAGATCAGTGAGTCGAACGGCGACAGCGGGGTGCATGCTCCGTGGTCCAGCTCGGGAGAACGAACCGCGGTGGGTGACATCCACGCGGAGTCCGTCCAGCCTTCCACCCGTGCCGGCTCAGCTCCTTCCAGCTCCGCCAGGCACGCGGCAACCTTGCGCGGGGGCAAACGAAAGTAGTCGGCGACATCATCGGCGGTGGCAACGCCGAGCGCCTCAAGGGCCAGGCCAGTCAGTTTCCGCACGCACTCCGCGTCGTCGGGCTCGGAGTTCAGGAGGCCATCGGGGATGACGAACTCGGCTCTTTGGTAGACACGCTGCCAGCCGCGCCGGTACACGCAGGCGAGCTCTCCGGTGGCCAGCAGCCATTCCAGGGCCCATTTGTTGGCCGAGGAGCGTTCCCAGCCGTTGCCTTGCGCTCCGCCGAGATCGCTGATGGTGACTGCATTGCGGTCGGCCAGAATGGCCCGGACATGCTCGACGGCAGCCGGATCGACGGGGGGGCCGGTCCACCCCTTGGTTGCGTAGCCGCGGCGCCGGAAGGCGAACAGCGGCCACAGCTCGAGCGGGATCAGTGAGGCGGCATGTGCCCAGTACTCGAACAGCACAGGTGGGTTTGCTTCGCTGATCAGTTGCTGGGCATCGGCCATGGGTACGCCGCGGGCCAGCTGTACGAGTTCATGGGAGCGGCGTACGACACTGATGGTGTCGAGTTGGATGCAGCCCAGGCGGCGCAGAGTGTCTTTGGCGCTCAGCGAAGGTGAGGCTATGTGCAGGCCCTGGGCGGCCAGGGCGATGGTTCGGGCGTCCTGCAAGGACAGCTCAAGCACTGAGGCTCCCTTCTTGGTCTGCTTCCTCCGCCGTGTCGTAGAGGCTGCGGACCTGGAGGGAGTCGGCGTGCAGGAGCACAATGCGGGCGATCTCCTGACCGCGGCGTATCACGGTGGGAACCGTCGGCCGTACTGCGATGCTCAACCCGTTCTCACTGCTCATCCGGGTGATGGCGGTGCTGCTGAGGATTCCGGTGGGGACTTCCAGTCCAGCTATGGGGTTCTCCAACGGCAGGACCAGCAGAAAGTAGCCTCGGGGAACATCGACGGCCCAGCCCAGACGCCATTCCACCGTGCCGACGCCGTTGGGGAGGAACATGTTCTCCCAGCCGCGGACCGTCTTGAACTGGTACAGGTGCAGCCAGGATGTCTTCTCCACAGCCAGATGAGACTTCTCCCGCTGCCACAACTCGGTGCGGTTCACTGCACGTCCGGCCGCCTCAGGGTCAGTCACGCCGTCCAGCTCGATCTGGTCGAGCGTAGTGAAGGAGACGTCGATGGGGCTGTGCACCCGCCAGCCCAGTTCCTGTCCCATCACCCACGGCGCGCAGTGCTCAGGTTGTCGTTCCGCCCGCCCGAATCGGAAGGACTCCCGAAAGACAGCGGCGTGGTCACGGCTCTGCTGCCGGTCGACTTTGTACTGGCGTGGGGGGAGAGACCAGGGGTGGAGTTGACGGAATCGGACCTCGACGGGCAAGAACCTTCACCTCTCGTGGCGTTTCGCACTGGGCTTGGCCCCCGCGGGCAGTCGCCCGCGGGGGCCAACACTTCGGTGTGCGGGGCTACTACAGCGCGGCCTTCGAGGTCTCGCTGAGGCGGGCCGCAGCCTCGTTGAGCTTGTTCTGGTCGTACGAAACCTGCGCCGAGTCGAAGATCGAGACGCTGCAGGGACCGTAGCCGACCTTGATCTCCTCGTACTGGACCTTGCCGCCCTCCTCAGCCGGCAGCGACAGGTCGACGCCATCGAGGTGGACCACGGTCAGGCTGTGCGGGTTGAAGCTGAACTCGATCTCCTCGTCCTCGGAAGGCACAGCACGGGAGAACGCCGCGCAGTACACGGTGTTGTCGCTGTCATCGACGACGATGCCGCGCGGGGCCGGGCCCACCGGAATGTTCCGCGTGACCTTGAGCTCGTCGGTGTCGATCACCGCGATCGTGGAGGTGCGCTCCAACGTCAGCAGCGCGAACTGGTTGTCCGAGGTGAACGCCACTGCCCGGCCGCCGTCACCCTGGACTGGTACGCGGGCGATCACCTCGTCGGTGTCCAGATCGATGACCGGCATCTCCGCGATGGAGTTGCACGCGATGTAGGCCCGCTTGCCCGTGCGGTCGATGTTGAGGCTGTAGGGGAAGGAGTCCTCGCCGATCCGGATGCGGGCGATCTCCCGGACGGACTCGGGCCGTCCCTCGCTCTGCAGGCCCTTCAGATCGAGCTTGGCGATGTAGCCCGACCCCCAGATGCACACGTACGCGAACTGGCCGTCCTTGCTGATCGCCATGTGGCGCGGGTCGCGGCCCACGGCAACCTGGGTGAGCTCGGTGCGGGACTCCAGATCCACGACCGACACCGTGTTCGAGCCGGAGTTGGACACCAGCAGGAACCGCTCGCCAGGCACGACACCCAGGCCGCGGGGACCGAATCCGACCGTGATCCTAGCGACCTCTCGACGCGTGAGGGCGTCCAGCTCGGACACCGAGTTGGTGCTGGTGTTGGACACGAAGCCGCGTCCGTCGCGCGTGAACTTGACGCTGCCGCGCGGCGCGTTGGCGACCGCGATCTCCTTGGCGACCTTGTAGGCGGAGGGGCCGTCCTTGCGGATGACCGAGATCTGACCGGAGTCGGTGTCAGTCGAGTAGATCTCAACGCTCACGTTGGTGTCTCCAACCGTTGGGCTTGCGCCCTCGATCAGCGGCGCCTGAGATGGCTCATGAACGTTAGGCAGTGCGTCTGACCTGGGTCTATGACATTCCGGCACCTTGTCTCAAAGGGGCCGTGTTGACAGGTCCAAGACAAGGACAAGGCCGCGCAGAGTGCCGGCAAGTCTCGCGGGACGTAAAGAGTTACGACACGGTTAAGCCCGCAGGCCCATCATCAGTCCTGGCGCCTCTGCTGCGCGAGCAACACGAAACTTATAGGCCGGGCATATGCCGAAATCGCTTACCGTCGAACGTGAGCGCGATGGTCTCGTCACCAGTCCAACAACCTGGCCGAAAGCTGGCCCATGTTGACGTTACCTTTGAACCGACAGGACCTCATACACGCTGCTCGTGACGTTCTGCCTGACACCGCGCTTGATCATCTGGATTGCCAAGTTGCTGGGCGCCTTGCTGAGCGGTGATCTTGAGGTTTGTGTCAGCGTTATGCCCTTCAGCGGCAGGCCCCCAGCCCGCATGGTGCGTCACCTACCCGATGCGGCGCACCGGCGTGGCCGCCATCTCCTGGAAGATCTGCGCCAGGTCCGCAAGTCCTGCGCCCATCCCCACGTCCGCAGTCTCACGCAGCAGGGCCTCGACGGGGCCTGGCTACCCGCCCGCATAGCCCTGGCGCGGCTGTGAACGGGGCGCCAGGAGCGGACACCACACGCAGCGTGAGGGATCAAGCCAGCGCCGTCTCGATCCTGTGCAGATAGCTGAAGTCATGGTCATCACAGGCACGGGTCAGAGGGCGGATCTCACGAGTGGCTACGTTCAGGGCGTAGCCACCGACGGCCCCCAAGACCCACGTCAGGCCGGGCTGCACCACGCTCCCGGCGGCGGCAGCCAGGCCGATGGTCACCGTCACCGACCGGGTTACCCACGCCATCCGGCTGCTCCTGGTCGCCGCTCGGTAGTCCTCGACAGACTGCTCGATCTCACGGCGCAGCTGGGCCAGAACGTCGGCAGGGTGTTCGTAGTCGCGGCGGAGGTCGCCGAGCATGCGATGGAGGGCTCGCATCAAGCGCTGTCGTTCGTCGGCATACCGGAGCCGGAAGTCGATGATGTCGAGTGTCGGGGTGCCGGGGGCGGGGACGGGGAGCAACCGGCCGATTTCCAGCTCCCATGCAGGCAGGCGGGCGTCCATGGGGGCATGGAGAGCGAACGCGTGCGCCTGAGTGTGATCGGTATACGGGACGTACGAGACCTGCCTGTCGGCGGCCAGCTCGCGGGCCAGGGTACCGATGACCAGCTGCTGTACCTCCTTCGGAACGGCGAGGCTCCAGTAGCTCTGGCCGCAACGCTCGGCCAGGCCGAGAGAGAGGAGTTCCTCCTCCAGCCAGAAGCTGATCTTTGAGAGGTAGAGACGGGCGTCCGGTGGCGACGACAGGCGGGGCCGGTCGGGGCTGGCTGCCATCCTTCGCAGCTCCTGCTGCAGGACCCAGGAGGCCTGGCTGCTGCTGCGGAAGCTGTAGGACGGAGTATCAGGAGGGGACAGGACCTCTACGGACTCTCGTCCGGCGCCGTGTTCAAACGCGCCAGGACCTGATGAGCTCGGCGCAGGCGTAGACGTCGGCGCGGCCGGCGCGGACGTCCTTGGCGAGGTCGATGAAGCCGCCGTACGGCGGGGCGAGCCCTTTGCCGGAAGCATGCATGTAGGAGATGGCGACCATCGCGGCGAAGGCCGGGTTGCGTGCCGGCAGCGGGCGCACACTGACGATTTCGTGGAAGAGCGCGGCCGCGCGCCAGGACGCGTCGGGGACGTATCCGAGCTTGGGGGTGTTGACCTTGTGGCGGGCGGTGGCGGCCACAAGTCCCGAGTAGTCGCTCACCTCCAGGGCCTTGGGGAGGAGTTGTGCCTGCTGCTCGAGCAGCCATGCCACGTCGACGTACAGCTCCACCCGGTCAGGCCGCCTTCGTGCCGGTGTGCGCGGTGTCGGGCTCTTCGTCGGGGAAGGCCTTGGCGAACTCCTCGACCAGGCCCGAGGTCATCAGTGCACGGAAGTGGGCCGCGGCGAGCTCGAGGCGTGGATCGCGCTCTGCAGCTTCGGTGAGGATCGCGGTGACCGTCGTGTCCTCGACCTCGGCCCGTAGCTGGAGTCGCTCGAGGGTCTCCTCGCTGACTCGGATCGTGATCTTCTTTTCTGCCATACACAGCACCGTACAGCACTTGCCATACGCCTGGCAGGTCTCTCGGCGAGGCTCGCTGGGCGGGGGAGGCTCTCAGGGTCCCTGGACGTCGGTGGTGGGGCCGATGGGGGAGGTGCCGTGGTGGCGGGCGCTGTAGGCGACGGCGTCGGGGGTGAGGGTGGCGGCTGTGTCGGCCAGGAGGGGGTGGTGGACGGCGGTCTGCCGCAGGACGGTGCGGGGGGTGACATGGGAGTCGAGGCGGCCGCCGGATCGTGTGGTGAGCAGGGGGCCGGGGCGGGGCCCTTGCGGTGGGGGAGGTAGGCGTTGATCGCGAGGACGAAGAGCGGGGGGAGGGTCTGCCAGCGGGTGCCGCCGCCTTTTTGCCAGATGTGGGCTGTGGTCTGGGTGCAGGCGGGGCGCAGGTCGGTGGTGTCGAGTTCGATGATGGCGCGGGGGCGCAGGCCGGCGAGCATGGCGTAGATGAGGCAGCGGTTGCGGGGGTGACGGGGCCATAGAGTCCGTCGGCGGCTTGCATGAGGGCGGTCATGTGGGTGGCGTCGATGGAGGGGAGGCCGGGTTCGTCGCGTACGTTGGGGCGCAGGCCTTCGTCGAAGGGGTTGTGCCGGCAGAGGCCGGTCTCGACGGCCCAGATGTAGAAGGTGTGGCAGGCGTTGAAGCGGCGGCTGCGGGAGCGGGGGGCTCCGCCGCGGTGGTGGAGCCAGGCGAGGGCGTGGGTGTGGTCGGCGCGCCAGGGCTCGATCTGCTGCTGGTGGAGCCAGTCAAAGAGGACCGGCGGACTCGCGCCGCCGGTCCTCAGGTGTTCGTCACTCGGCGGTGATACGGAGCACGCCGGTCACCGTCCCCTGGTAGTACACCCCGCCCGGTGCCGCCGTACCGGCCATCTGGAGGGTGTCGTAGAGCGAGCCGATGCCGACCTGGGAGCTGCGGGTGACCGTCCCGGTGTCCGGGTCGATCTCGGCGTAGCGGTAGGGGTCGAGGAGGCTCGTGCTGGACGTGCCGGGGATCACGGGATCGCGCAGCACCGTGTGCAGCTTCCCGTCCGCCAGCGACAGTTTGGGCACCGCCGCCGACCGCAGCTTGTTGTCCCACACCAGATCGCAGCCTGACCCGTCGGCACGCACGTCCACCCGGGTCAGACCGCCCGTGAAGTCCGCCGAGGCGGGCACGCTGTCCCCGGCGTCGTCCGGGACCGCCGGGTACGGGTAGCCGTAGGTGCTGGCCACGAAGACGCTGCGACCGGCGCCGATGGGGGAGTTCTCGCTGCCCGCGCCACCCGCCAGGAGCACCGGTGTGGAGCAGATACGGCGGCCGGTGGCCGTCTCGTACACCTGGAGCTTCACCTGGCTGTCCGCGTTGTCCACGATGGCCACGTAGTCGGTGCCGTCACCCGGCCCGAAGAAGGTGGGCGTGGAGCCGCTTCCCCAGCTGAGCTGCCCCGGCTTGCGCGCCGAACCGCGGTCGTACTCCTGCCGCCAGGCGATGCGCGGGGTGCCGTCCGCGGTGGCGGTCAGCAGGTACGTGGCCTGCGTGGTGGTGACGAGGGTGCCCTGGGGCGCGGTGGAGATGCTGTTCGCCACCTTCTCGCCGGCGGGCAGTTGCAGGGTGCGTACCGTGCCGGTGCGGTCGTCGGCGGTGCCCACCAGCCCGTTCCCGGTCGCGAACCACACGCGTCCCTGCCAGTCCGGGGAGAGTCCGGTCACCGCGTCGTCATCCGGAATCGCGGAGGTCAGCGACAGACTCTTGTCGATCGTCAGGGTCCAGTCGCCGTCCGAGTCCTGGTGATGACCGACCCGCAGCAGCGACCTGCTGCCGTCGATCACGACCAGCCGGTCGTCCTGGTCGAGGTACGCGTAGACGCCGCCCAGCAACGAGCCCTTGGTCAGGGTGAGTTCGGCGATGGAGCTGCCGTCGTCCGGGTCCAGCAGATGGACCGTGGGCACCTGCCCGAAGATGGGCGTGCACAGCGCCACCGGATAGCCGTCGGACCCGACCAGGACGGTCGGGCAGGCCGACGCCAGCGCCACCCGCTTCGAGGAGAGGGTGCCGGATCCCGGCCCGGCCAGCGGCGTGGTGTCCGAGGAACCGGTGTCCCCGTGCATGGTGGCCGTACCGTCCGGGCCGGTGTACGGGTTGTGCGGCGGCGCCGGGGTGAAAACCGAGCCGGCGGCGCTCGCGGGAGCCGCCGAGGCGGCCACGGAGACCACCGCCGCGGTGAAGGCGGTGGCCAGCACTGTGCGCAGCCGTGAACGGGCGTGAAGGGCGGAGGACAATCGGGTCTCCTGGTGAAGGAAGGTAGGGAGAGAAGAACCCTGGAAATTCCGGCGAAATACGCACCGTTAATCGGTGCGGCGGAAAAGAGAATCACTCGTCCCTCGACTCCGAATTCGGGAGAGTCGGTGGAGTCGGGAGTGTGGTCAGGCGACGGGAAAAAGTCTCGTCACGCGAGGGACGTCGACATGTGTGCAGCGTCGGCGCAGGCCATCCGGGGTCGACACAGGCTGGCGGACAGGCGAACCAAGTCGACATGGCGCCGCGCCGTCAGAAAGATTCCCCGATACATGCCGGGAAGAAAACCAAGAGATACGTGTCCCTGTCAAGCAGCTTGTCAAGGCAGTGGGTTTGGGTGCATCCCATGACGAATGCGACGGCTGGCGCAAGGGAGATCTCTCGCCCGGGATGATGCCGTTTGCTTGGGAGTTGGCTGTTTGCGTCATGTACCGCTGAGCCGACCCCATCGCACATCGCCGTGCCGGATGTGCCCCGAAGGCGGCGACGGAGGCTGCGACCATGCCGGGCCGTGCGTAGCCGGTCTGCGCACGTTGACATTCCAGGCGGCGGCTGCCTACCTTACGGCGCAGAACGGTCAAGAGTGTCAGCGACAAGCCCTGGCTTGCTGGCCGGCAACCCTCGCGTCGCGGTGGGGTGCCCCAGGTGACGACCGGACCGGATCTTGTTTTTCGGTAAGCGCGAGGCCCCGCGGGGCGGAACGGTGATGGTGACGGCGATGTACGCAGCTCCGGGGATGGCCGCATGGCGGCGCCACGGCCGCGTCACGACGTCTGTGAACCGTCCCGTCGATCTGCTCCGCGTCAACAGTGCACTGTGTCGCGTCTCCTGTCGCGTTCTCTGCCAGCGCTGACGGTTTTCTGAGGCGGTCTTTCTGAGTCCGTCGCGGCCGGCGGCTCGCTGAACCCCTGACGTTCGCCGCCGTCGCGGCGTTCTCCACCGCCGAACCACCCCCGAACCAACCCCGGTTCCGCCCGCTCCAGTGCGCTTCGTCCCGCAGAGCTCCTCCCCGCTCTGCCGCGCCGTCGTCGCCTGCGCGGCCCGGGTGTCCGAATCTGCTGGAGTCGTCCATGAGTGAACCTCCCGGCTCTGCTGTGTCCTCCGGCTCAGCACCCACCGCCGAGGCGATACCCCGCCCCGAACCCTCCTCGACCGCGCTGCACACGGCACCACGGCCGCAGGGCCCCGCTGAAGCGACCGAAGGCTCCGAAGGCTCCGGCGGTGACGCCCCGGTGCGGCCGCTGTCGGCGCAGCGGGTGCTTCCCCTCCGCCGCCCCGGCCGGTGGATCGCCACGGTGGTCGTGCTGGTCCTGGTCGCCCAGATCGGCCACGGGCTGCTGACCAACCCCTTCTACCAGTGGGACCGTTTCCAGTACTGGTTCCTGCGCCCGGTGGTCCTCGACGGCCTGGTCATCACCCTTGAAGTAGCGGCGTACAGCGCCGTGCTGGGGCTGCTCGGCGGCATCCTCATCGCCCTCGCCAGGCTCTCCGGCAGCCCGGTGCTCCGTGCCATCAGCTGGGTCTACACCTGGCTGTTCCGCTCGGTACCGCTGATCGTCGTACTGATCTTCCTCTACAACTTCAGCGCGCTGTACAAGACGTTGAGCATCGGCGTGCCCTTCGGTCCGGCCTTCTTCACCTTCGACGAGTCGCGGCTCGCCACAGACATCGTCGTGGCGGTCGTCGGACTCAGCCTCAACGAGGCCGCCTACGCCGCCGAGGTGGTGCGGGCCGGCATCCTCTCGGTCGACCAGGGCCAGCACGAGGCGGCAGCCGCTCTCGGCCTGCCGAAGCGCTACCAGTTCGCCCGGATCGTCTTCCCCCAGGCTCTGCGCTCCATCACCCCGAACTACGTCAACCAGCTGATCGGCCTCATCAAGAGCACGTCCCTGGTCTTCTACGTGTCACTGCTCGACCTGTTCGGCTCGGTGCAGACGATGGGCAGCACCTATCCCGGCGACATCGTGCCGCTGCTGCTGGTCGCCACCGTCTGGTACCTGATCCTCACCAGCGCCGTGTCCGTCGTCCAGTTCTACGTCGAGCGGTACTTCGCCCGGGGCGCCACGCGCACCCTGCCGCCGACCCCTTTGCAGAAACTGCGTACCGGCCTGCGGGACCTGCGGGAGCGTGCGCGCAAGGAGGCCGCCGTATGACCGCCGAGACGCTCGACTCGCTTGAGGCCTCGCTTGAGACCCTTGCGATACGCCCCGCCGCCGTGGAGGTCCACGACGTGCACAAGTGGTACGGCGCCCACCGGGTGCTGGACGGCATCGACCTGACGGTGCAGCCCGGCGAGGTCACCGTGATCATCGGCCCGTCCGGCTCCGGCAAGTCCACCCTGCTGAGGGTCATCAACCACCTGGAGAAGCCCGAGATCGGCTACGTCAGCGTCAACGGCGAACTGATCGGCGTACGGCGGCACGGCAAGCGCAGCGCGATGGGGGTCCCCCCGGCCGAAGGCTGGGGGAGGCTCAAGGAGCTCAGCGAGCGGGCCATCCTGGCCCAGCGCAGCCGGATCGGCTTCGTCTTCCAGAACTTCAACCTGTTCCCGCATCTGACTGTCCTCGACAACGTCGCCGCCGCGCCCGTGGCCACCGGGAAGCTGGCCAAGCCCGAGGCCCAGAAGCTGGCGCGCGAACTGCTGGGCCGCGTGGGCCTCGGCGACAAGACCGGCGCCTATCCGCGGCAGCTGTCCGGCGGCCAGCAGCAGCGGGTGGCCATCGCCCGCGCACTCGCCCTGCGGCCCGGGATCATCCTGTTCGACGAGCCCACGTCGGCGCTCGACCCCGAGCTCGTCGGCGAGGTCCTGGCCGTCATCAAGGACCTGGCGACCAGCGGCACCACGCTCGTGATCGTGACCCACGAGATCGGCTTCGCCCGCGAGGTCGCCGACCGGGTCGTCTTCATCGACGGCGGTCGCATCGTCGAACAGGGCCCGCCCGCCGAGGTGTTGGACAACCCGCAGCACGAGCGGACCAGGGATTTCCTGAGCAAGGTGCTCTGACCGGGCCCTCAGCACCTCTGTACCGAATCCGAGTTTCCGTTTCCCCGGGTTTCCGGCCCCCGAGTTTCCGTCCCCTCCCCGAATTTCCGTCACACCGCACCACTGTCACCACCTCTCACCGACAAGGACAGCCATGCCTAGCCACTTCTCCCGACGTAGCCTGCTGCGCGGCATCACGGCGGCGACCGCCGTTGCCACCCTCGCCACCGGACTCGCCGCTTGCGGGGGCGACAGCGACGCCGCCACCACCACCAAGGCCGACGCCGCGGGCACCGTCACCGTGGGCCAGCTGTCCAACGGGGCCGCCAAGCAGACCGAGTTGAAGGTCTCCGAGGTCAAGTCGATCAGTGCCGAACTGCCGGACTCGGTGCGCAAGAGCGGCAAGCTGGCGATCGGTGTCGGCGCCCTGCCCGACGGCTTCCCGCCCCTCGCATACGTCGGCTCCGACCAGAAGACCCTCACTGGCGCCGAGCCCGACTTCGGCCGCCTGGTCGCCGCGGTCCTCGGCCTCCAGCCGGAGCTGAAGAACTCCACGTGGGAGAACATGTTCGTCGGCATCGACAGCAGCAAGGTCGACGTGGCGTTCTCCAACATCACCGACACCGAGGAGCGCAAGAAGAAGTACGACTTCGCCTCGTACCGCAAGGACAACGTCGGCTTCGAGGTGCTGAAGAAGAGCACGTGGAACTTCGACGGCGACTACGAGAACCTCGCAGGGAAGACCGTCGCCGTCGACAACGGCACCAACCAGGAGAAGATCCTCCTCGAGTGGCAGACGAAGCTGCAGAAGGAGGGCAAGAAGCTCACCGTCAAGCACTTCGCCAGCAAGAACAGCACCTACCTGGCGCTGACCGGCGGGAAGATCGACGCCTACTTCGCCGCCAACCCCGGGGTCGCCTACCACATCACGCAGACCGCCAAGTCGCCCAACCCGACGCGCAGCGCGGGCACCTTCTCCGGCGCAGGCGCCACGCTCCAGGGCCTGATCGCGGCGACCACGAAGAAGGACAGCGGGATCGCGAAGCCGGTCGCCGACGCCATCAACTACCTGATCAAGAACGGCCAGTACGCGAAGTGGCTGGCCGCCTGGAACCTGTCCAACGAGGCCGTCAGCACCGCGGAGGTCAACCCGCCCGGACTGCCGCTCGACAACTCCTGACACTCCACAACTGTCCGGCAGCGCCCGCTGAACGGCTCCGCCACCGAGTCACGACACCCCGTCGTCGGTGGCGGAGCCGCGGGCGTGCTCCCCACACGTCGTAAACGGAGACCCCACACAGCCATGTCCACCAGTGTCCACCCGGCCGAGGCGCAGAGCCCAGCGGCACCGCACATCCTGGACAACCCCGCCTGGGCCGCACTGACCGGCCCGCACGCCCGGTTCGCCGAGCGCGTGGGCAGCGCCGCCCGCTACCCCACGGACGTCTCCCCGTTCACCGCCCTCGCCGACCCGGCCGACCCGAGGGCCTGGGACGACCTGGCCGTCCTGGCCGGACCGGGCACCCCTGTGGCGGTCACCGGAGCAGTGGCCCCTCCGGACGGGTGGGAGGTCGTGGAGAGCGGTCAGGGCGTGCAACTGGTCGACACGGCACTGCGCGCCGAACCGGCCCCGGAAGCGGTACGGCTCGGCCTCGACGACGTACCCGAGATCCTGGAGCTGATCGCCCTGACCAAGCCGGGCCCCTTCCTGCCCCGGACCGTCGAACTCGGCACCTACCTCGGCATCCGCCACCAAGGGCGGCTGATCGCGATGGCCGGCGAACGGCTGCGCCCGCCCGGCTGGACGGAGATCAGCGCCGTGTGCACCCACCCCGACCACCGCGGCCGTGGCCTCGCGACCCGCCTTGTGCGAGCGGTCGCGGCGGGCATCAGGGAACGCGGGGACACCCCGTTCCTCCACGCCAGTGCCGCCAACACCGGTGCTATCCGGCTCTACGAGTCGATCGGCTTCACCCTGCGCCGACGCCCCGACTTCCTTTTTCTGCGGACTCCCGCCGGTCAGCCGGAACAAAGGGCGTAGCCGTGCTGTTGTGCGTCATGGCTGACGACCAGGCGGAGCCCGTCCGGGTTCGGCAAGCGCGAAGGCGGCGGGGCTTCGAGCCCGCGCGCCGGAAGGGCGGAGGTGACGCACACGTGCGACTCCCGTCCTGCCGTCGCGTCATGAAACTCGCTCCGCGCCACCGCCTGCGTCTCTACTCCCGGCCCCACATCGATCTGCAGCGTGTGGCCGGCGCGCTCTGTTGCTCCTGACCTGTTGCCTCGAAGCCGCACCCGACACGTGAGTCCGGCTCTCTCATACGGTCGATCAGGAAGGCACTCCCCGTGTCCGCATCATCTTCTTCGCTGCCTGCTTCACCTCTTTCCTCCACTCCTCTCCACCTCGCTGTCGCGCTCGACGGCGCGGGCTGGCACCCGGCCGCATGGCGCGAGCCGGAGGCCCGGCCCCGGGACCTGTTCACCGCCGGATACTGGGCCGACGTCGTCGCCGAGGCCGAACGCGGCCTGCTCGACTTCGTGACCTTCGAGGACGGCCTCGGGCTTCAGTCCTCGCACTTCACGGAACCGGACGGGCGTACCGACCAGGTGCGCGGACGCCTCGACGCGGTGCTCGTCGCCGCCCGCGTCGCCCCCCTGACCCGGCACATAGGACTCGTACCGACCGTGGTGGCCACCCACACGGAGCCGTTCCATATCTCCAAGGCCGTCGCCACCCTGGACTACGTCAGCACCGGGCGCGCGGGCCTGCGCATCCAGGTGTCGGCGCGGCAGAACGAGGCGGCGCACTTCGGCCGCCGTACGTTTCCGGCTCTCCGCGTCAAGGGCATCCAGCAGCCCACCGACCCGATCGTACGAGAGCTGATCACCGATCTCTTCGACGAGGCCGCCGACTACGTCGAGGCGGTGCGCCGCCTGTGGGACAGCTGGGAGGACGGCGCCGAGATCCGCGACGTCGCCACCGGCCGTTTCATCGACCGCGACAAGCTGCACTACATCGACTTCCAGGGCAAGCACTTCAGCGTCAAGGGGCCCTCGATCACGCCCCGGCCGCCCCAGGGGCAGCCCCTGGTCAGCGCGCTCGCACACGAGAACGCGACCGGCGCGCCGTTCCGGCTGGTCGGCCGCTCCACGGACCTCGGGTACGTCACCCCGCACGACACCGACCAGGCACGGGCCATCGTCGCTGCCGTACGCGCCGAACAGGAGGCCGCTGGGCGAGCCGACGAGCCGGTGCACCTCTTCGGCGACCTCGTGGTCTTCCTGGACGACGACCCCGCCGAGGCCGCCGCGCGCCGGGACCGTCTCGACAACCTTGCGGGCCAGGCGTACACCAGCGACGCCCGGATCTTCACCGGCACTCCGAGTCAACTCGCCGATCTCCTCCAGGAGTTTGCGGCCACCGGTCTGACCGGTTTCCGGCTGCGCCCGGCCGTCATCGGACACGACCTCCCGTTGATCACCCAGGGCCTCGTCCCCGAACTCCAGCGCCGGGGCGCCTTCCGGACCGCGTACGAGGCCGACACCCTCCGCGGGCTCCTCGGACTCTCCCGCCCCGCCAACCGCTACGCCAACGCTGCCGCCACCGCCTGAGCCGGAGGGACCGTACGACATGAGCAAGCCGCTGAAGCAGATTCATCTGGCCGCCCACTTCCCCGGCGTCAACAACACCACCGTGTGGAGCGATCCCGAGGCCGGCAGCCACATCGAGTTCAACTCGTTCGCGCACTTCGCGCGGACCGCCGAACGCGCCAAGTTCGACTTCCTGTTCCTCGCCGAGGGGCTGCGCCTTCGCGAACAAGGCGGGAAGATCTACGACCTGGACGTGGTGGGGCGCCCCGACACCTTCACCGTCCTGTCCGCGCTGGCCGCCGTCACCGAGCACCTCGGGCTGACCGGCACCATCAACTCCACCTTCAACGAGCCCTACGAGGTGGCCCGCCAGTTCGCGAGCCTCGACCACCTCTCCAGCGGTCGCGCCGCCTGGAACGTCGTCACCTCGTGGGACGCCTTCACCGGCGAGAACTTCCGCCGTGGCGGCTTCCTTCCGCAGGAGGAGCGCTACTCGCGGGCCAAGGAGTTCCTCAGCACGGCGAACGAACTCTTCGACTCCTGGCACGGAGACGAGATCATCGCCGACCAGGGGACCGGCACCTTCCTGCGAGACGCGAAGGCCGGAGCCTTCGTGCACCAGGGGCAGCACTTCGACATCGAGGGCCAGTTCAACGTCCCGCGGAGCCCGCAGGGCCGCCCGGTGATCTTCCAGGCGGGCGACTCCGACGAGGGCCGGGAGTTCGCCGCCTCCAGCGCCGACGCGATCTTCAGCCGGTACAGCACCCTCAAGGAAGGCCAGGCCTTCTATACGGACGTCAAGGGCCGTCTCGCGAAGTACGGCCGCACGCACGATCAGTTGCTGATCCTGCCCGCCGCGACCTTCGTCCTCGGCGACACCGACGCCGAGGCCGAGGAGCTGGCCCGCGAGGTACGCCGTCAGCAGGTCAGCGGCGCCACCGCGATCAAGCATCTGGAGTTCGTCTGGAACCGCGACCTGTCCGCGTACGACCCGGACGGCCCGCTTCCCGACATCGACCCGGACCTCGGCGAGCACACCATCGCCCGCGGGCGTGCCCAGGTGCGGATGTACCGCGACCCGCTGGCCATCGCCCGCGAGTGGCGGGAGCTCGCAGCCGCCAACAAGTGGTCGATCCGCGACCTGGTCATCGAGACCGGTAACCGCCAGGCCTTCGTCGGCTCCCCGGCGACCGTCGCCGAGACCATCAACGACTTCGTGCAGGGCGACGCCAGCGACGGCTTCATCCTCGTCCCGCACATCACCCCGGGCGGCCTCGACGTCTTCGCCGACTCCGTCGTCCCGCTGCTGCAGGAGCGCGGCGTCTTCCGCACGGAATACGAGGGCACGACCCTGCGCGACCACCTCGGACTGGCCTACCCCGACGCCGACGCGCCGGGGGAGCGGGCGGCGTCATGAAGTTCCTCGCCATCACGCTCATCATCCACGCCCCGCACCCGGTGACCGGTGTACAGAAGCCGACCAACGAGCGCTTCCGCGAGGTGATCGACAACGCCCTGCTGGCCGAGGAGCTGGGCTTCGACGGCTTCGGCGTGGGGGAGCGGCACGAACGGCCGTTCATCTCCTCCTCGCCGCCGGTCGTGCTCAGCCATATCGCCGCGCTCACCTCCCGCATACGGCTGTTCACCGCCGTCACCACCCTCAGCCTGCTCGACCCGGTGCGCGCGTACGAGGACTACGCGACCCTGGACCATCTGTCCGGCGGACGCCTCGAGTTGATCATCGGCAAGGGCAACGGGGCGGCCCAGCGCGACCTGTTCCAGGTCACGCCCGAGGACCAGTGGGACCGCAACGCCGAGAGCTACGAGGTGTTCCGGGAGATCTGGCGGCAGGACAAGGTGACTGCGTCGACCCGCTTCCGGCCCGAGCTGAAGGACGCGGAGGTGTGGCCGCGGCCGCTGCAGCAGCCGATACGGGTCTGGCACGGCAGTGCCACGAGCAAGGAGTCCGTCGACCTCGCCGCCCGCTACGGCGACCCGCTGTTCTCGGCGAACGTCACCAACCCCATCGAGCCGTACGCCGAGTTGATCCGCTACTACCGCGAGCGGTGGGAGCACTACGGCCACGACCCGGCGCGGATCGCGGTGGGCGCGGGCAGCGCGGGCGTGTACGTGGCACGGACGTCGCAGGAGGCGCTCGCCGGGTACCGGCCCGCGTTCGAGGGCTACCTCGCCTTCCAGAAGCGGCTCGGCGTAGAGCCGGTGTTCCCGACCCTGGAGGACTTCGCCGAGCGCAGCTCGGCGCTGATCGGCAGCCCCCAGCAGGTGATCGAGAAGGTGCACCGCTACCACGAGCAGTTCGGGCACACCGTGCTGCACCTGCACGCGGACGCGGGCGGTCTCACCGACGCCCAGCACCGGGCCTCACTGGAGCTCTTCCAGTCCGATGTCGCGCCCGTCCTGCGACGCGAGATCCCCGACCCGCCGTTCGCCTGGGGCCCGGTGTCCGCCGAGCCGCAGCCGGCCGCGGGGTCCGCCGAGCCGCCACCGGCCCTGGAGTCCGCCTCCCTCCGTATCGACCGCTGAGGAGAACCCCGACCATGTCCAGCATCCCCCTCGGGGTCCTCGATCTCGTCCCGATCTCGTCCGGTTCCACCGCCGCCGACGCGCTGCGCAACTCCATCGATCTGGCCCAGCAGACCGAGCGGTTCGGGTACGCCCGCTACTGGTTCGCCGAACACCACCTCAACCCGGGCGTGGCCGGCACCTCGCCCGCCGTCGTCCTGGCCCTGACCGCCTCCGCGACCTCGACGATCCGGCTCGGCTCAGGAGCTGTACAGCTCGGCCACCGCACCGCTCTGTCCACCGTCGAGGAGTTCGGCCTCATCGACGCCCTGCACCCCGGGCGCCTCGACCTGGGCCTCGGCCGCTCCGGCGGCCGCCCGCCCGGCCATTCCGCCGCCCCGCAGCCGACGGCGATACCGGTCGTCGACGGCCGCGCCCCCAACGGCTTGCGGATCCCCCCGAAGTTCTCCTTCGAGCACCTGCTCGGCTCACCCCGGCTCGCCCTCCAGCGCACGCTGCTCCACCTGCCGGGTGCCGAGTCGCAGGAGTACGGAGAGCAGATCGACGACATCCTGGCGCTGCTGGCGGGCACCTATCGGTCGCCCGACGGCATCGAGGCGCACGCCGTGCCGGGTGAGGGTGCCGACGTACAGGTGTGGATCCTGGGCAGCAGTGGTGGTGAGAGCGCGCAGGTCGCGGGCCGGGGCGGACTGCGGTTCGCGGCGAACTACCACGTCAGCCCCGCGACCGTACTGGAGGCAGCGGAGGGCTACCGCGCCGCGTTCCAGCCGTCCGACGTCCTCGACAAGCCGTACGTCAGCGTCTCCGCCGACGTCGTCGTCGCCGAGGACGACGAGACCGCCCGGGAACTGGCCGCCGGCTACGGCCCCTGGGTGCGCAGCATCCGCACCGCCGAAGGCGCCATCGAGTTCCCCACGCCGGAAGAGGCCCGCGCCCACGCCTGGACCGACGCGGACCGGGCCCTCGTCCAGGACCGCATCGACACCCAGTTCGTCGGGTCTCCCGGGCGCGTAGCCGACCACCTGGAGCGCCTCCAGGAAGCCACGGGCGCCGACGAGTTGCTCATCACCACCATCACGCACGACCACGCCGACCGGGTGCGGTCCTACGAGCTGCTGGCCGAGGAGTGGCGAAGGAGATGAGCCGAGGTCGGCGTCACCCCTTCCAGTCGAGCTGACGCCCCGGAGTGCCGACCGCCGTCTCACAGCGAAAGAGAGCCGACCGCCCCGGTCCGGCGCCAGACATGGCCGCCGGACCGGGGCGCGGTCGCTCGCCTGCAGGACCTGCCGGCGTCAGCCCTGTCCGCCGCGCTCCAGGGGGATCTTCTCGCCCGCCTCGACCGCGACCGGCAGCCGGTTCTCGGCCGGCGGCAGCGGGCAGGTCGCCAGGTCCGTGTAGGCGCAGGGCAGGTTCGAGGCGCGGTTGAAGTCGAGGGTCACCCTGCCCTCGCCGTCGGGAGGCGCGATCCCCACGGAGCGGTTCGCGGCGTACGTGGTCACGCCGGAGGTCTTGTCCGTGAACAGCACCATGAGGCTCCCGGGCTGCCGGCCGTTGAACGCGGTGAGCCGGTGCGTCGCTCCGTCCAGTTCGAACTCGACCTGTCCGGGCGAGTCGTAGACGTGCTCGAGGCCCTCGACGGCCGCACCGACGGTCACCGCACGGGGCTCGTCGAACGGCAGGAACCGGCCGGGGACCACCCAACGGGCGTCGGGGGCGTAGGCCGGGGTGTGGGTGAAGCCGGTGCGCAGCGCGTTCTCGGGATGGCGGGGGCGCAGGATGTCGTGCCCGCCGCGCTTGGCGACCTCGATCACCGCGTCGCCTGCGCCGACATACACGCTGACCCGCTCGCCGATGACCCCGAAGTCGTACCGCCCGCGGACCGCCGTGCCCTCGACGGTCAGCTCCTCGCCCTCGGCCAGCTCGACCACCACCCCGGAGGCGGTGCTCGACCAGGCCCCGGGGGCGTCCTCGAAGCGCGCCGGCTCGTCGCTCAGCCAGCGCAGGCTCGTGATCGCGAGAAACCCGTGCGGGCCGGAGAGCACCTCCTCGTGTTCACGGTGCCACTGCTCCCATTCCTGGACGAAACTCACCTGGTCGACGTCTTGTACGGTCATGTCTACTCCGTCGTGTGGCGCTTGCGTGGCATGTGCGTAGCTTGGTTGCCGCATTTCCGTTCCGTACTTCCACTTCGTGCAACTCGCCGAGCCTTGAAGGTCATCCCTCATCCCGGCTTTCTCAGCGCAGCGAGCGGCGGCGCGTGGAGGGTTCGGTGAGCGACGGGGGCTGGTAGCCCTCGTCGGCGGGGCTGATCGTGGTGCCGGGCGGCACGATCTCGTCGATCCGGTCCAGCACGTCCTGCGGGAGACGGACGTCGACGGCGCCGAGCTGGCTCGCCAGGTGTTCCTGGGTGCGCGGGCCGATGATCACCGTCGATACGGCCGGGTGCTCGAGAACGAACGCCAGCGACAGGTGGATCAGCGACAGGCCTGCTTCGTCGGCCAGCTCCGCTAGCTGCTCCGCAGCCTCGCGCTTGCGCTTGTTGGCCGCCAACTCCGGATCGTGCCGGTGCGGCTGGCGCTTCAGGCGGCTCGATTCGGCGTGCGTCGGGTCTCCCTTGAGGTAGCGGCCGGACAGCCAGCCGCCCGCCAGCGGGCTCCAGGGCAGCACGCCGAGTCCGTACTGCTCGGCGATGGGCAGCACCGCACGCTCGGCCGCCCTGGCCAGGATGGAGTACGGGGGCTGCTCGGTGACGGGCCGCCGCAGGCGCAGGCGCTCGGCGATCCACTGGCCCTCGACGATCTGGTGGGGCTCGAAGGTGGTGGTGCCGATGTAGCGGATCTTGCCCTGCTGGACGAGGTCGTGGAGCGCGCCCAGAGTCTCCTCGAAGTCCGTGGAGGGGTCGGGCCGGTGCACCTGGTAGAGATCGATGTGGTCGGTGCTCAGGCGGCGCAGGCTGTTCTCGACGGCCTTGAAGATCCAGCGGCGCGAATTGCCCTGGTGGCCCGGATTGTCGCCGACCTGCCCGTGAAACTTGGTCGCGAGGATCACGTCGTCGCGGCGGCCCCCCGCCAGGGCCTTTCCGACGATCTCCTCGTTCTCGCCCCGGGAGTAGACGTCGGCGGTGTCGATGACGTTGATGCCCGAGTCGAGGGCCTGGTGGATGATCTTGATGGCGTCGTCGTGGTCCGGGTTGGCCCAGGCGCCGAAGTTCATCGCGCCCAGCGTCAAGGGGCTGACCTTCACTCCGGTACGGCCAAGGATGCGATACGTCGTCATGTGCGGTGCATTCCTTTGCTGTTGCTGTTGCTGTCGGGGCTGTGGAAACAAGGGGTCAGACTCACCGCGAGCGCAGTTTGGGAAGCAGCTGGTCGCCGATGCGGCTGATCTCCTGCTTGTAGGGGGTGTCGGAGAGTACGAAGTGGGTGATGCCGAGCTTGCGGTAGTTCTTCAGCGCCGTGGCTACGTCGTCGGCGGAGCCGACAAGCCAGGTCGTCGCCGCTCCACCGCCGCCGAACTTGCCAGGCGTGGTGTAGAGGCAGGTATCGAGCACCTCGCCGCGCTCGGCGAGATCGAAGAGCCGCTGCTGCCCGACCGCCGTCCTGCGGTTCCCCGTCCAGGTGGCCTTGCCCGGGCCGGACGCCATCTTCTCGACCTTCTCCTCGGCAGCGCGCCACGCCTCCTCGGTGGTGTCGCGCACCAGTGTCGTGATCCGCAGCCCGAACTCGAGCGGCTTGTGCCTGCGGCCCACCTGCTCGCTCAACCGCTTGAGCCGGTCGATGCGTTCGGCGACTCCGTCGAGCGGCTCACCCCAGAAGAGCTGGACATCGGCCTCGGCCGCGGACACCCGTTCGGCGGCCTCGGACGCGCCGCCGAAATAGAGCGTCGGATGTGCTCGCTCGTCGCTGACATAAGGGCGTGGCGCGACCGTGGAACCGGTGACCTGGAAGTGCTCGCCGTTGAAGGTGACACTCTCTTCGGTCCACAGGCGCCGGACGAGATGCAGGAACTCCTGCGTGCGGGCGTACCGCTGTGCGGAGTCGACGTTGCTGTCGCCGTACGCGGCCGGATTGTCCAGTCCGCTGACGATGTTGACGAGGACACGACCACGACTGAGCTGATCGAGCGTCGCCGCTGCGCTGGCGAAGTTGGCCGGCTGCCAGTAGCCGGGACGGATCGCGATCAAGGGCTTGAACGTCGTGGTCCGAGTCGCCAGCGCCGTGGCGACGGTGAAGGTGTCCGGGCGTCCCCATCCGGTGCCGAGCAGGGCGCCGCCCCAGCCGTGGTCTTCTGCCGTACGGGCGAGGTCGGTCGAGTACTCGATGGACCCCCAGCCGGATGTCGTGTCGTCGCCGCGATGGCCCGGTTCGACGGTGTTGGGGATGTACCAGAGGAATTCCAGGCTCATCATGCTTCCGATCGCTGCACAGGCCGGTACCGGCGCGACGCCGGAGGAGGCCCTTATGAGGAATTGGGGGAGTTGGGGGCACGGAAACGCACGCCGACAGGCGTGCCGACGTGCCTCAGCTGTGCGCAGGCCGGTTTCCGTACGACTGATGTGTCAGCGGGCCGACAGATCGACCTTGATTTCGAGAAGCGCGACCGCCGTGTTGGATCGCGTCCAGGCGTCCAGGCGTCCAGGCGTGTGGGCGCCTAGGCGGCGGCGCGGCGCGGAGTGGACGGCAGAATCAACACTGTGCGCTCGACACGCGGAGGAGGTCGACACAGCGCTCGCTGGTAAGGAGCAGGACCTCAGGCATGTGGTCGAGTCTCTGTGTGATCGATCGGAATGTCAACGAGACCCTGTCGGCCTCTGCTTGGCGTCGGCAGATGGAGGGCAAGGCCGACCAAGTCCACTACGTCAAGCCGTGGCCGGGGGCCTGCGTTCGGACGGGGGCAGCAGGAGGATCTCCAGGGCGCGGGCGCACATGCGGGCCTGGGTCAGGAACCAGGACATGCGGTCATGAGTGATCACGTCCGGGGTGGCGCGCACCGCCAGCGCGAAACGCGCGGACTCCGTGTGGTCGAGCACGGGTACGGCCAAGGTGCGCACCCCGTACGCCGACTCGCCGTCGTTGAGTGCGTACTCCTCGACGCGCACCCGCTCCAATTCGGCGGCGAGAGCAGCAGGTTCGACGATGGTGCGGTCCGTGAAGGCGGGCAGCGGCGGCAGCGACTCGGGGCCGCCCTCGCCCGGCCGGGGCCAGGCGAGCAGCACCTTGCCGAGTGCGGTGGAGTGCAGCGGCCTGCGCAGTCCCACCTTCGGTGTGACGGAACCACCCGCCACGATCACCGCGTGCGGACCACTGCGCAGCGCCAGGTCGGCGGTGGCACTGGTGCGTTGGGCCAGGTCGGCCAGTTCGGGCGCGGCCAGGTGCAGGCCGCGCTGGTGGTACGAGAGCCGTCCCAGCTCGGTGACAGCGGGCCCCAGCCGGTAGCGGGCGGTCCGCGCGTCCTGTTCCAGAAAGCCGGCACCGAGCAGGGTGCGGGCCAGCCGGTGCGCCGTCGACGTGGAGAGGTCCAGTCGTCGCGCGAGCTCCGAAGCACTGAGGTCCGGAGCGTTGTCGTGGAAGCAGTGCAGGACGTCCAGGGCGCGCTGCACCGCCTGCGCGCCGGAGGGCGAACGTGCTGCCGAGGTCTGGCTCATCCTTGGATTCTCCCGTTGCCCATCGGCCTCGAACGGGCTCATGATTCCCACATTACGGCACCCGGTCAGCGATTGAATCGCGCTTTGAAACACTCCGTTCACGCCGGTTCCCACATCGTGGGAAGCTGCTTGCTCGGGTCCCTGAAGCCGTGTCAGGCTGCGTTCGTCGCCGTCGGCCGCCCGGTCTGACGGATGTCCTGACGGCCGGAGGAGAGCAGCGCGATGACCACCGCCGCTTCCGTTCCGCCCGCGCCCGCGCCGTGCAGCCTCACGGCGCGCCGCCACATCGACCTGGGGCGCGTCTTCAGCGCCGCCTGTCTCTGATCCCTCCGGCTGCTCAGGACGTCCTGGCCGCCCGTCACCGGCCCGGACCGCCACCGTCGGCCATCTCGTCCGCCCGAAGCTGATCCGGCCCACTGCCGGCCGATGCGCCGCTCGGCGACGCGATGCCGCGCAGTTCGCCCCCCTGCGGCCGCACCTCATCTTTTCCCTCCCACCCCGGGAAGACCCCATGACGCATGCCCCTGTGCCCGACACCCTCTGGTACACCCGCTGTCCCGTGCCCACGGCCACCGGAATCGCCGCCGACCGGCGCTGGCTCGCCGCCGAGTTCGCGCCGGACGGCATCGCCGTACGCTCCCTGCAGGACGCCGCACCCGACGTCGACGCCGCGATACGCCGGACCCACTACACCCACTCCCTGCCCGGGCTCTTCCGCGAGGGAGGCAACGTGCCCGCGCTGTGGGCCCGTTCACGGGGCGAGCAGACGCGGCTGATCGGACTCACCTGGATCGAGGAACGCCAGACGATCCTCGTGGCTCCAGGATCCGGCGTCCGCGGCGCCGCCGCACTGCGCGGGCTGCGCCTGGCGGTGCCGAAGCACACCGTCCCCATCGACTTCTGGCGGGCCATGGCGCTGCGCGGCTTCCAGGGCGCGCTCGCATCCGCCGGACACACCCTGGACGACGCCGCGCTCGTCGACGTACCGGCCGACGGCCATCGCGGGCAGTGGGCCGCCGAGCTGGACGCCCTCGTGCGCGGCGATGTCGACGCCGTGTACGTCAAGGGCGCCCTGGCCGTCGAGGCGGCACAGCGCGCAGGTGCCGACGTCGCCGTCGAGCTCGACGAACTGCCCGACCGAAGGCACCGCGTGAACAACGGCACACCGCGCCCCATCACCGTCCACCAGAGCCTGCTCGACGACCACCCGGACCTCGTCGACCGCTTCCTCGCCGTGCTGCTGCGCGCCGCCGACTGGGCCGCGGACCATCCGGAGGAGGTCGCGCGGATTCTCGGCGCCGAGACGGGAGCGGGCAGCGAGGGCGTCCTGGGCGCGTACCGGTCGGGCACCCATCGCACCCTCCACCCCGACCTGTCGGAGGAACGCCTCACCCTGCTCGCCGAGCAGGAGTCAGCCCTTCGCGCACACGGCTTCCTTCCGGAGCCCGTCGACATACAGGCCTGGGCGGATCCCGAGCCACTGCGCCGCGCCCGCCTCCGCCTCGGCGCTGCGGACAGCGCACCTTCCCCGGCCGCACAGGGCGAAGCCGCCGCCCCGCACCTCCTCCCGACCTCACCCCGCACGCACCCTTAAGGACCCGCCATGCGTATCCCCAGACTCGTCCCCGCCGTACTGGCATCCGTCGCCGCGATCGCGTCCCTCACCGGCTGCGGGACCTCGGAGGCCGACGCAGGCACTCAGTCCGGTGGTGGCACCCAGGTCACCGTCCGCATCCCGGACCCCGGCAACGCCGGTGTGCTCGCCCTCGGAAAGAAGGACGGGTCGCTGGCCAAGGCGCTCGCCAAGGTGCACGCCAAGGTCGCCTGGACCGGCAGCGCAGGCCCCTTCGCGCCCGCCGCTCAGGCCCTGAACGCCAACCAGCTGGACATCGCCACCGGCTCCATCACCTCCGGCATCACGTCCCTGTCTCAGGCGCCCGGATTCAAGTTCTTCGCGGCCACCGAGCCCGACCCCGTCGGGGAGGGCATCCTCGCCAAGGAAGGCTCAGGAATCGACTCTGTGAAGGACCTGATCGGCAAGAAGGTCGCCGTGAACCAGGGCGGCACCGGCGAGTACCTGCTGCTCAAGGCCCTGGCCAAGGAAGGCGTTCCGGTCGGCAAGGTGAAGCGCGTCTACTTGCGGCCCGACCAGACCGCGGCCGTCTTCAACGCGGGCAAGGTCGATGCCTGGGCGGTCTGGGCGACGTACTCCGTGGCCGAACTCGGCACCGGAAAGGCACGCTTCATCGCCGACGGGCAGGCCATCGGCTCCGACAACTACAGCCTCACCGCCGTGCGCACCGGCTTCGCGGAGAAGCACCCCGAGGTCGTCAAGGCCCTCTACGAGTACCTGCACGACGGCAGCGTGCAGGAGAAGAAGAACCCGGCGGCGTACCTGAACGTCAACACCGACGCCGGACCGCAGGCGCTGAACGGCGAGGCCAAGCGCATCCAGGTCGAGTTCACCGGCAAGGGCGGCACCATCGAAGCCATCACGGACGCCGACATCAAGCGGTTCAAGGACGTGGCACGCTTCTACGCCGAACAGAAGGTGACTCCGACCGAGGTCGACATCGCCGCCCACCTCATCGACATCGAGAAGCTGTCGTGACGGCGACACACATGGAGCTGGTCCAGGAGGAACCGGCCGACGAGAAGTCCGCCCACGAGGGGCTGGTCGTCCCGCGCGCATCGGTGCGGCGGCCCCGCTCGCGGACGTACTCGCTGACCGTACGAGCCCTGGGACCGCTGGTGCTGCTGGCCCTGTGGTGGATCGCCTCCGCCACAGGCATGCTGACCCCCGACGTGCTCGCCTCGCCCACCGACGTCGTACGCGCCGTCGGTGAACTGTGGGGCAACGGCCAGTTGCCCGACGCGCTCTCCACGTCGCTCACCCGCTCCGGCATCGGACTGCTCATCGGGCTCGTCGGGGGCCTGACTCTCGGCGTCACCACGGGCTTCACGCGCCTGGGCGACGAACTTCTCGACTCGTCGCTGCAGACCCTGCGCACCATCCCGTTCCTCTCCCTCGTACCGCTGTTCATGGTGTGGTTCGGCATCAACGAGGTCGCGAAGATCCTGCTGATCGCCGTGGCCACCACCTTCCCGATGTACGTCTCCACCGCCGGCGGCGTCCGCAACACCGACCGCAAGCTGGTCGAGGCCATGCGCAGCTTCGGAATGAGCAGGCTCGCGATCGTGCGGGAGGTCGTTCTGCCCGGCGCGCTGCCGTCGCTGCTCGCAGGGCTCAGGCTCTCCATGACGCTCAGTGTGATCGCGCTGATCGCCGCCGAGGAGATCAACGCCACCGCCGGCATCGGCTATCTCATGGCGCAGGCGCAGAGCTACGCCCGCACCGACATCCTCGCGGTCTGCATCCTCGTGTACGGGCTGCTCGGCCTGCTGGCCGACGGGATCGTGCGACTCCTGGAACGGCTGCTGATGCCCTGGCGTGCGGCAGTGCAGGGAGAGGCCCGATGAGTACCGCCGTACGCGTCAGGGGCCTGCGCCGGGTGTTCGGCGAGCGCGCCGTCCTCGACAGCCTCGACCTCACGATCGCGCGAGGGGAGTTCGTGGCGCTGCTCGGGGCGAGCGGCAGCGGCAAGACGACACTGCTGCGGATCCTCGGCGCACTGGACGGTGCCGACGCGGGAGAGGTCCTGGTCCCCGAGGCGCGCACCATCGTCTTCCAGGAGCCCCGCCTCGTCCCCTCCAAGCGCGTCCTGGCCAACGTGACCGTCGCACTGCCGCGCAGCGAGGCTGCGCGCGGACAGCGCGCGCTCGCCGAGGTCGGCCTGGAACGGCACGCACGCGCATGGCCCGCCACCTTGTCGGGCGGTGAGGCGCAGCGAGTCGCACTCGCCCGCGCCCTCGTCCGCGAACCCGAACTCCTGCTCCTCGACGAGCCGTTCGCCGCACTGGACGCCCTGACGCGACTGAAGATGCAGGACCTCGTGGGTGAGCTGTGCCGGACGCACCGTCCTGCCGTGCTGCTGGTCACGCACGACGTCGACGAGGCCGTACGCCTCGCCGACCGTGTCTGCGTCCTCCGCGACGGCCGGCTCGTCACCGACGAGCCCGTCGCCGTGGCCCGGCCCCGTGACCCGGGAGACCCCGCTTTCGCCGCCCTGCGCAGGCGGCTCCTGAACGACCTCGGCGTGCACATTGCCGCTGCCACGTCCCCCGACGCACCCGACACCGCCCTCAGCCCCATCCAGACCGGAGTGATCTGAATGACCATCACCATCGGCGTACACGACAGCAACCCGTCCCTGTACTACCTCTCCCGCCTCGACTACGCCGCCGAGGAACTCGCCGCCGTCGGCGAGACCGCGGCGTTCCACCCGTACACCAACGGCGTGCGCACCGGACCTTTCCTCACCGAGGGAGTGATCGACTTCGGCGGCACCGGATCGACCCCGCCCATCACGGCACAGGCGGCGGGGCACGACATCGTGTACACCGCCGTCTCGGCACCGCGTCCCGACCACGGCGCACTCCTGGTCACCGAGGACAGCCATGTCCGCAGCGTCGCCGACCTGAAGGGCGGCACCATCCACCTGGCGATCGGCTCCTGGCAGACCCACCTGATCGCCAAGGCGCTCGACGACGCCGGACTGTCGTACGCGAACGACGTCACCGCCGAACGCAGCAGTGACGACAGCGAGAAGCTGCTGCGCTCCGGAGAGATCGCCGCCTGGGTCGCACAGGGCGCGCAGCTCGCCGCCGCGCGACGCACGGGAGGCGTCCGCGTCCTGATCCCCACCGGCGAGGTCATCACCGACCGCTCGGTGTTCTTCACCCGCAGGGAACTGGCCGAGCAGCGGCCCGAGGTCGTCGAGGCGCTGACCCGGGCGCTGCGACGGGCCGACGACTGGGCGGCGGCTCATCCGCGCGAGGCCGCCCAGATTGCCGCCGAGCACCAGGGCGGCACCGCCGGCGACTGGGAGACGGCACTGCGCGCACTGCCGTGGCGCATCGAGGAGGTCAGCGACGCGTTCCTCGCCGAGCAGCAGGAGGCCGCGGACATCTTCGTGCGTACCGGCTTCATCGAGCGACCCGTCAGGGTCGCGAACGCCGTCGCCCGGACGGCGTGAGGGAACAGGACATGGCCTCGGAAGTCCTCTGGTACATCATTCCGCGCGAAGGCGCCTACCCCTGGGAGCCGGCCGGGCGCCGGCCTGTCGACCTCGGCTACCTCCAGCAACTCGCGGGCACCGTCGAACGCCTCGGCTTCACGGGCGCGTTGCTCGCCACCGACCTGTACGACGTGTGGCCGCTCGGCAGCGCCCTCGCGGCCACCACCAGCACCCGCTTCAAACCGCTGCTCGCCGTCCACCCCGGCCTGATCTCGCCGACCCTCCTAGCCAAGATGGCGCTCAGCTTCGACACCCTCTTCGGGGGGCGGCTGCGCTTCAACGTCGTCAACGGTTCGACGAAGACCCTGCGCGAGTACGGCCTCCAGGTCGAGCACGACGAGCGCTACGAACTCAGTGCCGAGTACTGGTCCATCGTGAAGCGGCTGACCGCCGGAGAGGTCTTCGACCACAAAGGCCGCTTCTACGACCTCAAGGACGCCGGAGCCTCCTTCCGCGAGCTGAAGCCGGTGCAGGCCCCGCACATCCCTCTGTGGTTCGGCGGCTCCTCGGAGCCCGGCATCGAGATGGCCGCCCAGCACGTCGACGTCTATCTGACCTGGGGAGAACCGCCGCACCTGCTCAAGGAGAAGCTGGACCGGGTGCGCGAGCGCGCGGCCGCGTACGGACGGACACTGCGCATCGGGCTGCGGCTGCACCTGATCGTCCGCGACACCGAGGACGAGGCGTGGGCCGCCGCCGACCGGCTCCTGGACGTCACCAGCGAAGCCACCTACGCGCGCCAGCTCGGCGGCAGGGCGGGGGAGGACGGGGTCGGCTGGCAGCGGCAGTTCCGCCAGCACGGCGGCAAGGTCCCGGCCCGGGCCCGGGAGCTGGAGGTCCATCCGAACCTGTGGCCGGGCATGAGCCTGTTCCGGCCGGGGCCCGGCACCGCCGTCGTCGGCTCGGCGTCCCAGGTCGTCGAGCGTCTGAAGGAGTTCGAGGACCTGGGCGTAGACACGTTCATCCTGTCGGCGAACCCGCTCCTGGAGGAGGCGTACCGAGTGGCGGAGACGGTGCTGCCCGCACTCGGTGTCCGGCCCTGACACGGGCCGTCCCCGCTCGCGGTCCCCTGCCATGGGCCGTGGCCCCGCCGGCCCACGTGCCCGACCACCGTGTACGCATATAGGTTCCTGAGCCATGCCCATGCTTGACGACCTCGACCTGAGGATCATCGCCGCGCTGCAGATCAACGGGCGCGCCTCCTGGCGCGCCATCGCCCAGGCTCTGCAACTGGGTGAGCGGACGGTGGCCCGTCGGGGGGCGAGGCTGCTGGAAAGCGGCACGGTGCGCGTCACGGGGCTGGAGAACTTCGCCGAAACGGTGGTCATCCGGGTGCACTGCGCACCCGGTCTCGCTCCGCAGACGGCGGCCGCGCTCGCCGAGCGTGACGATGTCGTGTTCAGCTGTACGGTCACCGGAACCGCAGATGTGGTCGCCGAACTTCAGTGCCCCGCAACGCGCCTGGAGGAGCTGGCCTTCTCGGAGCTGCCGACGCTGCCGGGGTTCGCCGGGCAGGAGATGGCCCCGGTCCTGCACTACTACCGGACCGCGCGGGAGTGGCGCCCCGGTCTGCTGACCGAAGCGGAGGCGGCGGCCCTGGATCCGGGGCCCGCCCCGGTGCAGGGTCCCACCCCCGCCCCGCTCCCCGGGGAGCAGGCCAAGGACGAGGTGGCGATGCTGCGGGCACTGGCCGCGAACGGGCGGCTCACCCATGAGGAACTGGCCGCCGTGGCCGGGGTGTCCAAGGCCACGGCGGGTCGGCGGGTGGAGGCCCTCATCGCACAGGCCCGTGTGGCGATCCGGGCCGTGGTGGAGCCGGCGGCACTGGGGCTGCCGGTGGAGTCGCTGGTCTGGGTCCGTACTCGTCCGGGGGCACTGGAGGACACGGCCGAGGCCCTGCTCCGGGATCCGGCGGTGCGCTATGCGGCCGTCCTGATGGGTGAGTTCCAGTTGCTGGTGAACACCGCGCATGACTCGCGTGCCGCGCTCCACCACTTCCTGTCCGACGGGTCCTGGACGGGTAGCGCCGAGGCGGTGCGCTCCAGCCTGGTGATGCGGTCGTTCCGGCGCGGCGGCCTTCCGGCGGCGGTGACGGATTAGCTCACCGGAATCGTTGTTGGCGACCACTTGGATCGCGAGAACGTCTCGTATGACGAGAAGAATCGCCAATGGCGGTCGAATAGTTGACCGCGCCCTTCGTGCTTCCTACGATGCATGGTCGTGGAGACCAATTCCGTGCTGACGGTGCGTCGCGAGGTCGATCTGTGCCGCGTCGCGAGTGCCTGCTGTCGTAGCACGCACTGATCTGCCGCCGTACCGGCGGATCCCTTCTGCTGCCGCGCATGTGAACTGTTCACCCGTCCCGGCCGAGCGATGAGCGCTAGGCCGGTGTGACGCGCGGTATCTGTCTTCCCTTCACGCCTGTTCCGCTCTCGCATCTCCTTGCCGCCGACGCCGTTCGGCCTGCCCGCGTGCGCGGACATCTGTCCGAAAGGCACCGCTATGCCCATATCATTGCGGGGAGTGGCTCACGACTCCCCGGCTCCGCCGCCCGGACCCGGACTGGCCCGCGGCGCCCTGTCCGCCCTGGAGGCGTTCGGGCAGTCGCTCGCCGCCACCGGTCCGAGCATCGCGATCGGCGGCACCATCCCCGTCATCTGCCTGACGGCCGGCGGCGGCGCCTTCTGGTCGGTCGTGGTGGGCACCGTGATCGCGCTGCTTGTGGCGCTGGTCGTCGCCCAGTTCGCCCGGCGTGCCGTCGGAGCGGGGTCCCTCTACAGCTACGTGTCGCTCGGGCTCGGGCGCGGCGCGGCCTTCGCGACCGGCTGGGGCATCGTCGTCGGGTATGTGGGCATCGCCGCCGCCTGCCTGGTCGGAGCGGCCGTCTATGCGGGCGCGCTGCTTGACTCGGCGGGTGTACCCGCGGCTGGACGCGGCGTTCAGCTGGTGCTGCTGGTCCTGGTGACCGTGGCTGCCTCGGTCCTGCCGGTGCGGGGCGTGCGGCTGTCCGCGCGGGTCGGGATCGTCCTGGAGATCGTCTCCCTGGTGATCATCCTGGCCGCCCTCGTCGCGACCGTCGTCCACTTCGGATTCCGCTTCGACACCGGCCAGTTCGACCCCGCCAACGTGGACGTGAACAACGTCATGCTCGGCGCGGTGCTCGCCGTCGCCGTCTTCGTCGGGTTCGAGTCGGCCGGATCGCTCGGAGCCGAGACCCGCGACCCGTACCGTTCGATCCCGCGCGCCATCCTCGCCACCGTGGCCGGCGCCGGCATCCTGTACCTGATCAGCGTGCACGTTCAGGTGATCGGCTTCAGCCACAGCGCCGAACTCGCCGCATCCGCAGCACCGTTGAACGAACTCACCGACGCCGCCGGAGTCGGCTGGCTCTCGCCCGTACTCAACCTCGGCGTCCTTGTCTCGGCCATCGCCTGCGCATCCGCCAGCGTGAACGCCGCCGCCCGGAGTCTCTACAGCCTCAGCCGCGAGGGCGTACTGCCGGCCTTCCTGGGCCGGGTACACCCCCGCCACAGGACTCCACACATCGCGCTGTACCTGCTGGGCGCGGCCTCCGGCATCCTGCCGCTGCTACTGATCGTGTCCGGCGGCGCGGAACTCGACGTCTACGCCTGGACCGCCGCCTTCGGCACCTTCGGCTATCTGCTGGCCTACCTGCTGACCGCGCTGGCCCTGCCCCGGTTCCTGCGCCGGCGCGGCGAGTCGTCCGCGGGCCCGCTGGTGGCGAGCGCGCTGGCGATCCTGGCCATCGCCTACGTCATCTACAAGAACCTTGTGCCGATGCCCGAATGGCCGGTGAACCTGCTGCCCTACGTGTTCGCCGCCGCCGTCCTCGGCGGGCTCGCCTGGTACGCGGTGCTGCGCCACCGCGATCCGCAACGCGCCCAGGGCCTGGGCCGTCTCATCGAAGCCCCCGAATCCCCCGAAGCCGGCGCATCCCGTACCGCCACCGAGCCCGAGCCCGCCGGAGAGATCGCATGAGCGCCGACGAATTGGCCACCGCTCTGGACAGTGGCGCCGTGACGGAGCTGGAGGTCGCCTGGTCCGACCCGTACGGCAGGGTGCAGGGCAAACGCGTCCCCGCAGCGCGCTATGCCGGGCCGGCCGCCGGCCGCGGCTTCACGTTCTGCACCGGCTCCCTCGCCTGGGACACCACCGGAGAGGTCCAGGAGACATCCCCGCTCGGCGATCCGGCGAGCGGATACCCGGACGCGTACGCCCTGCCAGATCCCGCCACTTACCGGCCGCTGCCCTGGCGACCCGGCACCGGCCAGGTCATCGCGGACGTGTACGACCATGAGGGGGAGCTGCTCGGCAGCACGCCCCGCGCGGCACTGCGCCGGGTCCTGGACCGTCTCGCCCGGCTCGGCTACACCGCGCGGACCGCGCTCGAGCTGGAGTGCTACCTGCTGCGCGCCGA
Organism: Streptomyces sp. NPDC002577; assembly: GCF_053594815.1. Taxonomy (NCBI): domain Bacteria; kingdom Bacillati; phylum Actinomycetota; class Actinomycetes; order Kitasatosporales; family Streptomycetaceae; genus Streptomyces; species Streptomyces sp. NPDC002577. The sequence goes on along the minus strand of NZ_JBSFWK010000029.1, from coordinate 48,893 downwards.
CGGGACGCCGCTCCAGGACGGGCTGCACGCCTACTCCCTGGAACTGGCGAACGAACTCGACCCGCTGCTCGGCCGGTTCACCCGAGACCTGACGTCGTACGTACCGATCGAAGGCGTACTGACCGAGTACGGCCCTGGGCAGATCGAGATCAACCTCGCCCACCAGGAGGCGCTGACCGCCGCCGACGACGCGTTCCGGCTCAGGTATGCGGTGAAGGAACTGGCCCGCCGCGAAGGGCTCCTGGCCACCTTCATGGCCAAGCCCTTCAACGGCCACTCCGGCAGCTCAGCCCACATCCACCTCTCGCTCTGGCGCGACGGCGTCCCGGCCTTCGCCCCCGAGCACGGCACCGAGAGCAAGATCGCCCGGGCGGCGATCGGCGGACTCGTCCGGCACCTGCCCGCCCTGGTGCTGTTCGGCGCGCCGACCGTGAACGCGTACAAGCGCTTCGAGCCCGGCGCGTTCGCCCCCGTGCGCGCCGACTGGGGCGGCGACGACCGCAGCGTGGCCGTCCGCTCCCTCCTCGACACGCCCGAGGCGAGCCGGATCGAGCTGCGCACTCCCGCCTCCGACGCCAACCCCTATCTCGCCCTGGCCGCCGCCCTCGCCGCGGTGGTCGCCGGCATCGAGGACGCCGAGGAGCCCCCGGACCGCGACGAGCCCGCCGCCCCGCTGCCCAGAACGCTTGCCGACGCCTGCGCCGCCACCCGCGCGGACACCCGGCTCGCCGCCGTCCTCGGCGAGCAACTCGTCCAGGACACCGCCGCGCTCGCCGCGGCCGAATGGCACGCCTACACCACCCAGGTCACCCCCTGGGAGACCGACCGCTACCTGAGGACCGCATGAACCACCCCCTGCACGAAGCCGCCGAATTCCCCGCCCTCAAGGCGGTGTTCGGGCGCCGCGCCCGCCGCTTCCCGCTCGGCGGCACCCTCACCGGGCCGCTGGCCTACGAGTCGTCGCACGCACCGGTGCCACTCAGCGCCGAAGAGGAAGCCGTCCTGGTTGCCGCCGCGAGCGGGGTGACCGGCATCGTCCGCGAGGAATGGTCCTTTCTGGACGAGGAGGGCCGCACCACCGGCGGCGACAAGCTCGCCACCTTCACCGGGCGCACCTACCCCAGCCCGCTGGCCAACCACTCCACCGAGGTGTTCTGGACCAACGACGAGGGCACCTTCGTCCTGCCGCAGCGCGACAGCCGCCCGGACGCCTACATCCAGAACCAGACCGCAGAGGAACAGCAGGCGTACGTGGGCAAGGCGGTCCAGCTCACCGAGGGCCGCCTGGACATCCCGCGGCGCCGCCCCAACCTGTTCGCCTTCAACCGGCAGAACATCAACCTCCCCGGCACCACACTCTTCATCCCCATCGCCGACCTGACCCGCCAGTGCATCTCGGCGCTGCTGCTGTACTTCGACCGCCCGCACGGCTACTACCTCGTCGACGAGCGGCTCGGCGGCGACCCGCTGCGGCCGTTCGTGAAGTCCGGGCTGCTGGACGACACCCACCCCGTGGACCTGGCCGACTTCGAGCGCTGGCAGATGGTCGACGCCAACGGCGTGGAGTCCGGTCTTGTCGTCGCCAACCTGATGACCGCCACCCAGGCCCTGGGCCTCGGCGGGCACCCGTTCAACGGCGGCAAGGGCCGCGTCACCATGGGCGGCGAGCGCCAGTGGCACGCGATCGGCGGCGAGGGGCCGGCCGGCGGGCTCGGCTTCCGCTTCCACCGGGTGCCGGACGACGCACCCATCGGGGCGGGCGAGGAGATCCCGGTCGGCCTGGACGGGGTCTTCGAGGGCGCGGTGCCCCCGTACCACGACACCATCGAGGACGCCGTGGACTTCGTCGTCGATCTGCGCTGGGGCCCCACCGGCACGTTCACCGGCGGCGTCACCACCCCGTGGAAGGACCCGTCCCTGGTCACCCGCATCCCGCGCCCCTCCGAGGAGGCCATCGCGGCCGTCAAGACGTGGGTGCGCTACGTCTGGGACGCCTACGGCCGCTTCCCGGCGACCATCGACCCGTTCCTCACCACCGTCTGGTACCAGGCACACCACCTGGACCTCGACTTCTACGACCGCTACTACCCGGGCGAGGCCGTGCCCGCGCACATCCGCACCCACCTGGAACGGTGGCACGGATGAGCTCCGCGACGACCCGACTCGCTCCCGGCACCGTCGATCTCATCGACAACGCCCGCTACGGCCGTGCGGTCCCCTACGCCGACTTCGACCTGCTGCGCCGCGAGGACCCCGTCCACTGGCACCCCGAGCCGGACGGGCCCGGCTTCTGGGCCGTCACCCGCTACGAGGACGTCGTCGCCGTGTCCCGGGACACCGCCACCTACTCCTCGGAAACCGGCGCGACCGCCCTGGAGGACCTGGAGCCGGACGCACTCGAGGCCCGCAAGTCCATGCTCGACATGGACCCGCCCCGCCACACCAAGCTGCGCAAGCTGCTGGTCGGCGACTTCACCCGGCGTCAGTCGCTGCGGCACGAGGAGGACATCCGGTCGATCGTCCGGCCGCTGCTGGACGTGGCGCTCGCCCGCGGGCGGTTCGACGTCGTCGAGCACCTGGCGACCGCCGTGCCCATCCGGGTGCTGTGCCGGATGCTGGGAGTGCCGCCCGAGGACGAGCCGCTGATGGTCTCCCTCAGCGACCGCATGATCGCCAACACCGATCCCGACCTCGGCGACGTGGCGCCGGACAGTCCGGAGAGCGAGCGCTACCGGCTGCTGCCCTTCCGCAGCCCCGCGTCCCTGGAGATGCACGCCTACGCGTCCCGACTTCGCGCGGACCGCACCGCCTGCCCGGCCGGCGACATCGTCTCGACGCTCGCGGCGGGTGAGGTCGAGGGGAGCCCACTGAGCGAGGCCGAGTTCCAGGCCATGTTCCTGCTGCTCCTGGTCGCCGGCAACGAGACCACCCGCTCCGCCCTCGCGCTCGGCATCCGGGCGTTCCTGGACCACCCCGACCAGTGGGAACTGCTGCGGGCCGGGGCCGACCTGGACCTCGCCGTCGAGGAGGTGCTGCGGTGGACGACGCCGCTGCACCACTTCCGGCGCACCGCGACCTGCGACACCGAGCTGCGCGGCCGCCGCATCAGCGCCGGCGACAAGGTCGTGGTCTGGTACACCTCCGCCAACCGCGACGAGGACGTCTTCACCGACCCGTACCGCTTCGACGTCGCCCGTGATCCCAACCCGCAGATCGCGTTCGGACGCGGCGGCCCGCACCGCTGCCTCGGGGAGCATCTGGCCCGTGTCGAGATCCGTGTCGTCCTGGAGGAACTGCTCGCCCGCGATCTGACGCTACGTCAGGACGGCCCGGCTCGACGCGTCCGGTCCAACTTCACCAACGGGCTCAAGTCCCTTCCCGTACGCGTGGAGACGGGCGGATGAGCGGGGAGTGCGAGGTGTCCGGAGGCAGTTCGGTGAGTGCAGTACGCGAGGTGCCCGGTGCCTGCCCGCTGGACTGCCCCGACACCTGTGCCTGGACGGTGTCCGTACGGGACGGGCAGGCCGTGGGGCTGCGCGGCCGGGCCGACCACCCCTACACCCGCGGCACCCTGTGCGTGAAGGTCAACCAGTACCTGGACCACACCCGCGCCCCGAGCCGCCTGCTGTACCCGCTGCGCCGCACCGGCCCCAAGGGCTCCGGACGGTTCACCCGGATCACCTGGGACGAGGCACTCGACGAGATCGCGACGCGGCTGCACGACATCATCGACACCCACGGAGGCGAGGCGATCTGGCCCTATCAGGGCACCGGCACCCTCGGCTGGATCCAGGGACTGCAGGGCAGGGCGGGCAGTCGGCTGTGGAATGTCCTCGGGGCCTCCCGGCACGAGATGACCATCTGCTCCAGCGCCGGTAACGCCGGGCTGCGCCACATCCAGGGCACCAGCCGCGGCATGGACCCCGAGGACCTGCGCCATGCGCGGCTCATCCTGCTGTGGGGCACCAACACTCTGACCACCGGTCACCATTTGTGGCGCATCATCCAGGAGGCGCGCCGCTCGGGCGCGTACGTCGTGGCGATCGACCCCGTGCGCACCCGCACGGCGGCGCAGGCGGACGAGCACCTCGCCCCGCGCCCCGGCACCGACGCCGCCCTCGCCCTGGGCCTGCTCCACACCGTCCTCGACGAGGACGCGGAAGACCGGGACTACCTGGCCCGCCACACCCTCGGCTGGGACGCCCTGCGCGCCCGTATCCAGGAACACACCCCCGAACGCGTCGCCGCCGCCACCGGTGTCTCGCAGCAGCAGCTGACCGCTCTCGGCCGGCGGCTGGCCCACACCCGCCCGACGGCCATCCGCACCTCGATGGGCATGCAGCGGCACCGCCGCGGCGGCGACGCCTTGCGCGCCCTCGCCTGCATCCCCGGCGTCACCGGCGACTGGCGCCACTGCGGCGGGGGCCTGCACTATTCCACCGACGGCGTCTTCGCCGCCGACACGGCCGCCCTGTTCCGCGACGACCTGCGGACCGCCCCGGTACGCAGCCTGTCCATGACCCGCCTCGCCGAAGGGCTGCTCGACGTCACCGCCCCTCCGGTCAAGGCGCTGTTCGTGTACGGCGCCAACCCGGTCGCCAGCTCGCCCGACCAGAACCGCATCCGGCAGGGCCTGGCCCGCGCGGACCTCTTCACCGTTGTCCTCGAGCACTTCCCGACGGACACGGCGGACTGGGCCGACCTCGTGCTGCCCGCCACGATGCAGCCCGAACACACCGATCTCCACGACGCCTACGGCCACCACTACCTCGCCTGGAACGAGCCCGCCGTCGCCCCGCCCGGCGAATGCCTCTCGACCACCGAGACCTTCCGCCGGATCGCCCGCCGCATGGGCCTGACCGAACCGTCGCTGTACGACTCCGACGAAGAGCTGGCCCGGCAGGTGCTGGATTCCGGGCATCCCTCTCTGGACGGCGTCACCGTAGAACGGCTCCGGGGGGAGGGGTGGGTACGGCTGCCGCTCCCAAAGCCGCGTCTGCCGTTCGCGGACGGCTTCCCGACGCCATCCGGGAAGTTGGAATTCCTCTCCGCGTCGGCGGCCGCCGAAGGGCGCGACCCGCTGCCGGGCAGTCACCGGCCCCAGGCCCCGGTCGAGGACGGTCGCTACCCGCTGGTCCTGCTGTCCACCGCCTCTCACTTCCGCCTGAACACCGTCTTCGGAAACAAGCCCGAGCTGCGGCGCCGCGCCGGCGGGCCGGAGGTGTCCCTGCACCCCGCGGACGCAGCCACCTGCGGGGTCGGCGAGGGGGACGCCGTGGTGATCAGCAGTCCGCGCGGGTCCTTCCGCGCGGTCGCGCGCATGGACGGCCGCGTCACGCGCGGCACGGCCCTCACCGAGAAGGGTCACTGGCCGAAACTCTCCCCGGGCGGCGGGGGCGTCAACGCCACGGTGGCCGAAGACGACGCCGACTTCGGAGGCGGCGCGGTCTTCCACGACAACCGGGTACGGGTTGAACCGGCCCGGACAGCAGTGACGTAGTGACCCGCGTGGACGCCTGGCCCCTCCTCCGGACGCCTGTCCCCTCCTCAATTTGACATTAGCCAATCTTATGGACGATAAAGAACCTGCTTTGGCCACCAATTTCACGCAGCGTGACAGTCGTGGCGTGGCAGCCGACGACCGACTACGTGAATGAGTGAAACCGTGTCCCACACCGCCGCCTCGGACCAGCCGACCCCGGACCCCGCCGGGGCCTGGGAGGCGTGGCGCGCCGAGCGGCGGCGCTCGGTCACCTCGCCCACCGGGAACCTCGCCCTCGTCGAGACCCGCTGGCTCCCGGCCGGTGAGCGCCCCGACCTCGATGCCGCCCGTGCCGGACAGCCGGAGACCGTGACAGTCACCACAGTCGAGCGCACCGACCTCGTCACCGGCGAGCCCGAGTACGGCATGCGCTTCTGGGACGCCCAGTCCCCGGCGATCAAGGACTTCGAGCACACCGACGCCTTCCCGTACGACCCGGCGTGGGTCCTGGAGGCCGACTACACCCCCGTGCCCGGCGCCCGGCGCGTCGCGTTCGAGCACATCCGGGACAACGGCGGCACCCGCGACCTCGTCGTGCCCGGGGACATCGCGCTCACCGTGGACGGCCAGGACTACACCCTGAGTGCCTTCGACGACGACGGCACCCTGCTCCTCGTCTTCGGCGACCCCACCAACGGCGACTCCACTTACGGCGCCGGCCGCTTCCTCTTCGTGGAGCGCACCGTCGACGACAGCCGAGTCCTCCTCGACTTCAACCGCGCCTTCGTGCCGCCCTGCGGATTCTCCGATCAGTACAACTGTCCGATGCCGCCGCGGCAGAACCGCTTCCACCTGCCCGTCGAGGCCGGCGAGAAGCGCCCTGTCTTCCGCGGCGGCGTCCCGGCGCAGCACTGATCACCACTCCCGGCTCGTCACTTCCCCGCAGTACGAAAGCGTGCGTTCCCTCATGAGCATCAAGAAGACGTCCCTGTACGGCACCGCCACCGTCGCCGCCCTTGCCCTGACTCTCACCGCCTGCGGCGGGGGCTCCGGCAGCAGCGACGCCTCCGGTGGCACGTACGACAAGAACGCCACCGTCAACATCGGCTCCCTCTACGAGCCGCAGAACCTCGACAACACCGCGGGCGGCGGCCAGGGCGTCACCGAGGCGCTCAACGGCAACGTCTACGAGGGGCTGTTCAAGCTCACCGACGACGGCAAGGTCGAGAAGCTGCTCGCCCAGGACTACAAGGTCAGCGACGACGGCCTCACGTACACCCTCACCCTGCGCAACGGCGTGAAGTTCCACAGCGGCAAGACGCTGACCAGCGCGGACGTCAAGTACAGCCTGGAGAAGGTGCTCGCCGAGGACTCGCAGTCCGCGCGCAAGAGCAACCTCGAGGTCGTCAAGGACGTCGCCACCCCCGACGCGAAGACCGTGAAGGTCACGCTGTCGAAGAAGTCGATCTCCTTCGTCTACAACCTCTCCTACGTCTGGATCATCAACTCCGAGGCCAAGGGCCTGAAGACGAGCGAGGACGGCACCGGCCCGTACAAGCTGAACAAGTGGACGCGCGGCTCCGCCCTCAGCCTTGACCGGTTCACGGGCTACTGGGGTGACGCGGCCGCCAACAAGCAGGTCGTCTTCCACTACTACAAGGACGCCACGGCGCTGAACAACGCGCTGCTGACCAACGCCGTCGACGTCGTCACCAGCGAGCAGTCGCCCGACGCCCTCGACCAGTTCAAGAACAACCAGAACTACAAGGTCAACGACGGCAACTCGACGACCAAGCTGCTCCTCGCCTTCAACGACAAGGCGAAGCCCTTCACGGACGTCAAGGTCCGCCAGGCCGTCTCCGCCGCCATCGACGACAAGAAGCTGCTCGAGTCCGTCTGGGGCGGCTACGGCAAGCTCATCGGCTCCATGGTGCCGCCCACCGACCCGTGGTACGAGGACCTCACCAAGGTCAACGCGTACGACACCGCGAAGGCCAAGAAGCTGCTCGCCGAGGCAGGTTACGAGAACGGCTTCAGCTTCACCCTCGACACCCCGAACTACGACCCGCACCCGACCGCCGCGACCTTCATCAAGTCCCAGCTCGCCAAGGTCGGCATCACCGTCAAGATCAACACGATCACGCCCGACGAGTGGTACACGAAGGTCTACAAGAACCACGACTTCACGGCCACGCTCCAGGAGCACGTCAACGACCGCGACCTGGTCTGGTACGGCAACCCCGACTTCTACTGGGGCTACGACAACAAGCAGGTCACCAAGTGGGTCGAGCAGGCCGAGGAAGCGTCCTCCACGGCCGAGCAGACCGAGCTGCTGAAGAAGGTCAACCGCCAGACCGCCGAGGACGCGGCCAGTGACTGGCTGTACCTGTACCCGCAGATCGTCGTCGCCGGCAGCAAGCTGTCCGGCTACCCGGTCAACGGCCTCAACTCGCAGTTCTTCGCCTACGACATCAAGAAGAAGGGCTGATGGCGCGGTACCTCCTGCGCCGCCTCGCCTTCCTGCTGGTGTCGCTGGCGCTCGCGAGCATCGTGCTGTTCGTGCTGCTGCGCATGCTGCCGGGCGACCCCGCCAACGCACTGACGTCGGTGGGGGCCAGCCCCGAGCAGATCGCGGCGGCACGGCACTCCATCGGCTCCGACAAGCCGCTGCCCGAGCAATTCACGCACTGGATCGGGCAGCTGGCGACCGGTGACCTCGGCACGTCGTTCGTCAGCTCGCTGCCGGTCGCGCCCGAGGTCGGCTCGCGGCTGAACGTCACGGTCCCGCTCACGCTCGCGGCGTTCGTCCTGGCGGTCGTCATCGCCGTACCGGCCGGTTTCGTCGCCGCGTACAAGCGCCGGACCTGGTACGGGGCGCTGCTCAGCGGGGTGTCCCAGCTGGGCATCGCCGTCCCGGTGTTCTGGCTCGGCATGATCCTCATCGCCGTGTTCGCGCTGAACGCGGGCTGGCTTCCCGCGGGCGGCTTCCCGCCGGACGGCTGGGCGCAGCCGGGCGAGGCGATCCGCTCGCTCGTCCTGCCCGTCGTGACGATCGCGCTCGTGATGAGCGCGTCGCTGATCCGGTACGTGCGGTCCGCCACGCTCGACGTCCTGGACAGCGACTACCTGCGCACCGCGCGCGCTCTCGGCTCGTCCTTCGGACGGGCCATGTGGCGGCACGGGCTGCGCAACGCCTCCGTGCCGGTCATCTCCATCCTCGGCATCGAGCTGGCGTCCACGCTGCTCGGCGCGGTCGTCGTGGAGTCCGTGTACGCACTGCCCGGCCTCGGCTCCATGCTCGCGACCGGCATCGCCCAGCACGACTACCCGGTCATCCAGGGCGTGCTGTTCGTGTCCACGTTCGCGGTGCTGGTCATCGGCTTCGCCGCCGACCTCGTACAGCGGATCATCGACCCGCGGCTGCGGGGCAGGCTGTCGGGAGGTGCCCGATGACGCAGATGGATCTGACAGCTCAGACATCGCAGACGCCGGAGCCGAAGCGGTCGGCCAAGCGCTCGTACACGCTGATCACCGGCTGCGCGCTGGCCGGCCTGATCGCCCTGCTCGCGCTGGTCTCCCTCGTCTGGCTCCCGTACGCCTCCGACGACACGTCCGGCGGACGGCTCACGGGCCCTGCCGGAGACCACCTGCTCGGCACCGACAAGCTCGGCCGCGACCTGTTCACCCAGCTCATGACCGGCTCCCGGATCGCCTTCGAGGCCGGCCTCGGATCGGTGCTCATCGCAGCGGCCGTCGGGGTCACGCTGGGCGTGCTGGCCGCCTTCGCGCAGGGCTGGCTCGACGACACGGTCTCCGCGTTCCTCGACATCCTGATCGCCTTCCCGACGCTCCTCCTGGCGATGCTCATCGTCGCCGCCCGCTCGGCCTCGCTGGGCTCCGCCGTGCTGGCCATCGGCCTCGCGCAGAGCGCGGTCGTGGCGCGGCTGGTGCGCGTCCTGGTCAAGCGGGTCCTCGCGCAGGACTACATCACGGCCGCCCGTACCTCGGGCACGTCGTGGCCGCGGATCGTGGCCGGGCACGTGCTGCCCAACATCTGGCCGACCCTCGTGGTGAACCTCGCCCTCCAGTTCGGGCTCGCCGTGCTGGCCGAGGCAGGTCTGTCGTACCTGGGCCTCGGGGCGCCGCCGCCCAACGCCTCGTGGGGCCGCATGCTCCAAGAAGCGCAGGCCACCTTCACCACGGCCCCGGCGGGCGCGCTGGCCCCCGGCATCCTGCTCGTTCTCCTCGTCATCGGCGTGAACCTCATCGCCGACGGCCTGCGCGACACCCTCGACCCGGCGGCCCGGCGGAGGCGCGCGTGAACATCCTCGACGTACGCGACCTGACCATCCGGACCGCCGACGGGCGCGTCCTCGTCGACCGGCTCTCGCTGACCATCGCCCCCGGCGAGCGACTCGGCCTCATCGGCGAGTCCGGTTCCGGCAAGTCGCTGACCACGCTCGCCGTGCTCGGCCTGCTGCCCGACGGGATGACCACCACCGGCAGCGTCGAACTCGCCGGCACCCAGATCCTGGGCGCGAGCGAGAAACAGCTCACCGGCGTGCGCGGCCGGGACGCCGCCATCGTCTTCCAGGAGCCGCTCACCGCACTCGACCCGCTGATGCGCGTCGGCAAGCAGATCGCCGAACCGCTGGCCAGGAGGCAGGGGCTGAAGGGCGCCGCACTGAAGCGGGCCGTGGCGGAAGCCCTGGAACAGGTGCGACTGCCCGAGCCCGGCCGCATCGCCCGTGCCTTCCCGCACGAGATCTCCGGCGGCCAGCGGCAGCGCGTCGCACTCGCCATGGCGCTGGCCTGCAACCCGAAGCTGCTCATCGCGGACGAGCCCACCACCGCGCTCGACGTCACCGTGCAGTCCGAGATGCTCGACCTGCTCGACACCCTCGTACGGGAACGGGACATGGCCGTCCTCTTCGTCAGCCACGACCTCGCGGTCGTCTCGAAGGTCACCGATCGCGTCCTGGTGATGAAGGACGGACACGCCGTGGAGGAGGGCGACGTGCGCGAGATCGTGCGGGCCCCGCGTGAGGAGTACACCCAGGCGCTGGTGGCCAGCGCCCGGCAGCTGGAATCGGCCCTGGACCTGAGGAGCGCGCGATGACGCCCGTACTGGACGCGATGACGCCCGTACTGGAGCTGAGCGCGGCCTCCTTCGCCTATCGGGGAAGCGCCGCGCCCGTCGTCCAGGACATCTCCCTCAAGATCGAGGCCGGGCAGAGCCTCGCCCTCGTCGGCGAGTCGGGCGCGGGCAAGACGACTCTGCTGCGGCTGCTGCTCGGGCTCGCCCGGCCCACCTCGGGCGTCGTCCGCTTCGACGGCGACCCGCTGAACCTGCGCGCCCGCGAGCAGATGCGGCGCTTCCGGCGCAGCGTGCAGTGCGTCTTCCAGGATCCGTACTCGTCGCTCGACCCGCGCCGGTGCGTCGGCAGCATCGTGTCGGAACCACTGCGTTCCCTCGGCATCGACGACCGGCGGACGGCCCTGCCCAAGGCGGCCGAGGCCCTGGAGCGGGTCGGGCTGCCCGCCGACGCCGCCGAGCGCTATCCGCACGAGTTCTCCGGCGGCCAGCGGCAGCGCATCGCGATCGCCCGCGCGACCGTCTGCGACCCGCGGGTGCTGCTCGCCGACGAACCCGTCAGCGCACTCGACGTCACGACCCGCGTCAAAGTCGTGGACCTGCTGAGCGAGTTGAAGGAAGAGCGCGGCCTGACCCTCGTCATGGTCTCCCACGACCTGTCGGTGGTCGCCTCGCTGTGCGAACACACAGCGGTCCTCGAGAGCGGCCGCATCGTCGAACAGGGCGACACGGCACAGGTGCTGGGCGCTCCCGTCCACCCGTACACCCGCCGTCTGGTGGAGAGCGTGCCGCGGCTGCCCGCCTGACCGCGCCTGCTGTTCAAGGGCATCCCTATCACGGCCTCGCGAATACCGACTCGTCGCCCGGCAGCCATCGCCGGTAATCTGGCCTATGGGTGTACGCCATTTCCGCAGCGCAGCACCCGTGTCCGGGATGTGGAATCACATCAGGGCCTTCTTGACCGGCTGGACTTCCCACTGGTTGGATCGGTGACATGAAGCGACAGGACCTCACGCGGCGACGGCACGTCGACCTTGCGCGTGTTTCCAGTGCCTTCTGTTGCCGTCGGGCCTGAGCGGACCTGAGGGAAACCCTCCAACTCGCTGCAGTTTCCGGACGTTTGCCGGGCCGTCGATCGATCGTCCGGCCGCAGAGCCGTCCGACTTCATGAAATCCAGTAGCGGTCGAATTCCGTGCCGTGAATCTTCTGTTCCTCAACTCACTGCCGCAGCGCAACGCATCTGAATTCTCGCGGCCTATCGATGTCGATCACCGGTCGCTTCGTCGGCATACGGCAATTCAGATCACGGTGCACGGCCGCGCAGACTGATTCGGCCTGCATGCACCCCCTTCACGCATCGATCTGACATTCCGTCATCAACCGTCGTCGCGCACGCCACAACCAGAAGGAACCCTCATGGCCACCATCCTCTCCGTCTCCGGAAGCCCCTCCGCGACCTCCCGCACCGGCCGCCTGCTGCGCCACCTGGACGCCCGGCTCACAGCCCAGGGACATGAAGTGATCCCCCTGGACGTCCGCACGCTGCCCGCCGAGGCGCTCCTCGGTGCCGACTTCAAGCACCCCGCGATCGTCGAGGCCACTGAGCTGTTTGCGCAGGCGGACGGTGTGGTGGTCGGCACTCCCGTCTACAAGGCCGCTTACTCCGGCCTGCTGAAGTCCCTCCTCGACCTGCTCCCGCAGTACGCCCTCGAGGGCAAGACCGTCCTGCCGCTGGCCACCGGCGGTACGACGGCCCATGTCCTGGCCATCGACTACGCGCTGCGGCCCGTGCTCAACTCCATGGGCGCCGGGCACATCGTCCAGGGCTGGTTCACCCTCGACAAGGACATCACCGTCGGCGACGACGGAACCCTGACGATCGCCCCGGGCTCGGCCGAGGCCCTGCAGCACGTCGTGGACCGGTTCTCCGCCCTCCTCGGCGGCCGCACCTCGCGTACGTCCCTGCTGGCGGCCACCGCGTGAGCGCCGAGCCTGGTGACGAGTCCGTGACCGGGTCCGCGACCGATGGCCTCCACCTACCAGCGGCAAACAGGCGGACGCCTGCTGCTCAACGTGGTCACCGGCGGGGAGAGCCACGCGCAGCGCGCCTACGGCGACTTCCTGGACAGGACCGGCCGTTATGAGCGTACGGACGAGTTCCTGGCGATCGTCCGGGGGCTGTGGGCCGGCGAGTCCGTGGACTTCGCGGGCAAGCACCTGCAGGTCGAGCGGCGACCTCGCTCGCGATGGGCGATGAGCCGCCGAAGCAGAACTCCGGCAGCGGCTCGGGCACCCGGGCCAGCTTCGCGTCCCAGCCCCGGCTGACCCGTACCGGCGTCAGTCCCAGAGCTTGAACGTCTCTTGCTGCCGCGCCTGCTCCGGCTTGTCATGGGTGTAGACGAGGCGCATCCGGGTGTAGTGATCCTGGTTCGGATCCCTGTCCCAGGTCTGGGGGCGGTCGAGCTTCACGGTGACCGGGTACGAGTGGAACTTGCCCGCGGCGCAGTACGGCTTGCAGTCGTTGACGAGGTCGTTGCCACGGGCCTCGGCGTACGTCGGCCCCCAGGAGGTCCACCGGAGGTCGGCGAGCCGGTTGTTGCCGTCCCCGCAGGCGAGGATGAAGTGATCGGGGCGGACCTGTGCGTCGAAGAAGCAGTCGACCACGACGGGATCGGGCTCGGGCGATGGCGACGACGCCCCCGCGGAGGTGGATGCCGGTACCACCGCTGCGAGCGCTGCAGCGGCACAGACCATGACCGCTGTCCTCAGCTGGTGTCTCTGCATGTCGGCTCCCCTCCACAGCTTGGCTCCTGTATCGACGCTACGACCGCGCCTGGAGATGCACCACCGCGACACGCATGACCATGCATTCCATGAAATAGAACAGATGTGGGAGTGATCCCGCTTGAGTCCCCCCTGTGACCGCCTGCGAAAATCAGGACAGCACTGGTGTACGGCAGAACATGCCGCTGACGATGGAGGAGCCCGTGCCGCTGACCTCGAAACCACTGCGGAAGCTGGGCTTCCTGACCATCGGGCTGTTCGACGAGGCAGACCCCCGCCGCGGCCATGAGTCGACACTCGAGATCATCGAACTGGGCGAGCAGCTGGGCTTCGACAGCGCCTGGGTGCGCCACCGGCACCTCCAGTACGGCATCTCCTCGCCCGTCGCCGTCCTGGCGGCGGCCTCACAGCGCACCAGCCGCATCGAGCTCGGCACCGCGGTCATCCCGCTGGGCTGGGAGAATCCGCTGCGGCTCGCCGAGGACCTGGCGACGGTCGACATCCTGTCCGGTGGCCGCCTCAATCCGGGCGTCAGCGTGGGCCCGCCGATGCACTACGACCAGGTCAAGCAGGCGCTCTATCCCGACACCGCCGATGTCGAGGACTTCGGCTACGACCGTGTGGAACGGCTCCTGGACTTCGTACGCGGCAAGGCGGCCACCGACTTCAGCGGTCTCGAGGGCTTCGAGGTGTTCTCCGACCGCGTCCAGCCCCACTCCGCCGGTCTGGGCCGCCGCATGTGGTACGGGGGCGGCAGCCTCCGGTCGGCCCAGTGGGCCGGTGAGCACGGGATGAACCTCCTGACCAGCAGTGTCGTGAAGGCGGAGGAGTCGGAGGACTTCGCCGAGGTCCAGCTGTCGCACATCCGCACCTTCCGCGCCCACCACCCCGAAGGCGACCGGGCCCGCGTCTCGCAGGGACTCGTCGTCATCCCCACCGACTCCGCCTCGCCGGAGCAGCGCGCGAAGTACGAGGCGTACGCCGAGAAGCGGCTGCCGCGCACCGCCTCGCCCCAGGGCCCCGCGCGCATGATGTTCGCGCCCGATCTCGTCGGAACCTCCGAGGAGATCGCCGAGCGGCTCTACGCCCATGCCGCCTTTCGGGAGGTCGACGAGGTGGCGTTCGCGCTGCCGTTCACCTTCGAACACGCCGACTACGTGCAGATCCTCACCGACATCGCCACCAAGCTCGGCCCGGCACTCGGCTGGTCGGCCACCTCCTCTGCACAGCCCGGTGTCTCGCCTGGCTGAGCCCCGCCACGTCAGGTCAGCCCGGCCGCGGCGCAGGCGGACCGGAGCCTGGGGATGCAGATCTGGTCGACCGTGTACATGCCGTCCTTGATGAGGGTGTCCTTGATGTTGTGGACGGTCACGGAGACGGGAGTGAGCAGTACGGCCGGGATGTTCTTGGTGGTGGCGCTGTCGATGGTGCCAGTGGCGATGCCGTCCACGTCCTCCCCGCGGCCCAGGGCGACGGCCATGGCGGCAGCGGCGTCGGCCTGGTCCTTGAAGGGCTTGTAGACCGTCATGTACTGCTCACCGCTGACGAGGCGCCTCACCCCGTCCAGGTCGGCGTCCTGACCGGTGACCGGCGGCAGCGGTGTGATGCGGGCGCCCTTGAGCGCGGAGACGACGCCGGTGGCGATGGCGTCGTTGGCCGCCAGGACGCCGTCGATCCCGCCCGGTCCCAGCGATGCGATGGCGCCGGCCATGTTGGCGTGAGCGTTCTCCGTCTGCCAGTCGACGGTGTAGTAGGACTTGCCGATCTTCACCTTGCCCTGGAGGACGGACAGCGCGCCCTTCCTGTACCACTCCGCGTTGGGGCCGCTCGGATCGCCGTTCATCATGACGATCTGGCTGTGTTCCGCCTTGTCGCCGAGGGCCTTGAGCAGCGCCTCACCCTGCAGCCTGCCGACCTGCGTACCGTCGAAGGTGACGAAGCCCGAGATAGGGCCTTGGGCGAGCCGGTCATAGGCGACGACCGGGATACCCGACTTGTGCGCCGCATCGACCGAGGAGCGGAGCGCCTTCGGGTCGACGGGGTCGAGGATCAGGACGCTCGCCCCCTTGGTGATCATGGTGTCGACCTGGTTCCGCTGGACCACCGCACTGTCGCCGGCGTTGGCGTACTCAACCCTGCAGTGGGCGCACAGTTCCTTCAGCCTCTTCTCGATCAGAGGTCTGTCGGAGTTCTCGAAACGGGGGCGCCCGTAGCTCGGAAGCAGCAGGCCGATGGTGAAGCTGTCACCCCCGGCAGCACCGTTGCCACCGCAGCCGGCCAGAGTCGTGACCATGAGCCCTGCGGCCACGGCGGCGATGGCGGTCAACCTGCGGGTCCTCATGTCAGGGCCCGCATCGCTCGGCGCCCGGTCCGGCGCACGCCGATATGGCGCTCACGGCGACTCGCAGATGGTCCGCGGCGAGAGTGAGGGTCGGGCACATCCCCATCTGCCTCCCGTCCGATGCCGTAGGTATCGACAGGTGGAGGTCCCCGGGCGGACACGGCGACGGTGAGGGCACCGAACCCTGCGCTGGGGGACCAGCCGTCCAGGACCGGTAGGGCACCTACACACCAGAGTGGCACACTCGGTGGCGCCGTTGTGCGTCGACGCCCTGCCGGGTCGGCAGGGCGTCGACGTGTCGGGGCGTCGTGGTGGGCCGCGGCGTCACTCCCCGCTGACCAGCACGACCTCCAGCCTCCGCGGACCGTGTACGCCCTCCACCCGGTCCAGCTCGATGTCGCTGGTCGCGGACGGGCCGGAGATCCAGGTGAGCGGGCGCGTCGGGTCCAGGCGTTCCAGTGCCTGGGGGACCGAGGAGACGACCTGGCCGGGGACGCGTACGACGCAGATGTGGTGGTCGGGGACCAGGGTGATGCGGCGGCGGCCCTGGTCGGGGCCTCCGTCGAGGATGATCGTGCCGGTCTCCGCGACGGCCACCGCGCAGCCGGTGACGACGCTGTCGATCTCGTCCAGCTCGTGCGGGGTGCTCGCCGCCCGGTCGTGGACGCGGGTCGCGTCGGCAGCTACCAGCCACTGCGGGGGCAGGCCGTCCGGCACCAGGACCGTCCGCGAGCCGCGCTCGGCGAGCAGTCGCGCGATCAGAGCGGGGAGGCCGTCGGTGTCCGTGCGGTGCACGATCGCCCGGTAGTCCGCCAGGTTCTCGGCGAGCAGGTCGACGGTCGCCTGAGTCGTGCGGTCACCGTGCTCGCGGAGATACGCGCGATCGACGGCCTGCTCGTACGGGGTGTCGTCCTTCGGCACGTCGCCCAGTGCGCGCCGCACCCGGCCGAGAATGAGGTCCCTGCTCCCGCTCACCGGGCGTCCTTTCCACCGTGCGTACGCTGCCACCAGTCGCGGAACGGCTCCGCAGGTACCGCCGGAAGGTCCCGGCTCGCGGTCCATGCCTGGGCCGGGCCCGGCAGCGACCGCGGATGGAACCGGCGCGTGCGCGATGCCAGCCGTTGGCCCGTGCGCAGCACGCCCGGGTGGCTGAACGCCCAGCGTGCCGCGCGCATCGCGGCCCGCTCGGCGGCGTGCCCCTTCGCGGGCTTCAGCACGACCTTCACGCCCTGCCGGGTCACCGCGCCGCCCTCCACGACGCGCTCCCGCAGATGCACCAGCACCTCCGGGATGTCGATCGCCACCGGGCACACCTCGTAGCAGGCGCCGCACAGCGACGACGCGTACGGCAGCGAGGCGTCGATCTCGCTCTCCGTGCCCCGCAGTTGCGGGCTCAGGATCGCCCCGATCGGGCCGGGATACACCGAGCCGTAGGCGTGCCCGCCCGCCCGCTCGTAGACGGGGCAGACGTTGAGGCACGCCGAGCAGCGGATGCAGCGCAGCGCCTGGCGGCCGACCTCGTCGGCGAGCGTGTCGGTTCGGCCGTTGTCGATCAGGACCAGGTGGAAGGTCTGGGGGCCGTCCTCGTCGGTGGTGCCGGTCCACATCGAGGTGTACGGGTTCATGCGCTCGGCCGTCGAGGAGCGGGGGAGTGTCTGGAGGAAGACCTCCAGGTCCTGCCAGGTCGGCACGATCTTCTCGATGCCGACGACCGAGATCAGCGTCTCGGGGAGGGTCAGGCACATCCGGCCGTTGCCCTCCGACTCCACGACGACCAGCGTGCCGGTCTCGGCGACCATGAAGTTCGCACCCGAGATACCGACCTTCGCGCGCAGGAACTTCTCCCGCAGATGCAGACGCGCCGCTTCGGCGAGTTCGGCGGGCGTGTCGGTGAGGCCGGCGGGGGCCGGGCGGCCCCACTCGCCCATCTCGCGCTTGAAGATGTCCCGGATCTCGCCACGGTTGCGGTGGATGGCGGGCACGAGGATGTGCGAGGGGCGGTCCTTGCCGAGCTGCACGATGAGTTCGGCCAGGTCGGTCTCGTAGGCGTGGATGCCCTCGGCCTCCAGGGCCTCGTTCAGGCCGATCTCCTGCGTGGCCATCGACTTGACCTTGACGACCTCGGTCTCGCCGGTGGACTTCACCAGGTACGTGACGATGCGGTTGGCCTCGTCGGCGTCGGCGGCCCAGTGGACGACGCCGCCCGCCGCGGTGACCGCCTCCTCCAACTGCACGAGATAGCGGTCGAGATGGCGCAGCGTGTGGTCCTTGATCTGCTTGCCGGCCTCGCGCAGCAGCGCCCAGTCGTCGAGTTCGGTGACGGCGCGGGCGCGCTTGTCGCGGATGGTGTGCGTCGCGTGCCGCAGATTGCCGCGCAGGGTCTTGTTGCGTACGGCGTCGTGCGCGGCTTTGGGAAACGCGGGCATGCCCACGAACGTCCCGCTCATGCCAGGGGCTCCTCTTCCGTGCTCGCCAGGATCTCCGCGATGTGGACGGGACGCATGGCGGTACGCAGCCGTCCCATCGTGCCGCCGATGTGCATGAGGCACGAGTTGTCCGCGGCGCACAGCACCTCGGCACCCGTCGATTCGGCGTTGCGCACCTTGTCGGTGCCCATCGCCGCCGATACGTCGGGGTTCTTGATCGCGAAGGTGCCGCCGAAGCCGCAGCACTCCTCGGCGCCGGGCAGCTCCACCAGATCGAGGCCCTTGACGGCTTGCAGCAGCCGTCGCGGCCGGTCGCCGAGGCCGAGGCTGCGCAGTCCGTGGCAGGTCGGGTGGTATGTGACCTTGTGCGGGTAGTACGCGCCGACGTCGGTCACCTTCAGCACGTCCACGAGGAACTCGGTGAGCTCGTACGTCTTGGGGACCACGGGCGCCAGCGCGGTCGCGAGCCCGTCGCCGCGGCCCTCCGCGCGCGCCCGCTCACCCATCCGCGGATACAGCTCGCGCACCATCGCCCCGCAGGAGCCGGAGGGTGTCACGATCGCGTCGTAGTCACGGAAGACATCGGAGAAATGCCGGGCGAGAGGCTCTGCCTCATGCCGGTACCCGGTGTTGTAGTGCGCCTGCCCGCAGCACGTCTGCGCCATCGGGAAGTCGACCTCGACACCCAGCCTGGTCAGCAGTTTCACCACGGCGCGGCCGGTATCCGGATAGAGCGTGTCGTTGACACAGGTCAGGAACAGTGCGACACGCATCGCGGCTCCTTCGCGTTCCTTCGGGTTCGATCATCGGATGAGTGCAGACTACGCGGCGGGAGGGCGTCGCGGCAGCCAGCCCCTTGCGACACCCTCCCGCCGTCCCCTCCTGTTCCCGGAGTCACCGCGCGGCGATCCTGGCCTCCGCGGCACGCCATGCGGCAGCCTCGCCCACGGGCTCGTACCGCCGCAACGGTTGCGTACGCGCGAGGAGCTCACGCATCGGCGCACGGTCGCCGACGAGGCCGTGGGCCCGCGCCTGGACCAGGACGTTGCCGAGTGCCGCCGCCTCCGCCGGCCCTGCCACCACCGGCAGCCCGCACGCGTCCGCGGTCAGCTGGCACAGCAGTTCGTTGTGCGCGCCGCCGCCCACGATGTGCACGACGTCCACGGACCGGTCGGCGAGGCGCTGGGCCTCGGCGACCGCCCGGCGGTGGGCGAGAGCGAGCGAGTCGAGGATGCAGCGGGTGATCTCGGCGGGCGTCGCCGGAACCGGCTGGCCCGTCGCGCGGCAGGCGTCGGCTATGCGCTCCGGCATCCGGCCCGGAGCGAGAAACGCGGCGTCCCCCGCGTCCACGACGGCCCGCAGCGGCTCCACCTCCGCCGCATCCCGCAGCAGCGCGGTCAGATCCGGGTCGCCCCACGACCGCAGGCACTCCTGCAGCAGCCACAGGCCCATGATGTTGCGCAGATAGCGGACCGTGCCGTCGAGCCCCAGCTCATTGGTGAAGTTGGCCGCGCGGCTCTCCTCGCTCAGCACCGGGGCGTCGAGCTCAAGGCCGGCCAGCGACCAGGTGCCGGTGCAGATGTACGCGAACCGCTCGCTCGTCGCGGGGACCGCGGCCACGGCGGAGGCCGTGTCGTGCGAGCCCACCGCGGTCACCGGCACCGGACCGGTCAGGCCCGTCTCCTCCAGCACGTGCGGCAGAAGGTGGCCCGCAGGGTCGCCGGGGTTGCGCAGGGGCGCGAACAGGCTGAGGTCGATGCCGAGCCGGGCCGCGGTGTCGTACGACCAGTCGCGGGTGCGCGGGTCGATCAGCTGGGTGGTGGAGGCGTTGGTGAGCTCCGTGCCCGCCTCGCCGGTCAGCCAGTACGTGAGCAGGTCGGGGATCAGCAACAGCCGCTTGGCGGCGGCCAGTTGAGCGCTGTCGCGAGCCGCCACCAGCTGGTACAGCGTGTTGAACGGCGCGTACTGGAGCCCTGTCGCCGCGTACAGCTCGCCCGCCGGGACCGTCGCCCACACCTTCTCCGCGACGCCCTCGGTACGGGTGTCGCGGTAGTGCACCGGATTGCCGAGCAGCGTGCCGTCCGCGTCGAGCAGTCCGTAGTCGACGGCCCAGCTGTCGACGCCGACCGAGTCGACCGGCCCGGCCGCCCGCAGACCGTCCAGCACGCCTGCGTACAGGGAGAGGATGTCCCACCGCAGCCCTTCGCGGAGCCGCACCGGCCGGTTGGGAAAGCGGTGGACCTCCGCCAGGTCCAGGGTGCCGGGGCCGACGCGACCGACCATCACGCGTCCGCTGGACGCGCCGAGGTCGACCGCGGCGAACGCGCCCGCCGTCGCCGAGCTCATCGCAGGAACGCGGCCGCGACACCCGCGTCCACGGGGATGTGCAGCCCGGTCGTGTGCGTCAGGTCGCCGCCGGTCAGCGCGAACACGGCGTTCGCGACATGCTCCGGCAGCACCTCCCGCTTGAGGATGGTGCGCTGGGCGTAGAACTCGCCGAGCTTCTCCTCCTCGATCCCGTACGTCGCCGCGCGCTGAGCGCCCCAGCCACCGGCGAAGATGCCGGAGCCACGCACCACGCCGTCGGGGTTGACGCCGTTGACGCGGATGCCGTGCTCGCCCAGCTCGGCCGCCAGCAGCCGCACCTGGTGGGCCTGGTCCGCCTTGGTCGCGGAGTAGGCGATGTTGTTCGGACCGGCGAACACGGCGTTCTTGGAGGCGATGTAGACGATGTCGCCGCCGAGGCCCTGGTCCCGCATGACGCGCGCCGCCTCGCGGGAGACGAGGAACGAACCGCGCGCCATGATGTCGTGCTGCAGGTCCCAGTCCTTGGCCGTGGTCTCCAGGAGCGGCTTGGAGATGGAGATGCCGGCGTTGTTGACGACGAGGTCGACGCCGCCGAAGGCGAGCAGCGCGGCCTTGAACGCCTCGGTGATCTGCGCCTCGGACGTGACGTCCACGGTGACGGCGACGGCCTTGTCCGAGCCGCCCAGCTCCTCGGCGACCGCGGCGGCGTTCTCGGCGTTCAGGTCGGCGACGACGACACAGGCGCCTTCGGCGGCCAGCCGGTGCGCAATCGCCTTGCCGATACCGCTGCCCGCGCCCGTCACCAGCGCCACGCGCGTGGCGAGCGGCTTGGGCTTCGGCATCCGCTGGAGCTTGGCCTCCTCCAGCGCCCAGTACTCGATGCGGAACTTCTCGGACTCCTCGATCGGCGCGTACGCCGAGACGGCCTCGGCGCCCTGCATCACGTTGATCGCGTTGACGTAGAACTCGCCCGCCACGCGGGCCGTCTGCTTGTCCTTGCCGAAGGAGAACATGCCCACGCCCGGGACCAGCACGATCGCCGGGTCGGCGCCGCGCATCGCGGGCGAGTCCGTCTCGGCGTGCCGCTCGTAGTAGGCGGCGTACTCGTCGCGGTACTCCGCGTGCAGCTCCTTCAGGCGCGCGACCGCCTCGTCCAGCGGAGCCGTGGGCGGCAGGTCCAGGACCAGGGGCCTGACCTTCGTCCGCAGGAAGTGGTCCGGGCAGGAGGTGCCGAGGGCGGCGAGGCGCGGGTGCTCGGCGCGTGCGAGGAAGTCGAGGACGACGTCGGAGTCGGTGAAGTGGCCGACCTGCGGACGGTCCTGCGAGGCGGCGGCCCGGACGTACGGCGCGAGGGCCGCCGCCCGCGCACGGCGCTCGCCCTCGGGCAGCGCCTCGTACCCCTCGATGACCGGACCGAACGGCTCGGCCTTGCCGCGCTCGGCGAGGAACGCCTCGGCGGTGCGGATGATGTGCAGGGAGTTGCGCTCGCACTCCCCGGCCGTGGCACCCCACGCCGTGATGCCGTGCCCGCCGAGGATGCA
This sequence comes from Streptomyces sp. NPDC002577, assembly GCF_053594815.1. Lineage (NCBI taxonomy): Bacteria > Bacillati > Actinomycetota > Actinomycetes > Kitasatosporales > Streptomycetaceae > Streptomyces > Streptomyces sp. NPDC002577. The sequence goes on along the minus strand of NZ_JBSFWK010000029.1, from coordinate 26,916 downwards.
GCCGATCGCCTGCGGGTTGGCCTCCTTGACCGCCGCGATGTCCAGGCCGAGCTGGAAACCGGGCCGGCGCCACGGCACCCACACCACACTGTCGCCGAAGCACTCGGCTGTCAGCTTCTCGCCGTCGGCCGCGCAGGCCAGTGCGATCCCGGAGTCGGGGTGCAGATGGTCGACGTGCGGCGCGTCCACGAGGCCGTGCATCGCGGTGTCGATGGACGGCGCCGCACCGCCCTTGCCGTGCAGGCAGTAGTCGAACGCGGCGACCATCTCGTCCTCGCGCTCCACGCCAGGGTAGACGTCCTGCAGCGCCCGCAACCGGTCGAGGCGCAGGACGGCCAGACCCGCCTCGGTGAGCGTGCCGAGGTCGCCGCCGGACCCCTTGACCCACATCAGCTCGACGTCGCCGCCGGTCACAGGGTCGGTGTCGGTGCCCTTGGCGGAGGCGTTGCCGCCGGCGTAGTTGGTGTTGCGGGGGTCGGAACCGAGCCTGTGGGAGCGCGCCAGAAGGGCGGCGGCTTCGGGATGGGGTGCCATGGTTTTCTCAGTCCTTCACGAAGTGGATGTACGTAGGTGCACGCGCCCCGATAGGGGCGCGGGGAACTGCGCGACCAGGCCAATTCGGCCCGCAGGGATGCCACTGACCGCACCCCCACGGCGAGTGGTCACGCCCCCCACCCCGCCTGCTGCCCGCCAACCCGCTCCTCCGCGATCTTCTCCGCCCAGCCGGAGGCGCGATACGCGGCGACCGGGTCCGCGTCCAGGCCGAGCTCCTCGCGAACCTCGGCGAGGAGCGGCCGGACGTCGGTGTTGTACGCGTCCATGAGGACGGCGTTCGCGCCGAGCACGTCACCGGACCGCTGCGCCGCGGCGAGCGCCTCACGATCGACGAGTAGAGCCTTGGCGGTCGCCTCCTGCACGTTCATCACCGACCGGATGATCGCCGGGATCTTCGCCTCGATGTTGTGGCACTGGTCGAGCATGAAGGCGACCTCAGGGGTGAAGCCGCCGCCCCGCACCACCTCGTACATGATCCGGAACAGCTGGAAGGGGTCCGCGGCGCCCACCATCAGGTCGTCGTCCGCATAGAAGCGCGAGTTGAAGTCGAAGCCGCCGAGCTTCCCCTCGCGCAGCAGTGTGGCGACGATGAACTCGATGTTGGTGCCCGGCGCATGGTGTCCGGTGTCCACCACGACCTGCGCCTTCGGCCCGAGCTTGAGGCAGTGCGCGTACGCCGTGCCCCAGTCCGGGACGTCCGTCGTGTAGAAGGCCGGCTCGAAGAACTTGTACTCGAGGAGCATCCGCTGGTCGTCGCCGAGCCGCTCGTAGACCTCGGCGAGGCCCTCCGCGAGGCGGTCCTGGCGCTCGCGGACGTCGTCCTGGCCGGGGTAGTTCGTGCCGTCGGCGAACCACAGCTTCAGGTCCTTCGAACCCGTCGCGTCCATGATGTCGACGCACTCGAGGAGATGGTCGAGGGCCTTGCGGCGTACGGCCGCGTCCGGGTGGCAGATGCTGCCGAGCTTGTAGTCGTCGTCCTGGAAGGTGTTGGAGTTGATCGCGCCCAGCTTCAGGCCGCGTTCCTGCGCGTGCTTCGCCAGCGCCGCGTAATCGTCGACCTTGTCCCAGGGAATGTGCAGCGCGACGGTCGGCGCGACACCCGTGAACTCGTGCACCTTCGCCGCGTCGTCCAGCTTCTCGCGCGGATTGCGCGGGACCCCGGGCTGTGCGAACACCTTGAAGCGGGTCCCTGAGTTCCCGTACGCCCACGACGGCGTCTCGACGGCCTGGGTCTTGAGCGCGGCCTTCACCGCGGCGAGCTCGGTCACTTCGGGGCTCCTGTGACTTCGGGTCTGGAAGAAGACGCTTTCTGAATAATCTGAATCGATTCAGAGAGGGAAGCTATGAGCCGCCGGAAGGGCTGTCAACCCTTCTGACAAAGACCGCCCTTCGTGACCCCCTTGTGACCTTATGGCGTCGAAAATTTCGACACGGACCCATTGACGCGACCTGCGTGGCATGCCTAACGTCCCGGCAACCTAGTTGAAACCTTTCACGACGTCGTGAGGCCGCTCCGCCCGCGTCGTTGAGGAGCCCTCATGACCCAACGGTCCGACACGGGTCCGGCCCCCGTGCTGGCACTCAAGGACGTCTCCAAGTCCTTCGGCGCCGTGCGCGCTCTGCGGGACGTGTCCCTGGAACTGTTCTCCGGCGAGGTGCACGCACTCGCCGGCGAGAACGGTGCGGGCAAGTCGACTCTCATCAAGACGCTCGCCGGGGTGCACCGACCGGACGCCGGCCAGGTGCTGCTCGACGGTGAGCCCACCGTCTTCCACGGTCCGGCGGACGCCCGGGACGCGGGCATCGCCGTGATCTACCAGGAACCCACGCTCTTCCCCGACCTGTCGATCGCCGAGAACATCTTCATGGGCCGCCAGCCCCGGCGCGCCCTGGGCCGTATCGACCACAAGGCCACGAACGCCGCGACCCTGGCGCTCATGCAGCGCCTCGGCGTGGAGCTGGACCCCGAGCGCCCGGCGCGCGGCCTGTCCATCGCCGACCAGCAGATCGTCGAGATCGCCAAGGCGCTCTCCTTCGACGCCCGCGTCCTGATCATGGACGAGCCGACCGCGGCCCTCACCGGCAGCGAGGTGGCCCGTCTGTTCGGTGTCGTCCGCACCCTGCGCGAGCAGGGCGCCGCGGTGCTGTTCATCTCGCACCGCCTCGAGGAGATCTTCCAGATCTGCCAGCGGGTCACGACGCTGCGGGACGGCGCCTGGATCTCCAGCGAGCCGCTGGACGGCATGACCGAGGACGACCTCGTACGACGCATGGTCGGGCGCGATCTCGACGAGCTGTACCCCAAGCAGGAGGTGGAGGCGGGCGAGGTTGCGCTCAGTGTGCGGCGCCTGACCCGCGAGGGCGTGTTCACCGACGTCTCCTTCGAGGTGCGGCGCGGCGAGATCGTCGGTCTCGCCGGGCTCGTCGGCGCCGGCCGCACCGAGGTCGCCCGTGCCGTCTTCGGCGTCGACCGCTGGGACGCCGGTGAGGTGGAGGTCGACGGCAGGGCGCTGACCAACGGCGCACCGTCCACCGCCATGGCCGCCGGGCTCGCCCTCGTCCCCGAGGACCGGCGCGCCCAGGGCCTGGTGATGGACATGTCCATCGAGCGCAACATCGGCCTCACCGGCCTGCGTACGACCGTGAAGGCCGGCCTGATGGACCGGGGCGCCGAGCGCAGCCGCTCCCTCGACTGGGCGGTCAAGCTCCAGGTGAAGTACGCGCGCATCGCCGACACCGTATCCACGTTGTCCGGCGGCAACCAGCAGAAGGTCGTCCTCGCCAAGTGGCTGGCCACCGGCCCCAAGGTGCTGATCGTGGACGAGCCGACGCGCGGCATCGACGTCGGTACGAAGGCCGAGGTGCACCGCCTGCTCAGCCAGCTGGCGGCCGACGGGGTCGCCGTCCTGATGATCTCCTCCGACCTGCCCGAGATCCTCGGCATGGCCGACCGCGTGCTCGTGATGCACGAGGGCCGGCTCACCGCCGAGATCCCACGCTCCGAAGCCACCGAGGAATCCGTGATGGCCGCAGCAACCGGGAGGGCCGCATGACCGTGACCGCTCCCAACCCCGCACCCGCCGCGGAGATACCGAAGTCGAGCGGCACCCGCCTCGTCGACCGTGTCTTCAAGATGCGCGAACTCGCCATCCTGGTCGTCTTCCTGGTGATGATCGCCATCACTCAGGCGGGCAACAGCGAGTTCCTGTCCGAACAGGGCATCAAGGACCTGCTGCTGAACGCGACCATCCTGGTGCTGGTCGCGACAGGCCAGTCCCTCGTCGTGATCACCCGCAACGTCGACCTGTCGGTCGGCTCGACGCTCGGCATCAGCGCCTTCGCGGCCGGCACGTATCTGCAGGGCGGCGGGAACCCCGTCGTGGCGATCGCTTTGGCGGTGCTGCTGGGCATCGGCTTCGGGCTGGTGAACGGCCTGCTCGTGAGCCTCGGCCAGGTGCCCGCGCTCGTCGTCACGCTCGGCACGCTGTACATCATCCGCGGCATCGACTCGATCTGGGTCGGCTCACGGCAGATCACCGCGGCCGATCTCCCCGGCGGATTCGTCGACTTCGGCTCCGGCGGTATCTCGGCGGTGCCGTGGCTGGCGCTGATCGCGCTGGCCGTCCTCCTCGCCACCGCGTACTACCTCAAGCACTTCGGCAGCGGGCGCGAGCTGTATGCGCTCGGCTCCAACCCGGAGGCGGCACGGCTCGCCGGCATCCCCGTCCGCAAGCGGATCCTGGCCGCGTACACCTTCTGCGGGGGCCTCGCCGGTCTCGCGGGTGCGATGTACCTGGCCCGGTTCGGGAACGTCGACTCCGGCACCGGCAACGGCTACGAACTCACCGTCGTCAGCGCGGTCGTGGTCGGCGGCGTCGTCTTCACCGGCGGCTCCGGCAGCGTCTACGGCGCGGCGCTCGGCGCGCTGCTCCTGACCTCCATCAACAGCGTGCTGCCCGCCCTCGGCGTCAGCTCCGTGTGGGTGCTCGCCATCAACGGCATCCTGCTCATCCTCGCCATCGCGGTCGACCGTGTCGTCGCGCTGCGCGTGGCCTCCGCCCTGAAGAAGAGGAATGCCCGCCATGGCTGACTCGTCGCTCGCGCGCGCCGTCCGCTGGGACACGGTCGTCGGCGCCCTCCTCATCGTCGTGCTGCTACTGTCCTTCGGCTTCGTCGACGGCTTCGGCAACGCCCTCAACCTGTCCTTCCTGATCGGCAACACGCTGCCGATCGCGCTGATCGCCCTGCCGATGACCCTGCTCGTGGTCTCCGGCGAGATCGACCTGTCGGTCGCCTCCACGGCCGGTCTGTCGGGTGCGGTGATGGGTGCGCTGTGGAACCAGGGGATGGCGATCGAGACGATCATCCCGCTGTGCCTGCTGCTCGGCGCGGTGTGCGGTCTCGTCAACGGCCTGCTCGTCACCCGCCTCGGCCTGCCGTCGCTCGCCGTCACCATCGGCACGATGGCCGCCTACCGTGGCATCGCGCAGATCGTGCTCGGCTCGGACGCCGTGACGGACTTCCCCACGCAGTACCTGGACTTCGCGGCCGGACGCATCGGCGACACGTTCATCCCGTACGCGTTCCTGCCCTTCCTGGCGCTGCTGGCGATCGCCGTGGTCGTCCTGCACGCAACTCCGTTCGGGCGCTCGCTGTTCGCCGTCGGCGCCAGCGAGGAAGCCGCCCGGTTCGCGGGCATCCGCGTCAAGCGGCAGAAGCTGATCCTGTTCACCGTGACCGGGCTGATGGCCTCGCTCACCGGTATCTTCTGGGCCCTGCACTACGCCAGCGCCCGCTACGACAACGCCACCGGCCTCGAACTGGCCGTCATCGCCTCGGTGCTGCTCGGCGGCATCGACTTCGACGGCGGCAAGGGCACGCTCGGCGGCGCGATCGCGGGAGTCTTCCTGCTCGGCGCGCTGCAGAACGTGATGAGCCTCGTGAACGTCTCCGCGCAGTCCCAGATCGTCGTCACCGGCGTTCTGCTCGTCGCCTCCGTGCTCGGCCCCCGGGTCGGGCGCCAGATCTCGGTCGCGAGGGCGGGCCGCAGAGCCGCCGCCTCGACACCGACCTCGTAACCGCTCCGCTCACCCTCGTAAAGGACCTCCACCATGCGTAAGTCTTCGATCCGCCGTACCTGCGCGGCCCTCGCCGCCGTCACCTCGCTCGCCCTCGCCGCCACCGCCTGCGGCGGCACCACCAAGAACGACGTCAAGGACGACAGCGGATCCACCGCCAGCGCCGGCAAGGCCGACCCGAACGCGGCCCTCAAGAAGGGCCTGACCGTCGGCTTCCTGCCCAAGCAGGTCAACAACCCGTACTTCACCTCCGCCGACAAGGGCGGCGAGGCGGCCCTGAAGGAGCTGGGCTCCAGCTACAAGGAGGTCGGCCCGTCCAGCGCCACCGACACCTCCGGCCAGGTCTCCTACGTCAACACGCTCACCCAGCAGCAGGTCGACGCGATGGCCGTGTCCGCCCAGGACCCGGGCGCCCTGTGCACCGCGCTCAAGCAGGCCATGAAGAACGGCATCAAGGTCGTCACGTACGACTCCGACACCAAGGCCGACTGCCGCAACGCCTTCGTCTCGCAGGCCAGCGCCGAGGACCTGGGCCGCACCGAGGTGCAGCTGCTCGCCGAGCAGATCGGCTACAAGGGCGAGATAGCGATCCTTTCCGCCGCGCAGACCGCGACGAACCAGAACACCTGGATCGACTACATGAAGGACGAGCTGAAGGACCCCAAGTACAAGAACATGAAGCTGGTGAAGGTCGCGTACGGCAACGACGACGCCCAGCAGTCCTTCCAGCAGACCCAGGGCCTGCTCCAGGAGTACCCGGACCTGAAGGGGATCATCTCCCCGACCACGGTCGGCATCAAGGCCGCGGCCCAGTACCTGTCCGGCTCCAAGTACAAGGGCAAGGTCCAGCTGACCGGCCTCGGCACCCCCAACGACATGCGCAAGTACGTCAAGAACGGCACCGTCGAGGCGTTCGAGCTGTGGGACCCGGCCAAGCTCGGCGACCTGGCCGCCCGCACCGCCGTCGCCCTGGCCTCCGGCCAGATCACCGGCAAGGAGGGCGAGACCTTCAAGGCCGGCGACACGACGTACACCATCGGCAAGGACGGCGTGATCAGCCTGGGCAAGCCGACCGTGTTCGACAAGAAGAACATCGACCAGTTCAACTTCTAGTCTCATTCTTCCAGGACCCGGAGGGTCGTTGATGCAGCGCGTGTGCTTTCTGCTGAAGGTCCGGGCGGACCGCCTCGACGAGTACCGCGAGCGGCACGCCACCGTGTGGCCCGAGATGCTCGAAGCGCTCTCGGCCACCGGCTGGCACAACTACTCGCTGTTCCTGCGCGAGGACGGCCTGCTGGTCGGCTATCTGGAGACCGAGGACTTCGCGGCCGCCCAGGCCGGCATGGAGGCCACCGACATCAACGCCCGCTGGCAGGCGGAGATGGCGCCGTTCTTCGAGTCGCTGGACGGCGCCCGGCCCGACGAGGCCATGAAACCGCTCACCGAAGTGTTCCATCTTGCCTGACATACCCCCCACCTCAGGAGCAAGCGGACATGAGACGACGTACCTTGCTGGCCACCGCCCTCGCCTCGGGACTGGGCACTGTGGCAGTCACTAGCACGGCACGGGCCGCCGACCCCGGTCCGTCGGTCACCCTGACCGGCAGCACCACCCTCGACGCCCAAGCGATCTTCTTCGTCTCCTACGACGGCCTGGTCAACAACAACTCGTTCCAGAAGAACGGGCTGTTGACGTACAAGGGCTACCAGTACGCCGCCTGGTACACCGCCGACCGCAACGCCGTCGTCGGCCGCCGCGCGCTCGGGGCGAGCACCTGGTCGACCGTCGAGGTCGGCCACACGCTCAAAGCCGACGACTCCCACAACGTCATCTCCATGGGTGTGTCGAAGACCGACGGCCGGCTGCACCTCAACATGGACTCCCACAGCGACGGCTTCACCTACATCAAGTCGGTGGCCGGACTCCTCGACAACCCCTCCGGGCTGAGCTGGACCGCGAGCCGCTTCGGCACCCCGCAGTCCACCCTCGACGGACTCGCCCTGACCTCGCAGTTCACCTACCCGCAGTTCATCTCCACGCCCGAGGGCAGGCTCCAGCTCAGCTACCGCGTCGGCATCTCGGGCAACGGCCGCAACGCGCTGGCCGAGTACGACGGCACTTCCTGGACCGGCCTCGGCGAGTGGACGAGCTCCACCGGCACGTACACCAGCGAGCACGGCTCCAGCGCGGCCCGCAACATGTATCTGCACGGCATCGACTACGACAAGAACGGCCGGCTGCACTCCTTCTTCACCTGGCGTGAGCAGAACGGCGCCGTGATGTGCAGCAGCGGCGGCATCACCAACCACGACACGGGCTACGTCTACTCGGACGACCGCGGCCGCACCTGGCGCAACGACGCGGGCACCGTCGTCGGCACCACCGGCGGCTCCGACAAGGTCGCCGTCACGGACTCCGGGCTCGTCGTCGACCCGCTGAACCCGGATCACTCGCTGATGAACCAGGAGAGCCAGTTCACGGACTCCGCGGGCCTGCCGCACGCGATCATCAGCTATGTCCCCGGCCGCTTCGGCCAGTGCACCACGAACTACGTCACCGACCGGACGAACAACGGCCGCGCCTTCCACGTCCGCAAGAACTCGTCCGGCACCTGGCAGAAGACCGAGATCCCGGTCGCGCTGAGCTCCAGCCAGCGCACCAAGCTCATCCTCGACAAGTACGACAACGCGTACGCGATCTTCCCGTTCGGCCGGATCGCCGGTGCCTCCAAGTCCTCCGGCTACACGGACTGGAAGGTCCTGTACGACGGCAGCGGCCTGAACGCCTTCGGCGAGGTCGTGATCGACGAGATGCGGGTCTCCCAGGACGGGGTGCTGTCGTTCATGTACCAGGAGAAGTCGAGTGGTACGACGCCCTCGGCGCTTCATGTCGTCGACTTCCGGCTGCCCTCGTGACCGGTGCTTTCGGCGGGCGTGCAAGTAATGTGCGCGTAGGTAGTGTGAAGGCATGCCCGCCGCTTCTCGTCCCCCAGGAGGTCCCAGCCTGATGGCCCAGTCGGTGGGTATCAAAGACGTCGCTCGCGCCGCCGGAGTCTCGGTGGGCACGGTCTCGAACGTCATCAACCGTCCGGACACCGTCGCCTCCGAGACCCGGGCGCGGGTGCTGTCCGCGATAGACCGGCTCGGCTATGTGCGCAGCGAGTCGGCCCGCCAGCTGCGGGCCGGCCGCAGCCGGATCATGGGCCTGCTCGTCCTCGACATGGGCAACCCCTTCTTCGTGGACGTGGCGCGTGGCGCCGAGCGGGCCGCCCGGGACGCCGGTCTCGGCGTCATGGTCTGCAACAGCGCGCAGAGCGCGGGCGAGGAGGCCGACTACCTCTCGCTCTTCGCCGAGCAGCGGGTGCGGGGCGTGCTGCTGACGCCCGCCGACGCAACGGGACGCAACATCGAGACGTTCCGCCGCCACGGCATCCCGTTCGTGCTCGTCGACCGGGTCGCCGAGGGCACCACCGAGTGCTCGGTGTCGGTCGACGACGTGGTGGGCGGCGCGCTGGCCGTCCGGCATCTCATCGACGCCGGTCACCGCTCCATCGCGTATGTGAGCGGGCCGCCCGGACTGAACCAGGTCAGGGACCGCCGGACGGGGGCCCTGAGCGCCCTCGCCGAGGCGGGACTCGCACCCGAAGCACTGCGCGAACTGCCGACGGAGCGGCTCGACGTCGCCGCGGGCCGTGACGCCGGGGCCCGGCTGCTCGGGCTCGCCGACCGCCCGACGGCCGTGTTCTGCGCCAACGACCTGCTCGCCCTCGGCGTGCTGCAGGCCATGTTCGCGGCCGGCGTGAGCGTGCCGGACGACCTGGCGATCGTCGGGTACGACGACATCGAGTTCGCCGCCGCCGCCGCCGTGCCGCTCACCTCGGTGCGCCAGCCGGCGGTGACCATGGGTGCGCTCGCCGCCGAGCTCCTCCTCGAGGAGACGGAGGCCGAGACCGCGTCGGCGCCGCACGAGCACAAGCGGGTCGTGCTGCAGCCGGAGCTCGTGGTGCGCCGCTCCAGCCTTGCGCCGCGCTGACGAGGCCGGTCTTCCCGCCGAGCCTCGCTGTGCGTCCGCTGAACAGGTGTGTTGAATGGGGGACGGATGATCACGTTCCGTATGCCCTCAGGAGCACCCTTGACCGCCACGTACCGTCAGCCGGGCGTCGTCCTCACCGACCGCCACTTCACCGTGCCTCTCGACCACGACCGGCCCGGAGGGGAGCGGATCGAGCTCTACGTACGCGAGGCCGTGGCGAGCGACAAGGCGGGCGCGGACCTGCCCTGGCTGATCTACCTCCAGGGCGGCCCCGGTTTCGGGGCCAACCGGTTCATCGGCAAGCAGGCCTGGCTGGGCCGCGCCTTGGAGGAGTTCCGGGTACTGCTCCTGGATCAGCGCGGCACCGGCCGCTCGACGCCCGTGAACCGGCAAACGCTCCCGCTGCGCGGCGGCTCTCGCGAACAGGCCGACTACCTCGCGCACTTCCGCGCTGACTCCATCGTCCGCGACTGCGAGGCGATCCGCCCCACCGTCACGGGCGGTGCCCCCTGGACCGTTCTCGGACAGAGCTTCGGCGGTTTCTGCACCACGCACTATCTGTCGGCCGCGCCCGAGGGCCTGAGAACAGCGTTCATCACGGGCGGTCTGCCGTCGCTGGACGCCCACGCGGACGACGTGTACCGGGCCGCATACCCGCGCATCGAGCGCAAGGTGGCGGCCCACTACGCCCGGTATCCACAGGACGTCGGACGGGCCCGCCGCATCGCAGAGTACGTCGCCGAACATCGCCCCCTGCTGAACGGCGGCTACCGGCTCACCGTCGAGGCATTCCAGTCCCTGGGCATTCTCCTCGGCACGAGCGACGGCAGCCACCGCCTGCACTACCTGCTGGAGAACGCCTTCGTGCACACGCCGGCCGGTCCCGCCCTGTCCGACGCATTCCAGGAGGACGTCCAGTCCGCCCTGTCGTACGCAGCCCATCCGCTCTATGCGCTCGTGCACGAGGCGATCTACGCCCAGGACGACCGGCCCACGGCCTGGTCCGCTGAGCGTGTACGCGCTGAATTCCCCCAGTTCGACGCGGAGAAGACGCTGTCCGGCGACGGCCCGCTGTTGTTCACCGGGGAGTCCGTTCATCCCTGGCAGTTCGACTGCGACCCGGCGCTCGCACCGCTGCGCGAGACCGCCGAACGGCTCGCCGAGCGTACCGACTGGGCGCCGCTGTACGACCCGGCGCGGCTCGCGGCCAATGCGGTGCCGGTCGCGGCTGCCGTCTATCACGACGACATGTACGTCGACACGGAGCACGCCCTGCGTACCGCCCGCACCATCCGCGGACTGCGCACGTGGGTCACGGACGAGTTCGAGCACGACGGCGTGCGGTCGGGCGGACCCCGGGTCCTGGACCGCCTGCTGGCTCTGGCACGGGACGAGGTCTGACGGCGCGGAGGAATCCGGGAGGGAGCCCCATTGCCGCGACGGCTTTCTACTTCGACGGCAGGCGGGTGCCGCACCGACTGCAGTACAGCGCGTCACGTTCGGACGCAAGACGCCCGCAGTCGGGGCAGACTCGGTGCAGCAGGCAGGCCGGCTCGCCGGCGTCCTGCCCCGGTGCCGGGCGCTGCTCGGATGCTGGGGAACGGATGGTGAGCCCGGGGCGGCGGCGGTGCACCGTGAGGTAGGCCATGCCGTCCGGGCCCGCCGACAGCGACCGGCGGGTGCCGTGCGGCAGCCACGTGATGCTCCCCGGCCCGAGCGTGTGCCGTACGCTCTCGGCGTCGAGTTGCCCGCCGCCGGCGGTCACGTACAGCAGGACGTCGAGATCCGGCTCGGCGTGCGCGCCGACTTCGGCCCCGGGTGCCAGACGCACCACGTTCGCGTCCAACTGCCGTCGCCGGGCAGCCAGCCGCCACAGTGCGCCGCCCTGTTCCGGGGGCGTCTCACCGAGCAGATCGGCCATCCGGGCGAGCACGCCGGGTTCCGAATGGGGTGCCACCAGCTTCCTCCCATGCATGTACAGGTTGCCGGGAGGCGGATGTTACCCGGAGTCCGGAGGTACTCCCGACCAGGCCGCGACGCATAGGCTCTCGTGCATGACCGAGCCGGGGACCGACCTGACGACCGAACCGCAGCTCGAACCCATGCCCACCGACTGGCAGCGCGCCGTCGCCATCGTGGCCCACCCCGACGATCTCGAGTACGGCTGTGCGGCAGCGGTCGCCGCATGGACCGACGCCGGCCGTGAGATCGCGTACGTCCTGGCCACCCGCGGTGAGGCGGGCATCGACACGCTGGAGCCCGCCATGTGCGGCCGGCTGCGCGAACAGGAGCAGCGGGCGAGTGCCGCCGTCGTCGGGGTGACGAGTGTGGAGTTCCTCGACCACAAGGACGGCGTGATCGAGTACGGGCTCCGGTTGCGCCGGGACATCGCCGCGGCGATCAGGCGCCACCGGCCCGAGCTGGTGATTACCCTCAACCACCGCGACACCTGGGGCGGCGTCGCCTGGAACACCCCGGATCATGTAGCTGTCGGGCGCGCCACGCTCGACGCTGCGGGCGACGCCGGCAACCGCTGGATCTTCCCCGAACTCGCCGACCAGGGCCTCGAGCCGTGGAACGGGGTGCGCTGGGTCGCCGTCGCCGGATCCGCGCAGCCGACCCACGCCGTGGACGCCACCCCGGGCCTTGAGCGGTCCGTACGGTCCCTGCTCCAGCACCGCAGCTATATCGAGGCGCTCACGGACGAGGACCCGGAGACGTACTGCCGCACCTTCCTTCTCGGCAGCACCGAGGCCATGGGCCGGCGGTTCGGCGGGAAGCCCGCGGTGGCATTCGAGCTGTTCAGCCGGTGAGTGACAGGCGTAGCTCTTCCCACCTGTCAAAGCGACCGCTTAGTATGCGTCGGAGCCAGGTTCTACGAACAGTCCCGTGGAGGCCCCGCATGCAGGCATGGCACGTGCACGAGAACGGCGAGCCGAGGGAGGCGATGCGCCTCGAGGAGACGGCCGAGCCGGTACCCGGCGAGGGGCAGGTCCTCCTCCGGGTGCGGGCCGCGAACGTCAACTTCCCCGACGCGCTGCTGTGCCGCGGGCAGTACCAGATCCGGCCCACGCTGCCGTTCACGCCCGGCGTGGAGATCTGTGGCGAGACCGAGAACGGCCGCCGCGTCATCGCCAACCCGGTGCTGCCGTACGGCGGTTTCGCCGAGTACGCCCTGGCCGACGCGGCGGCCGTGCTGCCCGCTCCCGACGCGCTGGACGACGCCGAGGCGGCGGCGCTGCACATCGGCTACCAGACGGGCTGGTTCGGCCTGCACCGCCGCGCCCGCATCCAGGCCGGCGAGACGCTGCTCGTCCACGCGGCCGCGGGCGGCGTCGGCAGCGCGGCCGTGCAGCTCGGAAAGGCCGCGGGTGCCACCGTCATCGGTGTCGTGGGCGGCCCGGAGAAGGCCGAGATCGCCCGTGAGCTGGGCTGCGACCTGGTGCTCGACCGGCACACGGACGACGTCGTCGCCGCCGTCAAGGAGGCCACCGGCGGTCGCGGCGCGGACGTGATCTACGACCCGGTGGGCGGCAACGCCTACGCGCAGTCCGCGAAGTGCGTGGCCTTCGAGGGGCGGATCGTCGTCGTGGGATTCGCCAGCGGCACGATTCCGACCCCCGCGCTCAACCACGCGCTCGTGAAGAACTATTCGATCCTCGGGCTGCACTGGGGCCTGTACAACACCAAGGACCCGCAGGCGGTGCTCCACTGCCACGAGCAGCTCACCGAGCTCGCCGCGAAGGGCGCGATCAAGCCCCTCGTCAGCGACCGTGTACCGCTGACGGCCGCGGCCGAGGCCGTGCAGCGCGTCGCCGACGGCGTCACGACCGGTCGTATCGCCGTCGTCCCGGGGCTTGAGGAGGGAGCAGCCGCCTGATGGGCGCAGCCACGCCGCCTGCCCAGCGCAGGGCCGCCTGACGGTCGTTCGGCCGGGCGAGGCGGCCCAGGGCGGCGAGTCACCCTTTCACTGCCGGTCGACGAGCCCGGATTCCCAGGCCCAGGCGGCGATCTCCACGCGGTTGCGGGCGGGTAGTTTCGTCTGCACGTTGCCGAGGTGGGTTTTCACCGTGCCCACCGAGATGGACAGTTCGGTCGCGATCTCCGCATTGGTCAGTCCCCGGGCCACCAGGCGTACGAGGTCCAGTTCGCGCGCCGACAGGGTGCTGTGCACCGCGCCCTGCACCCTGCGGCGCGTGGTCGCCGCGCTGTTGAGGCTGCGCAGCAGCCGCACCGTGATCGAGGGGCTGACCAGGGCCTCACCCGAGGCCGCCGCCCGGATCGCCTCGACCAGGAGCGCGGGTCCCGAGTCCTTGATCAGGAATCCGCAGGCGCCGTCGGTCAGGGCGCGGTGTACGTACTCGTCGTCGTCGAAGGTCGTGACGACGACGACCTTCGGCGGGTCGACGGTGCCGGGGCGGGTCAGCCGGCGCAGGGCCTCCAGGCCGTCGAGGCGGGGCATGCGGATGTCCATCAGTACGACGTCGGGGCGGTGCCGTTCGGCGAGTTCCACCGCCTGCAGGCCGTCGCCGGCCTCGGCGACGACCTCGATGTCGTCCTCGGCGGCCAGGATCATCGCGAATCCGGCGCGGACCATGGCCTGGTCGTCGGCGATCAGCACCCGGATGGTCATCGGGCCGCTCCGATCGGGGCGGCGGCCGAAGACGCCGGGAGGGTGGCTTCGACGCCCCAGCCGCCGCCCATGGCCGCTCCGGCCTCGATGCGGCCGCCGATCATGCCGACCCGTTCGGCCAGTCCCCGCAGCCCGAAGCCGGATCCGGGGCCGGCACCGGAGGCGTGCCGCGGCTGTCCGTCGTCGCTGACCCGTACGGCGACGCCGTTCGCGGACCGTGCCACGGCCACCCGCACTTCGGTGCAGCCTTGGGCGTGTTTGCGTACGTTGGTCAGCGCCTCCATCACCACCCGGTGCACGGTGGTGGTCACCTCCACCGGCAGGTCGTCGAACGTTCCTTCCATGTCGAGTCCGGCCCGCGCGCCGCCGATCGCCGAGAACCCCTCGACGAGCGAGCGCATCTCGGCGATCCCTGCCAGGGGGGTGAGAGCGGGTTGCCCGGCGCCACTATTCCCGTCGCCGTTCCCGTCCCCTTCCCCGTTCTGCCGGGTGCCGTCCTGGCCGTCGGTGTCGCGCAGCATTCCCACCATGAGGCGCATGGACGACAGTGCCTCCGTCCCGGCCTGCTCGATCCGTTCCAGCGAGGGCCGCATGAGCTCGGGGCGCCGCTCGGCGATCGCCAGGGCGCCCTGCGCCTGTACGACGATGCCGGTCACATGGTGGGCGACGAAGTCGTGCAGGTCGCGTGCGAACTCCGTGCGCTGCTCCAGACGCAGCGCGGCCGCCCGGCGCCGCCGGTCCGCCCTGACCAGCCGCCAGGTGACACCGGCGCCGAGTACCGCGGTCGATCCCACGGCGAAGAACAGCGCCGTGATGACGCTGATGTCCACCACCTCGACCGCGATCGGCCGCAGCACGATCGCCACCCACAGGACGGGAGGGACGGTCCAAGCCACCCACGACCGGCGTCCGCGCAGCGGGACGAGCAGCAGCAGCCACAGCAGCGCGGCGGGTTCGGCGAAACCGTACGCCTTCGAGGCCAGCGGATCGGGTGCGCTGCCGGGTCCGGCGCGCAGGACGACCGATACGGCCAGCGACGCGGCCCCCGCCAGACCGGCGACCACCGGCAGCGCCTTGGCGCCGAGCCAGGGCGAGGCGGCGACGGAGGCCACGGCCAGCAGGGCACAGCACAGTTTCGCCAAGTCGAGCCGCTGTGCGCCGATCAGCCCGCCCCAGTAGTCGGCCAGCAGGGCCGCGCACAGGACAGCCAGCCACGCCGCCCATGCGCCCCAGGGCGCCAGGGCCCGCGTTCGCGCCCGCCAGGAAGGGGTTTGGGAAGCCCACCTTGAATCCAGGGGTGCGGACGCCGCTCGGCCGAAAGTCGTAGCCGGCCGCGCAAGTTCTGACTTTCGCCGGATCCGGCGCGCGGGACGGCCGGGCAGAGTCGGATCCGTCGGGCGGGTTCCGCGATCTATCACACCCAGGAGCATGTCATGGGCAACACCAGCTTCCGTATCGAGTCCGTGGAGGTGCTGGCGCCCCTCCTCGCCGCGTTCACTGTGCTGCTCGCGGCGCGCGCCTCGAGGAAGCACCCCGGCTGGTACGGCAGGCCGGCGCTCACCCGGCTCGTTGCGGCCGTCTACGCCGCGGGCTTCCTGCACTTCACGCTGTTCCCGATCATCGTGGACAAGGCTCAGAACGAGGCGGACTGGACGAGCCAGATCCAGCCGGTCCCTCTCTTGGGCGTCCTCGGGATGGACCCCAGCTTCGTACTCAACATGGCCTTGTTCATCCCGTTCGGTGTGCTGCTGCCGCTGATGGCGGAGCGTGAGCTCCGGGTGAGGCGGGTCGCCCTGCGCGGCCTGGCCGTCAGCCTGACGATCGAGCTGAGCCAGCTGGGGATGTACATCCTGTTCAGCAACGGCCGGGGGGCGGACGTCGACGACCTGATCGCCAACACCCTCGGGGGCGTGCTCGGTTACCTGATCCTGCGCCGGGTCCTGCGCTCCTCCGCTCTGTCCGACCTCGTACGCGGCTTCGCCCTGCCGGGAACCGCGCTCGCGCCCTCGGCGATGGAGACGGTGTCCGAGGTCGCGGCCGCGCCTGGCGCGCGCTGACCGGCGGCGGCACGGCAGCGATCAGGCCCCGCGGGGCCTGATCGCCGTCGCTTACCCCGCCTGCTCACCCGCGCCTGCCATGGTCGCCGCGTGAACGCGCCGTGCGGTTCCGCGGCGAAGTGAACGCAGGGCGGGGGTCACTCTCGCCGCCGCCCTGGCGGGCAGCGTCGCCGCCCCCGCCGCGTACGCCGGGGCGAGCGGAAGCGCGGGCCGCACCCGCTCCTGCGCGCCCCACGCGCACAACGACTACGAGCATCCCCGGCCCCTCTTCGACGCGCTGGACGACCGTTTCATGAGCGTGGAGGCCGACATCTACCTCGTCGGCGACCAACTGCTCGTCGCGCACGACCCGGTGGACCTCGACCCGTCCCGCACACTCGAATCGCTGTACCTGGAGCCGCTGCTCGCCCGCATCCGGGCCAACCAGGGCTCGGTGTACCGCGGTTACCGCACGCCCCTGAAACTCCTCATCGACATCAAGACCGAAGGCGCCTCGACGTACCTGGAACTCGACCGCCACCTCCGGCGTTACCGGCAGATCTTCACCACGTACGCGCACGGCACCGTGCGCAAGGCGACGCGGTGTGGAGCGAGCTGCTCGCCGCCGACGTCGACCACCTGAACACGGACGACCTGGCGGGTCTCGAGGCGTTCCTGGACGCTCACGACAAGGCCTAGTTGAGGGGCCCTCAGTCCCTCAGTTCGGAATTCGGCTCGCGGCATTGCCATCACAGCGAGTCAAAACACTTTCGGGGGACACGCCAGTCACGAGGACCGCCCCGCCGCTACGCCACACTTGCGGCCGAAAGTCACGGGCGTCGACGTGGCGGAGGAGACCGGGCGATGGCTGTTTCGATTTCTGCGGTGCTGCTGCTACTGATCCTGGCAGTGGTCTTCATCCGCAACGGTGCGCTGAAGCTCTCGCATGCCTTGGTGTGCATCCTGCTCGGGTTCTATCTCGCGAGCACGAGCATGGCGCCGACCATCCACGAGGGTTTGTCGGCGACAGCGGAGATCGTCAGTCACCTCAATCCATGAGCGGGCCGGGACCGGCTGCGGCAGTGCCCGCGGCCGGCCCCGGCACTTCATGGCCATGGGTTCATGAGCATGGGCGAGCCTAGGCCCTGCCCTCACACCCCGCCCGCCACCATCGCCGGATCGTCCAGCACCGCCCGTACGACCGAGTGCGCCGCGCCGAGCAGCGGGCCCTCCGAGCCGAGGCGGGACACGGCGACGCCGCAGGCCAGGCGTGCCGTGCGGCTGCCGAGCTCGCGCTCCAGCGCGGGGAGCAGCCAGGGCGCGAGGCGGGACAGCGCCCCGCCGAGCACCACGGTGTGCGGATCGAGGAGATTGACGGCACCGGTCAGTGCGATGCCCAGAGCCGTGCCCGCGCCGCGCAGCGCCCGCCGTACGTCCTTGTCGCCTTCGCCGGCGCGGTCGGCGAGCAACCCGACGCGGCCTTCGCCCGGACCGAGGCCCGCCGCTCGCAGCACCGCCTCGACGCCCGCGTACTGCTCGAGGCAACCGCGGCCGCCGCAGCGGCACTTCGGGCCCTCGGGACGCACCGGGACGTGGCCCAGCTCGCCCGCGAACCCGCGGGTGCCGCGCAGCAGCCGGCCGTCGACGACGACCGCCGCGCCGATGCCGATCTCCGCCGACACATGGACGAAGTCGGGTGGGGTGCCGTCGCCGAGCCACAGTTCCGCAAGGGCGCCGAAGTTGGCCTCGTTGTCCACCGTCACGGGCAGGTCACCGGCGAGGAGCTCCCCGAGGTCGGTGTCGCGCCAGTCGAGGTTCGGTGCGCGCACGACCAGTCCGGTGCCGCGCTCCACCAGGCCGGGGACGGCGACGGCCAGTCCGGCGGGGCGCAGGCCGGCCTTCTGCGCCTCGACGGCCACCTGGTCCACCAGCGCGGCGAGCTCCACGGTCACCGGTTTCGCGGCCCGGCCCCGGTTGTCGGTCCAGTGCACGGCACGCGCGCGTACTTCGCCGCGCAGATCGACCGCACACACCGCGAGGTGGTCGACGCCCACCTCGGCGCCGAGGCCGGCCGGGCCGCGGCCGCTCACCGCGAGCGCCGAGCCGGGGCGGCCTCGGCCCACCTTGCCGGGGCGCTCCGGCCCCAGCTCGTCGAGCAGACCCGCCCTGATCAGCTCGTCGACCAGCGTCGACACAGCGGCGCGCGTCAGGCCGATGCGGGAGGCGACCGCGGCGCGCGACAGCGGGCCCTCCGCGGCGACGGTGTGCATCACCCGCGAGAGGTTGCGGCGGCGCATGCCCTGCTGGGTGTCGGGCGTGCCCCGGCGGGTGTCGTGCAGCGGTGCGGTCATGCCTCCCTCAGTCCTGCTCGGTTCGCATCCTGGGTCGGGTGATGCGCGCGCCCGGGAGCCCCGGGCGCGCGATCACGGTCAGGACGCGTCCGGGCGCCTGTCCAGCAGCGCGGCGGCGTCGGACAGCACTCCGGAGATTCTGCCGAGCACCGCCTCGTCGCGTTCCACCGGGTCCAGGACAGGGCCCCGTGCGGTGCCCCAGCGCCGTGCCACGGCGGCCGGGTCCTCGCCGGTGAGCAGCCCGGCGGCCTGCGCTGCCGCACCGAGTGCGACCAGCTCCTTGGCCTCCGGGATCTGCACCGCCCGGCCGGACAGACGCCGTACGGTCTGCTGCCAGGCCGTGCCGCGGGCGCCGCCGCCGATGAGCAGCAGCGGAGCGGTCGGGTCCGCGTCCTCGTCGAGCACCAGGTCGAGGGCGCCGAGCAGCGAGTGCACCGCGCCGTCGTACGCCGCCTGCAGGAGCTGGCCCGGCGTCGTGTCGTGCCGCAGCCCGTGCAGCAGGCCGGAGGCGTTCGGCAGGTTCGGCGTGCGCTCGCCGTCCAGGTAGGGCAGGAGCGTGACGCTGCCGCCGGGCTCCACGGCCTGCCGGTCGATGCCCAGCAGGGCGGCCATGCGGTCGACGGCGAGCGTGCAGTTCAGGGTGCAGGCAAGGGGCAGCCAGTCGCCCGTTGCGTCGGCGAAGCCCGCCACGGTGCCGGACGGGTCGGCGGGCCTGTGCCGCGACACCGCGTACACCGTGCCGGACGTGCCGAGGCTGAGCACGGGCATGCCGGGGCGCAGGCCGAGGCCGAGGGCGGCGGCCGCGTTGTCACCGGTGCCGGGAGCGACCAGCGTCCCCTTGGCGAAGGGCAGCTCACCGCTGCCGCGCACGGTTCCGGCGACCTCACCGGGGCGCACGACGCGGGGCAGCAGCGCCGGGTCGAGACCCACGCGGCCGAGGATCTCCTCGTCGTAGGACTCGCTCGCCGACGACCACCATCCCGTGCCCGACGCGTCGCCGCGGTCGGTGGTGCCGTCACCGGTCAGGCGCTCGGTGAGGTAGTCGTGCGGCAGGCGGACGGCGGCCGTGGCGCGGACGGCATCCGGCTCGTGCTCGGCGAGCCACGCCCACTTGGTGACCGTGAAGGAGGCCCCCGGCACGCTGCCGAAACGGTCGGCCCACACCTTGGGGCCGCCCAGCTCCTCGATCAGCCGCTCGGCCTGCGGCGCCGACCGTACGTCGTTCCACAGCATCGCGGGGCGCACCGGCCTGCCCTGCGCGTCGAGCGTGACGAGTCCGTGCTGCTGGCCGCCGATCGACACGGCCGCGGCCTCGTGGGCAGCGTCACCGCACTGGCGCAGCGCCTCGCACAGGGCGCTCCACCACTGCTCGGGGTCGCTCTCGCGCCCGGCGCCCGACGTGACGGTGTGCGGGGCCTGGCCGCTCGCCACGACCTGCCCGGTGGCGGCGTCGACGACCAGGGCCTTGGTGGACTGCGTCGAGCTGTCCACTCCGACAACGAGCGGTCCCTCCGCTGCTGACATCGGGCTCTCCGTTTCTGCGGCTCGCGCCGGGCCCAAGGGGGCCCCACGCTGTTTCTGGGGGACTCTGCGCATGCCTGACGGGTCTCGGGGTTCCCGTTTTCTGACCGAATCCGCCGGTCTTGTCGAGACCCGTCTTCCCAGGGATGCCCTGGCATACTAATTTGTAAAGCGCCATGACGAAATAGTCGGAGCGAGCAAGGAGCCGCGGCATGAACTACCAGCCCACCCCTGAGGACAGGTTCACCTTCGGTCTGTGGACCGTCGGCTGGCAGGGCAGGGACCCCTTCGGTGACGCCACCCGGCCGGCCCTGGACCCGGTCGAGACCGTCCAGCGCCTGGCCGAGCTCGGCGCGCACGGCGTGACCTTCCACGACGACGACCTGATCCCGTTCGGGTCCACCGACACCGAGCGCGAGGCCGTCATCAAGCGGTTCCGCCAGGCGCTCGACGCCACCGGCATGAAGGTGCCGATGGCCACGACCAACCTCTTCACGCACCCGGTCTTCAAGGACGGCGCGTTCACCGCGAACGACCGTGACGTACGCCGTTACGCGCTGCGCAAGACGATCCGCAACATCGACCTGGCCGTCGAGCTGGGCGCCACCACGTACGTCGCCTGGGGCGGCCGCGAGGGCGCCGAGTCCGGCGCCGCGAAGGACGTGCGTGTCGCGCTGGACCGGATGAAGGAGGCGTTCGACCTCCTCGGCGAGTACGTGACCTCCCAGGGCTACGACCTGCGCTTCGCCATCGAGCCCAAGCCGAACGAGCCGCGGGGCGACATCCTGCTGCCCACGATCGGTCACGCTCTCGCCTTCATCGAGCGCCTGGAGCGGCCCGAGCTGGTCGGCGTCAACCCCGAGGTGGGCCACGAGCAGATGGCGGGGCTGAACTTCCCGCACGGCATCGCCCAGGCCCTGTGGGCGGGCAAGCTGTTCCACATCGACCTCAACGGCCAGTCCGGCATCAAGTACGACCAGGACTTCCGTTTCGGCGCGGGTGACCTGCGGCAGGCGTTCTGGCTGGTCGACCTGCTCGAGTCCGCCGGCTACGCGGGCCCGAAGCACTTCGACTTCAAGCCGCCGCGCACCGAGGGCTTCGACGGCGTGTGGGCGTCGGCCGCGGGCTGCATGCGCAACTACCTGATCCTCAAGGAGCGCGCGGCCGCCTTCCGCGCCGACCCGGAGGTCCAGGAGGCCCTGCGCGCGTCGCGCCTCGACGAGCTCGCCAAGCCGACCGCCGAGGACGGCCTGTCCGCGCTGCTTGCCGACCGCGCCTCGTTCGAGGACTTCGACGTGGAGGCGCGCGGCGCCCGCTCCATGGCCTTCGAGCAGCTCGACCAGCTGGCGATGGAGCACCTGCTGGGTGCGCGGGGCTGACCCCGCGCCAGGCGTGCCCTGGGGAGGTGTGCCCCGGGGAGGTGGCACCCTGCCTGGTGACACGGTGCCTCCCCGGGCGGCGGCTTCGAGCCGCCGCCCGGGGGCACGGCCCGCATTTTGGTGGGCACGGGTGGTCTTCCGGTGGGACGGCCGACTGCCCGGACGGCCGGGTACGGCCCGGCGTTCGATGGCGGCGGGCCTCCTGAGGGTGGCGGCCTGCCGCCCTCCGGCGTAGGCCTGCCTCCCCCCGGCGCTGGTCCGAGGGGCGCCGTCGCCGGAACCGGCCCGTTCACTCGCCGCCGGCCGCCACCGCCAGTGCCGTCGCCGGATCGGGCGCGGAGGGGCCTGCGGGTGCCCAGCGGCCGCGCTCCTTGCGGTACGGCCACCAGCGGCCGTCGCGCCCCAGACGAAGCTGTGCCTGTACACCCGCCGCCCGAGCGTCGACCGGCCCAGCGTCGACAGGCTGGGCGCCGATCACCGTCCAGCGGTTGCGCGCACCACGCAGCTCGGGCCGTTCGCCCTCGTCCCACGCCGACTCCAGCGCGGCACGCGCGCGTGCCAGTTCTTCCGGCTCTGGCGTCCACTCCTCGTCGAGTACCGACAGGGCCGCCGCACCACCGAACCCCCAGGCGCGCACGGCGAGAGCGAGCCCCTCCCGGCCCCGGCCCGATGCGGCCGCGAGCCGCGCCAGGATCTCCGGCCCGGGACCATCGGCAGCCAGGCGTACGGCATCCTGATCCTCTGTCAGGCCGGGTTGGCGCGGCTGCCGTTCATGGCCCGGGGAGAGCGCCTCGGTCAGCAGCCGGTGTGCCTCCGCGGCCGCCTGCGCCGCCAGGAACTCCAGCGCGAGCACATCGAGACCGGATACGGGCTCCTCCTCCGTGTCCAGCGATGGCGGAACCCCTGGCTCCTGAGGTGCCGATGGCGGTGCGGACAAAGGCGGCAGTATCTGCCCCGCGGCGTACGCCTCCTGCGCGTCGACACCCTCGGGAGCGTCCGCTTGCGCCTCCTCCGGAGCCGCCTGTGAGGAAGCCTGGGCCACACTGCGGGCCTGCAACTCGTCCAGCAGTTCGCGCTCCCCGCGGCCGCGCATCAGCAGCAGCACGAACGGATCCTGGTCCAGCAGCCGCGCCACCTGGTAGCAGAGCGCCGCGGTGTGCGCGCAGTGGTCCCAGGCTCCGCAACCGCACTCCGGCTCGAGGTCGCCGATGCCCGGCAGCAGCTCGACGCCCGCGGCGGCCGAGTCCTCGACCAGATGAGGCGGCATGTCCCGGTCGAGGAGGGCCGCGATGTGCCCCGCGCGCTCGACGGCCATGCCCAGGAAGCGGTCCCACTCCTCGTCGCTCAGCTGCTGCAGGAGGACGTCCGAGCGGTGCCGGGTGTGGTCCCGGTCCTGGACGACCGCGGTGATCCGGCCGGGGCGTACGGACACCGCGCCCACCGCCCCGGCGCGCGCGAGCCTGCGGCCCGTCTTCACCTGCTCGGAGTCCAGAGCCGTGTCCTCCAGCGCCCTGAGCCAGGCCTGCCCCCACCAGGTCGCCGCGAAGCCCCGCCCGCGCGCGGGCGGCAGCGCGGCGAAGGTGCGTTCGTGAATGGGCTCGTCGAGGGTTTCGTCGGCGTGGCCGCGCGCATCGCTGTGCTCGCTGTCCGCCTCGCTGTACTCGTCGTCCGCATCGCCGTACGCGTCACCCTCGGTGTACTCATACCTGCGGCTCATCGGCCGTCGCCCCCTCGCAGCTCCACCAGATCGGCCAGTTCCGCATCGGTCAGTTCCGTCAGGGCGGCCTCGCCGGTGCCGAGAACGGCGTCCGCCAGTGCCCGTTTGCGCAGCAGCATGTCGGCGATGCGGTCCTCGATCGTGCCTTCGGCGACGATCCGGTGCACCTGGACGGGCTGGGTCTGCCCGATGCGGTACGCGCGGTCGGTCGCCTGGGCCTCGACGGCGGGGTTCCACCAGCGGTCGTAGTGCACGACATGACCCGCCCGGGTCAGGTTCAGCCCCGTGCCGGCCGCCTTCAGCGACAGCAGGAAGACCGGCACATCACCTGCCTGGAACCGGCTCACCATGGCCTCGCGCTCCGCCACGGGCGTGCCGCCGTGCAGCAACTGCGAGGGCACACCGCGGGACGTCAGATGCCGCTCGATGAGCCGGGCCATCCGGACGTACTGGGTGAACACCAGCACGCTCGCGTCCTCGGCGAGGATGGTGTCGATCAGCTCGTCCAGCAGGTCCAGTTTTCCGGAGCGGCCCGCGATCCTCGGGCGCTCCTCCTTGAGGAACTGTGCCGGGTGGTTGCAGATCTGCTTGAGCCCGGTGAGCAGCTTGACGATCAGCCCGCGGCGCGCGAAGCCATCGGCACCCGAGATCTCCGCGAGCGTCTCGCGCACCACGGCCTCGTACAGCCCGGCCTGTTCAGGGGTGAGCGACACAGCCCGGTCGGTCTCGGTCTTGGGTGGCAGTTCGGGGGCGATGCCCGGGTCCGACTTGCGGCGGCGCAGCAGGAAAGGGCGTACGAGCTTGGCGAGCTGTTCGGCGGCCGCCGGGTCCTGACCGCCCTCGACGGCCTGTGCGTAGCGGCTGCGGAACGTGCCGAGTCGGCCGAGCAGCCCCGGTGTGGTCCAGTCGAGAATGGCCCACAGTTCGGAGAGGTTGTTCTCCACGGGTGTGCCGGTGAGCGCCACGCGCGCGTGCCCGCCGATCGTCCGCAGTTGCCTGGAGGTCCCCGAGTAGGGGTTCTTGACGTGCTGCGCCTCGTCGGCGACGACCATCCCCCACCGCGTATCGGCGAGCTGCTCGGCGTCGAGCCGCATCGTGCCGTACGTGGTGAGCACGAACTCGCCGTCGGCCAGGTCCTCCAGGCTGCGGCGCCCGCCGTGGAAGCGGCGCACGGGGCAGCCGGGCGCGAACTTCTCGATCTCGCGCTGCCAGTTGCCCAGCAGTGACGTCGGGCAGACCACGAGGGTGGGGCCCGCCGACGCCTCGTCGGTCTGCCGGTGCAGATGCAGGGCGATCAGCGTGATCGTCTTGCCCAGGCCCATGTCGTCGGCCAGGCAGCCGCCCAGACCGAGCGAGGTCATTCGGGCCAGCCAGTTCAGGCCGCGCAGCTGGTAGTCGCGCAGGGTGGCGTCGAGCCCGGCGGGCTGCCCCACCGGTTCCATGGCCTCGGGGTCGGCCAGCCGTTCGCGCAGGGTCGCCAGCCAGCCCGTCGGCCGTACCTCCACGTGCCGCCCGTCCACCTCGGTGGAACCCGTCAGCACGGCGCTCAGGGCGTCGATCGGAGTGACCTTGCGGTCCTGCTCATCCCGGGCGCGGCGGACCTCCGCCGGGTCGACGAGCACCCATTGGTCGCGCAGTCGCACGACCGGTCGGCTTGCTTCGGCGAGGTGATCCAGCTCCTGGCGGGAGAGTTGCTGGTCGCCGAGTGCGAAAGACCAGTTGAAGGCGAGCAGGGCGTCCGCGGACAGGAACGACGGTGCGTCGGACGAGGCGCTGCGCTCCTTCTGCCCCTCGCCTCGGCCGTCGTGCCAGCCGCCGTCGTGCCAGCCGCCGTCGTCCGGGGCGCCGTCGTCCGGAGGGCCGATGACCGCGCGGGCGGTCAGCTTGCGCGCCAGTTCCCTGGGCCAGTGCACCTCCACGCCCGCGGCCGCGAGCCGCCGGGCCCCCTCGCCGAGCAGCTCGGTGACCTCGTCGTCGGCCAGCTCGACGGCGTCGGGCACGGGGGCCGACAGCAGAGGGGCGAGCGGCGGCCAGGCGCGGGCCGCGCGGCGCAGCGCGAGCAGGGCGTCCATCCGCGCGCGGGCCCCGAACGACCGCACCGAGGGGCTGGTCGCGGCCCATAGCTCGGCAGCGTCCGCGACCAGTGCGGGATCGCTGGCGCTGTGCATCTGGAGCACGGCCCGGAAGGCGATCGCGGTGGCGCCGTCCGATGTCGCCGACGCAAGCCCTGGCATCTCGACACGCAGCGAGATCCGTACGCCCGCGTCGTGTCCCGCGGCCACATCGGCGGCCCACGCGCGGTGCTCGGGGACGCGCTGCGGGCGGTGTGCCGCGAAGACCGGACCGCCCGCCGCGAGCGCGGCTGCGGGGGAGCGCGGCAGAGTGTCGGCGACCGCGTCGAGGAAGGCGCGCAGCAACGGCTCGGAGTCCGGCAACCGGGTTGGGCCTGAGCCGTCGAGCGGGACCGCGTGCGCGGCCGGGGGCATCGCGGCGGCCAGGTCACGTACCCGCTGAAGGTCCTCAGGGCTCAGCGGGCCCGCACGCCAGGCGTCGTGGTCGGCCGGCGTCAGCCCCGGCAACAGCAGCCCGCGAGCGACGAGTTGCAGTGCCAGTACCGTGGCCGCTCCCCAGAAGGCGGCCGCCGGATGCGCCTGCGCACGGGCACGCGCGCGTGTGAGCACGGGGAGGGCCTGCCGCACGGGCAGCACGAGGGCGGGTACGCGCACGAGCTCGACGCCGTGGTCGTGGGGAACGACGACGGTGAGTTCCTCGACCGATCCCGCGGCCGCCGGGGGAGGTGGTGCGGTTCCGTCGTCGTGCCAGAAGGCGACGCTGCCGCCGCGCGCCGGGTCGGCGGGCAGGAAGACGACGGAGCAGCGGGACAGTTCAGAGATCTCGGAGGGTGTTGCTGCGGGCAGGTTCTGCACAGCGATGGCACATTCCTCAAATTTGACTACTGAGACCGGAGTCGTTGAGGGTACCTCACTCGGGGGCTTCGGTGAGGGTTTCGGCGCCCTGGGTGAGCGCGGCCCGGGGCCGCACGTCAGGGGCGAGTCCCAGGGGCGTGTCCTCAGGGGCGAGTCCTCAGGGTCCAGTAAGGGGCGCACGTCAGGGACGTCTCAGGGTTGTGACCTGGAACCGCCGGGGACACCAGGCCGTTTTCAAGGCAGAGAGCGGCAGCAGCCGCGAAGGAGGCGACACATGTCCAAGAACGCGAAGATCGCCGCAGGAGGTGTGGCGGCCGGGCTCATCCTGCTGTACTGGCTGCCCTGGTGGGCCGTCCTCTTGATCATCCTCGGGGTGCCGGCGGCGGCGTATCTGGCCCTCGATCCCTCGCAGCGGCGCAGGCTGCGCCGTGTCACACGCAAAGAGCTCGGCCGCTGAGATGGACGCCCAGCGGCCGACGCAGGCCCTAGATGTATTGATCACGAGCGTTGTTAACGGTCGCTGGGCTTGATCATGGCGAAGACCTCCGGTGTGGTGGAGCTGTCTAGGACTACACCGCACGGAGGCCTTCATGTCCCACCGTAATGCCCGGCTGACCGTTCATGGCAGGCGGCTGCTCGTCGAACGTGTCTGCAGTGGCCGCCCGGTCGCGCACGTCGCGGCGGAG
>NZ_JBSFWK010000028.1:0-113886 GCF_053594815.1 Streptomyces sp. NPDC002577 | reverse complement strand
CTCCCCCCGGGCCCCCCCGCGCGGGCGGGGCTGAATCTTCAGCCCGTCCGGCGCTTGAGGACGCCCGTCAGGGCGATGGGGGTTCCGGGGGCGAAGCCCTCAGTGCAGTGGCTCCGCGGGGCGGCGGCGAATGCCGCAGCCCCGCGGCCCCGCGGTCGTACGCATTCAGATAGCCGACGACCGTATTGGTCACCGCAACGAGCGGCACAGCCACCACCGCTCCCCCGATCCCCGCGACCATCCCACCCGCGGCGACCGAGAGGACGACCGCGAGCGGATGCACTCGCACCGCGCGCCCCAGGATGAACGGCTGCAGGATGTGGCCCTCGATCTGCTGGACGGCCAGCACCACCACCAGCACCATGACGGCCGTGAAGACGCCCTGGGTCACCAGCGCGACCACCACCGCCAGCGCACCCGACACCACGGCACCGACCAGCGGGATGAACGCGAACAGGAAGATGAAGACGGCGAGCGGCACGGCCATCGGCACGTCGAGGAAGTAGATGCCGAGGCCGATGAAGATCGCGTCGATCAGGGCCACCACCACTGTGCCGCGCACATACGCCGTCAGCGTCCGCCACGCCCGCGGCCCCGCGCCCGCGACTCCGGGCCGGGCGGGCGAGGGAACCAGCTTGAGCGTCCACTCCCAGATGCGCCGCCCGTCGTAGAGCAGGAACAGCGTCGAGAACATCGTCAGCACGATGCCGGTCAGCGCCTCGACGACGACGGTGACGCCTTCTAGCCCCGCGGACGTTATCGCGTCCGTGTTCGCGCCGATCGCCTCGCGCAGGTTCTTGGCGATCTCGTTGATCTGCTTCTCCGTCACATGGAACGGGCTGTTGAGCAGCCAGTTCCTGAGCTCGTCGATGCCGTCCTGGATCTGGTTGGAGAGGTTGTCGATGTTCTCCATGACCTGCCAGACGACGAACCAGCCCACGAGGCCCATCACGACGAACCCGAGGATCGCGGTGAGTGCGGTGGCGGGCCCACGGGGCACGCCGCGCCTGCGCAGCCGCGCCACGGTGGGCTGCAGCAGAGCGGTGATGAGCAGGGCGGCGACGAACGCCAGCACCACGAGTTGCACAGCGCTGATGACCCGCATCAGCACCCAGAGCGTGCCCGCGAGAACGAGGACCCGCCAGCCGGCCTCGGCAGCGACGCGCACGCCCCAGGGAACGGCGGCTGCGGGATCGGGCCGCGTGATCACACCGGGAGCGACGGGCGTCCCCTGTGGGACCGCGGCCGGGCCGGAGTCCTGGCCGCCGGAGGGACCGGACGGGACCGGCGCATCGTGGCCGGGTCCCGAATCGGAGGGCTCGGTGCCGGCCGGCGGGAACCCGTCGCCCTCCGCGTCCTCCTTCTCGGCCTGGGCGCGGCGTTCGGCCAGCCGCTCCCCCATACGGCTCAGTCCGGCGCCTAGCCGGTCCAGCCACCCTGGCACTCGCGACATATCCGTCCTCTTCCCCCCGTTTGCCCCCACCACTCCCCCCGAAGTCGTCCGGTCCGACCGTACATGGCAGAAGCCCCTCACCGTAGGACGGCAAGGGGCTTCGGAAGGTTGAGCGGCTTCCGGGCGGATGGGCGGCTTTCCGTACGGAAGGGGGTGGCTCAGTACCAGTGGTTGGCCTGCCAGAAGGACCAGGCGCCGCAGGGGCTGCCGTAGCGCGAGTCCATGTAGCTGAGGCCCCACTTGATCTGGGTGGCCGGGTTGGTCTGCCAGTCGGAGCCGGCGGACGACATCTTGGAGCCCGGCAGCGCCTGGAAGAGACCGTAGGCGCCGGAGGAGGCGTTGACGGCCCGGTAGTTCCAGCTGGACTCGTGGTCCACGATGTTGCTGAAGCACTGGAACTGGTCGCTGGCGACCATCTGCCGCGCCATCGCCTGGATCTCGGCGACGGTGTAGGAGCTCTGGACGTCGAAGCTGGAGGCGTCGCGGGAGGCGCTGCGGCTGGCCACTTCCTCGGCCTCCTTGCGCTCCTTGGCCTCCTGCTCGGCCTTCTCCGCGGCCTTCTGCTTGGCGACCGCGTCCTCGGCGGCCTGCTTGCGCGCCGATTCCTCAGCGGACTTCTTCGCAGCGTCGTCGGCAGCGATGGCCTGTGCGTCGGCCTGCTGCGTCAGTGACGCGGTCTGCACCTGGGCCTGCTGGCCCGCCGGTATGTCCGCGAGGAGGGTCGCGTCGCCTGCCGTTGCCTCGAAGTCGTTCGAGGGCTGCTGGGTGCTGCCCGAGGCAACGCCCACGACGGCGCCGACAGTGGTGACCGCAGTGGCGGATGCCACCGCGAATCCCCGGACCGAGATCCGGCTCACACGGTTTCCTTCCAGCATCGCCCGCTTGCGGGTGACCCTCGCGGACGCAATCGTGCCCCTGGCACTGGCCTCCCAACGACGGGTCACGGGAGGCACGGGCCCGGTGGGCAACTCCCTGGAGGGGAGCGCCGCGTGGTGCTCGGGCGGCATACGACAGCCTCTATGTAGTTCTGCGGTTCTGTGGCGCCGATGGTGCTGGCGGGACACAAGTGTCGTATGCGGGGCCTGACAGGACCCACACACTGCCGTAGCAAGACGCCGCAAGGCAATTCTCAGTTGCGTGTTAAACGTCACACATCGTTTGACCCAGGAGTTTTACGGAAAAGCGAACACGCCAAGACGCCGCCCGGCTAGGCTCTACGCCTTTGCCGGACGGCGCCAACTCCTGTGCAACCGCCACTCATTGGACGAGTAGGGACGGTCCAGGACGGACGGGTCAGATCTGCCCTTCCTCCAGCATTTCGGTCACAAGTGCGGCAATCTGCGAGCGCTCCGATCGGGTGAGGGTGACGTGCGCGAAGAGCGGATGCCCCTTCAGTTTCTCGACGACGGCGACGACTCCGTCGTACCGGCCGACCCGCAGGTTGTCGCGCTGGGCCACGTCATGGGTCAGTACGACACGGGAGTTCGCCCCGATTCGGGACAGAACGGTCAGCAGGACGTTCCGTTCCAGCGACTGCGCCTCGTCGACGATCACGAAGGCGTCGTGCAGGGACCGCCCGCGGATGTGCGTGAGCGGCAGCACCTCCAGCATCCCGCGCGCCGTCACCTCCTCGATGACCTCGCGGCTCGTCACCGCGGACAGCGTGTCGAAGACCGCCTGCGCCCACGGGCTCATCTTCTCGGCCTCGGTGCCGGGCAGATAGCCGAGCTCCTGCCCGCCCACCGCGTACAGCGGCCGGAAGACCATCACCTTCTGGTGCTGCCTGCGCTCCAGCACGGCCTCGAGCCCCGCGCACAGCGCCAGCGCCGACTTGCCGGTGCCGGCCCGGCCGCCCATCGACACGATCCCGACGTCCGGGTCGAGCAGCAGATCCAGCGCGATCCGCTGCTCGGCGCTACGCCCCTTGATGCCGAAGGCCTCCCGATCGCCGCGCACGACGCGGACATTGCCCTCGGGCGTGACGCGTCCCAGCGCCTTGCCGCGCTCGGAGTGGATCACCAGACCCGTGTGCACCGGCAGCTCGGCCGCCTCCGGGACGTACACGCTCTCCTCTTCGAAGAGGAGGTCCACCTGCTCTGCCGAAAGGGTGAGTTCGGACATTCCGGTCCAGCCGGCATCCGTGATGGCGAGCTCCGCGCGGTACTCCTCGGCGAGCAGGCCCACCGACGACGCCTTGATGC
Source organism: Streptomyces sp. NPDC002577 (assembly GCF_053594815.1). Lineage (NCBI taxonomy): Bacteria > Bacillati > Actinomycetota > Actinomycetes > Kitasatosporales > Streptomycetaceae > Streptomyces > Streptomyces sp. NPDC002577. The sequence goes on along the minus strand of NZ_JBSFWK010000028.1, from coordinate 110,232 downwards.
GCAGCGGCAGGTCCTTCGACACGACCGTGACGTCGTACCCCTCGGCCTGGAGGTTGCGGGCCACCGCGAGGATCCGGGAGTCGTTGTCCCCGAGGCGGTAGCCGGCCGGGAGCACGGTCGGGTCGGAGTGGTTCAGCTCGACGCGGACAGTGCCGCCCAGGTCCCCGATCGGTATCGGGGCGTCGAGGCGCCCGAACTTCACCCGGTAGTCGTCGAGCAGGCGCAGGGCCTGCCGGGCGAAGTAACCGAGCTCCGGATGGTGCCTCTTGGCCTCGAGTTCCGTGACCACCACGACGGGGAGCACGACCTCGTGCTCGTCGAAGCGGGACAGGGCGTTCGGGTCGGCCAGCAGGACGCTGGTGTCGAGAACGTAGGTGCGCCGGTCTGGCTTGGGGCGCTTTGTGCTGGTCACCACGGAAGGACGTACCCCCTCGGATGAGGTCGGGGAGCGACGAAAGGGATCGGGACCGGTCTCCGGCCGCGATGCGCGGGCCGAGCGCCGGCCCTCCAGCTGCCCGACGGAGGAGTTGCTCCTCGCGCGGTCGTCCTGGTGCAAAGGGCCTCCCGGGCGGACGGCCCCGTGCCGTCCGCTGAGATACGACGCCCACGAGCACGGGCGTCGACCTGGAAGGCTTATTCCCTCGAACACGCGCAGCCATGCCATGGCATATGACGGCGCGTTGGTGAACTCTGCGTTACCCGTTCCCCAGGGGTCGGACGGGCTATCGCGGGCTATCCGCCGTAACGCCGGTGCCGGGCCGCGTAGTCACGCAGGGCGCGGAGGAAGTCGACCTTGCGGAAGGCCGGCCAGAAGACCTCACAGAAGTAGTACTCGGAGTGGGCCGACTGCCACAGCATGAAGCCCGACAGGCGCTGCTCGCCGCTGGTGCGGATGACGAGGTCCGGGTCGGGCTGGCCGCGCGTGTAGAGGTGCTCGGAGATGACGTCGATGTCGACGAGCTCCGCGAGCTCCTCGAAGGTGGTGTCCTTCTGGGCGTGGTCCAGCAGGAGGGAGCGGACGGCGTCGGCGATCTCCTGGCGGCCGCCGTAGCCGACGGCGACGTTGACCAGTATCCCCGTGTTGCCCTGGGTGGCCTGCTCGGCCTCCTTCAGTACGGACTGGGTGCCGGCCGGGAGCAGATCGAGCGTGCCGACGTGGTGCACGCGCCAGCGGCCGTCGGCGGCGAGGTCGCGCACCGCGTCCTCGATGATGCCGACCAGCGGGATGAGCTCTTCCTCGGGCCGGTCGAGGTTGTCGGTGGACAGCATCCACAGGGTGACGACCTCGACGTCCGTCTCGGCACACCAGCCGAGGAACTCGGCGATCTTGTCGGCCCCGGCGCGGTGCCCCTGCGCGGTCGTGCCACCGGACGCCTTCGCCCAGCGGCGGTTGCCGTCGAGGATGACCCCGATGTGCTTCGGCACCTGGTCGTGGTCCAGACGGCCTTCCACCCGGCGTGCGTAGAGTCCGTACACCAGGTCGCGCAAGTTCACGTGTGGTCAGTCCCTCCGTGTGGCCGTGCTGCGGACGACAGTTCCCGAGGGCGACACCCTACCGCCGGAGTATGTGGACTCGGGCACAGGGCTGGTCCCCGCTGCGCGGCTTCAGCCGGCCGAAGAGAAACGGGCCGGTCCGTGGGGGGGAGACGGACCGGCCCGAGGGGGGGTTTCCACCATAACCCTTCGTGAGTGATGCTGCGTGCATCGGCGCGTCACTACTACTCTCCGCATTCATGCAGCGACGGTTTGCGGCCACTCGTCGGGCACTCAGGCCGGCTTGCGGGCCTCGATCAGGAAGCGGGCGCTGTGGGCTGTGAACGGCCCCTCCGCCTCGATCTGCTCGTGCAGTGCGCGCAGCCGCGGCCGGTACTGCTCGACGGTGAACCCGGGCACCATCCAGACGACCTTCCGCAGGAAGTGGACGACGGCCCCGATGTCGTGGAACTCCATCCGCAACCGCTCCGAGCGCAGGTCGACGACCTCCAGTCCGGCCGCCTCGGCCGCGGCCCGCGCGGCGTCGGGATGCCGACCGCTGCGTACCTCCTCCGGCTGCGGCCCGAGGAAGTACTCCACGACCTCGAACACGCTCGCGGGACCGACTTCCTGCGAGAAATACGTGCCGCCCGGCTGCAGCACCCGCGCGATCTCATCCCAGCGGGCACACACCGGGTGGCGGCTCACCACCAGGTCGAACGTGTCGTCCGCGAACGGCAGCGGCGCGTCCTCCGGCGATGCCACGACGACCCCGCCGCGCGGGCGCAGCAGTGCGGTGGCCTTGGCGAGGTTGGGCGGCCAGCCCTCGGTGGCGGCGGTCAGCGGCGGGAGCTTCGGGGCGGAGGCGAGGACCTCTCCTCCCCCGGTCTGGATGTCCAGCGCGGCCGAGGCCCGCGCCATGCGCTCGCCCATCGCGCGCGCGTACCCCCACGAGGGCCGCTCCTCCGTGGCCCGGCCCTCGAACCAGGAGAAGTCCCAGCCGTCGACCGAGGCGGCCTCGGCCTCCGCGACGAGCTCGTCGAATCTGTCCTTGGGCTGATCCCTGTCCATGGGGTGATCGTTCCAGCGGGCGGCGCACGCCCGCGACTGAATTACGCGGCCCGGTCACGCAGCGGCTGAAGGCCGTCAGCCCGCCGCGAGCCCTCCCAGCAGCAGGCCCACGAACGCCCCTCCGATCATGAACGGGCCGAGCGGGATCGCGGACTTGCGGCCCGCCCTGCGCAACGCCACCAGCGCCACGCCGTAGAGGGCACCGAAGAGCAGCCCGGCGAAGGCGCCCATGAACAGCACCGTCCAGCCGTACCAGCCGAGGGCCGCGCCGAGTCCGACCGCCAGTTTGACGTCGCCGAACCCCATGCCGGCGGGGTTGATCAGGAAGAGCACGAAGTACGCACCGCCGAGCACGAGGGCGCCCAGCAGCGCCGTGGTCCAGGACCCGGCGCTGCCCGGCAGCAGGGCGGCGAGCCCCAGAAGGACGGCGGCCGCGGCGGCGAGCGGCAGGGTGAGCACGTCGGGCAGCCGGTGCACGGCGTAGTCGGTGAGGGCGAGCAGTACGGCGAAGGGTGCGGCGAGCAGCCAGACCGCGAGTTCGGGGCGGGGGCCTGTGGCCGCGGCGAGCAGCGCGCACACCAGCGCGGTGACGGCGGCGACGACGGCGGTACGAGGCCCGTACGCCGTGCCGTCGGCGCACCGCGCCCGTCCCAGCCAGCCGCCGAGCGGCCCGGTGATGGGGTGCCCGGCGGGGCAGTCGCCGCGCCACGGCTCCTCGGGTTCGACGGCGAGCCGGTAGGCGGCGCGGGGCAGCAGGGCCCCGGTTGCGGCGCCCCACGCGGCGGCCACGGCGATCAGCAGCTGGTACACGCCGGGGACCCTATGCGCCTGCGACCCGGGCGGCATGGGCCCACGGGCCCATGACAGGACCCACTGTGGTGCGGATACGGTCGGGGCGGCGTCGGAAGACAGACAGCCGAAGGGCAACGGACGGACAGGGGGCGGGCGATGGGGCGCTGGCGCAACGGCCGGGCGACGCTGGTCGTACACGAGGACGGGTACGGGGGCGGTCACGGCGAAGGTGCCGAAGGCGGCGCCGTCACGGTCCCGTTGGAGTTGGCGACCTCGTTCCGGGCCCGCACCCGGGGCCTCCTCGGGCGCGACGGAATCGACGGCGCGATCCTGCTGTCCCCCGCGAGCAGCATCCACACCTTCCGCATGCGGTTCGCGATCGACGTGGCCTGCCTGGACCGCCACCTGAACGTGCTGACCGTCCAGACCGTGAAGCCGGGCCGCCTCACCCTTCCCCGCCTCAGGGCCCGGCACGTACTGGAGTCGGGTGCCGGGACGATGGCGGGGTGGGGGCTGCGGCCCGGGGCACGGGTGACGGTGGAGGAGATCGCCCAGGTGTCCTAGGAGGCCGATGAAGATCTTGCTCCGACCACCCGGCTCGCCCCGGATTGCCAGTAAATGTCAATCGTCATGAACCGATGCAAGCCGGGCGCGATTCCAAGATCTTCAGGACACTCCTAGGCCCTGTCGTCGAACGACAGGACCTGGCGCCGAAGCGCAGCTCAGACGTGGCGTGCTACCGCCGCCCGCACCCGCGCGAGCTCCGCGTACATCACCTCGCCGGGGCACTCCGTCGCCATCCAGTCGCGGTGACCGCTGATGGACTGGACCTCCTTCTGGGTGCCGGTGATGGGGTTCGTGTAGGTGAGCCGCGCCTGCGGGTCGAGGCCGTGGAAGCGGCACAGGACCCGCACCAGGCGGGTGAGGGAGGTGCGGGCCGCGTCCGTCGGGCCCTGTTCCATCAGGTTGCCGAGGAGGGCGATGCCGAGGTTGCCGGAGTTGAAGCCGCCGACGTGGAAGGCGGTGACGAGCTTGCCGTCGGCGTCGTGGGCGGGGATGCCGTCGTCCCCGGAGTAGCGGCCCTCGTAGATGCGGCCTTCCTCGTCGATGAGGAAGTGGTAGCCGATGTCGCCCCAGTCGTTGGTGATCGCGTGCAGCTCGTAGATGGCGCGGACGGTGGCGGCGGGGTCGGGGTCGTCGTTGGGGGTCGCGGTGTGGTGGACCGTGATGGTCTGGAAGGGGTAGTACGCGGTCGGCGTGTTCTCCGTGCCGTCCGGCTTGAACCGCTTGGACTCGTCGGCACCCCAGGCCGCCCGCGTCAGATACACGACGCCGCGTACGCGGGTCGGGTCCGTGGGGACGTCCACCTCGCGCTCCGGGCCGCGGCTCGTGTCGAGGGCGACCGACCGCAGTCCGGTGGCGCCGTCGGGGGCCTTCACCTCGTATCCGGACGCGCTGCCGGCGGGGACGAGCAGCGCACCGCCGTTCGCGTCCGAACAGCCGCTGCGGCTCAGGGACTTCCAGTCGCCGTCGGCGCCGTCGGCGGTGCGCAGCCGGATGGAGCCGCCGTCCGCCGAACTGGTTCCCTCCCAGCGGACGCCCACGTATCCGATGGGGAAGGCGGCCTCGACGGGGGTCTCGCCGGTGGCCGCCTTGGAGCGGGTCTCGGGGAACTTCTCGGCGGTGGTGCCGCCCTGCGCGGCGCCGCTCGCGCCGGTGGGCTCGCCTGAGTCGGTGGAGTCGGTGGTGGCGGCCATGACGGCGGGAGTGATCACGGCTCCGGCGGCGACCGCGCCGGTGGCGCCGATCAACCCGCGGCGGGTGAGGCGGGACTTGGCGCGGTGGGAGGGGGGAACAGCCATGTGGGGGGTTCCTTACGCGTTCCTTGAGTACGGGTGACTCGTGAGTACGTACGTAACTGCTCCGCCTCAATAACCACAACAGCACCATCAGTCACAGCGGAGACACAACCGAATCCTAGTCATCTTTCCGGACATGGAAGGGAGTTGTTGCCGACACGGGTGGGGCGCCCATGGCCGCGGACGCGCGCATCGTGGGCGGAGATCCGCACATCGTGGGCATAGGTCAGGGCGCAGTGGCTCAGGGAGCGAATATCAGGGACCTCGGATGGCGACTCATCCCGCTCGGCCCGATCCTGAAGGAGCCGAGAGGCTGAGAAACCGAGAGGCTGAGTGCCTGAGCTTCAGAAGGGGCGCGCGATGGACTCGACGGACTTCCACTGGGCCGACCAACTCGTCGACCAACTGGAGTTCTACTGGAACTTCCACTTCCTGCCGCGGCTGGCGGACCTCTCCGACGAGGAGTACTTCTGGGAGCCGGTCGACGGATGCTGGACGCTGCGCCGGAACGAGGAAGGCCGCTACGTCCTCGACGACGGCGAACCGCCGGAGCCGCCGCCGGTGACCACGATCGCCTGGCGGCTGGTCCACATCGGCGGGTACTGCCTGGCGAACCGGGCCAGCGCGTTCTTCGGCGCGGGCGGCGGCCCGGACGACGCCGACATGTTCGATCCCCGTCACGTACCGGCGGATCTACCGGGCAGCGCGGCCGAGGCCCTGAAGTTCCTCGAAGAGAGCTTCCGGCGCTGGCGCGACGGGGTCGCCTGTCTCGACGAGGAGGCCCTGCGCACTCCGCTCGGCCCCAAGGGCGGGCCGTACGCCGAGTCGCCCATGGCCGGACTGATCCTGCACATCAACCGCGAGATCATGCACCACGGCGGCGAGGTCTGCCTGCTGCGGGACCTCTACCGGGCGACGGGGGCGACGGGCCGGGGCGCACGGCTGGCTGCGCTGACGCGGTGAGATCCGTCTTTCAGCAGGCGGTTCGAGACGCCCTGGTCGAAACGCCAGGCGCGTCCACTCCTCGGACATGTCGCAGGTCAGAAGGGTGCCGCGACGCCGAGGCCGGGTCGGCGGCCTCGCTCAGCTCTCTTCGGCCTGCGCCCTGACCTCAGGCGGCAGGGAGTCGTCGCCTGCGATACGGGCGAGGGCCTCGCGGCTCTGCGGGACGGTGTCCCACCAGCGCAGCATCGAGACGGCCTGCCCGGCGGCCACGCCGTTCCGTGCGTACCGCTCGGCGAGCTCCATCGCCCACGGGGTGATGGGAGCCTCGTCGTCGACGTACATGCCGAGCCAGGTGAAGACCTCGCCCGCGATCCAGCCGGCGATCCACGTAGTCCACTGCTGGATGAAGCGTTCCGCTTCCTCGCTGCCGGGGTCCTGCGGGACGCCGGGGATGCCGAGCAGTGCGCACTCCCGCATCGCCTCGGTCAGGCGCTCCCGGGTGACGTGTCGCGCGTACGGCATGATGTGCCGCATGACCGAACGGACCTCGAGCCAGGCGGGCCGCTCCTCGTCGTTGTCCCCTTCCCATGCCGGGGCGGGGACGGGTTCTGGGACCGGCCCGGCCGGCGCGCATGCCTCGAGAATCGCCCGTGCCCGAGCGAAGTTCTCTTCGGTCTCGGGCAGTTCAGGGGGCCACTGGAAGCCGGCGCCCCACTCATAGGGAAGCGCCTGTACGGCGGGGGGCAGCAAGGGTTCCTCGCCCTGGGCCGGTTCCTGCCCGCGGGCGTCGTAGCCGGGCCGACGCAGCTCGATGAGCTTCTCCCGCGCCCACGCGCGATGGGCTTCGCTCACCCCGTCGTCCCGCACCACACGCAGGAGCGCCCTCTCGCCGTGCGGCGCCCCGAGGGCGTCCAGCAGGTTCACCGCGTAGTGAGCCGCGAGTCCGTTCTCGATGCAGCGCTCTGCCACCGCGGCAATGCGCTCGGCGTCCCCTGGCTCCTGCTGCAGCCACCACAGCACGTCATGGGCCCAGCCGTAGAGCGCCGAGCCGGCCCATTCCGAGGCGACCTGGTCCGACTGCTCCTCGAGCCACCAGTCCGGCACCGGCGGGTCCGCTTTCTCCGCCCACCCGCGAAGTACGTCGGTGACGCCCTCGCGGGTGAGGCGGTCGGCCGTCGGCATGGCCTGGGCGATCCGGTGGCCGGCTTCCTCGCGGAACCGGTCGAAGAGCTCCCAGGACTCGTCGCTCCAGACGCCCTGCACGACCCGCACGCCCTGCACGCCCTGCACGGCTGACGGCCCACCCTGCACGACCGGCGGTGCGGTCAGCGCGGCCGCCAGCGCGTCGAGCGCCGCGCGCTCGTTCGCCTCCGTGTGCGGCAGCTCCTCCAGCTTCCGCCGCCGCTCCCGCGTCAGGTCGTTCCACGGCGGATTCAGCTCGCGCATGGCCGAGGGCAACAGGTGGTGCGCGTCAGGAAACACCCAGGTACTCCATGGCGGTCTTGGGGTCCTTCATCTTGCCCGAGTCCCGCGCCGCCTGCTTCTCGGCGGGGGTCTTCTTGTTCCAGGCGTCGCTCATCGCCTTGAGCTGCTGCGACGAGATGTCCGTACCGGCGACGCGAAGGTCGAGGCCGTTGTCGGCGAAGGTCTGGGCCGCAGTACCGCTCGGTGTCTCTCCCCTCTTGTTGCTCTGGTAGCCGTCGAAGATCTTGTCCCAGCCCTCCTCCGTCTCGATCTCATAGCGTGCCTTGCGGCCGGGGTTGGCCTTCTGCCAGTCGGCCAGCTTCTTGGCCTGGGCCGGCACGGAGGCTTGGGTGGCTGCCTGGCCGGTGTTCTTCACCTCGGCGACGTGGATGTTGCCGTCCTTGCCCTTGTAGACGACATCGGCGTCGTCGATGGCGCTGACGTCGGCGATGGTTCCGTCGCCCAGGTCCACCTTGCTGCGGCCCTTCTTCGCGCCGATTCCGGCGTAGACCTTGGTGCCCTCGGCGGCTTCGTTGTCCGCTGCCCGCTTCGCCGCCTTGACCTCGGCCATGGCCTCCGCCAGCTGGTGACGGTCGTTGGCCTTGAGCACCGAACCACCCAGCGAGCCGCGGCTCTGGCTCTCGATGTTCTTGGTCTTCAGCATGTCCGAGAGGTCCTGGAGGGACTTGGCCAGTTCGTCCTTCCCGAACTCGCCCTTGCGCTTGTCCGGGTTGTCCTTCGCCTTGGCCACGAGCTGGTCGATCTTCTTCTCCTCGAGGTTGAACCTCTCGCTCTTGGGCGTCTTCTGCTTGTCCTTGGCGTCCGCGATGGTCTTCTTCGCGTCCGCCGCCGCCTGGTCCAGCTCCACGCCGTCGGCGACCTTGTCGGCCTCGTCCGCCTTCTCGCGAGAGTCCTGGGCCTCCTTCTTGGCCGCCTCGTCGCAGCCGTCCTCGGCGAGGATGACGTACGGCGAGCTGGACGCCCCCGCGGCGATGACCGTCGTACCGGTACCGGAAGAGCCGGTGAGGCCGGGCCCGCCGCCGCCGTACGGGACGGTGAGACCGGGCGCGGAGAGGGTGCAGCCGGATTCCCGGGCCTTCTTCTCGGCCTCGTCGGCGGCCTTGTCCGCTTCGTTCGCCGCCTTGCGCGCGGCGCCGGCGTCGCCGATCTTCGCGGCCTTACGGGCCTTCTCCGCCGCCTCGGCCGCCTTCTCGGTGAACTTCGCCAGCTTGGTGAGCTTGTTCAACTTGTTCAGCTTGTTGAGCCACTTCACCTCGCCGACACCGGGGATGAACATCGAGCCGATGTTCCAGGCGGTGTTGCCGATGCCGTCGCCCCAGTTGCCCTTCTTGAAGGAGTCGATGTCCACGAAGGAGTTCACGAGGAAATCGGCGGAGAACTCCCCGGGAGTGCCGGCCCATTCCAGCGGAACGGTGAGGTAGTTCCAGCCGCCCTCGTCCCACCGCTTGCCGAGCTCGTCGGCCTTCCCGGACCACCAGTCACCGGTGTACGTGGACAGGCCGTCCCACATCTGTTTCACCGAGTCGATGGGGTGCACGACCATGTGAACGGTGTCCTTGACGTCGCCCCACGCCGCCTTGAAGGGCGAGGTGAAGATGTCACCGATCTGGCGGAGGGTGCTCTTCTTGTCGCCGCCGCCGTCGTCCTGCGACTGCGCGGCGGTGCCGTCGGCGGGGATGGGTTCGTCGGCGGGCCCGCCGGAGTCGTCGTCATCGCTGGTCGCGCTGCCGTCCGTATCACCGGAGCCGGAGCCGGAGCCGCCCGACGCGGAACCCCCCGACCCGGACCCGCCCGACGCGGAACCCCCCGACCCGGACCCGCCCGACGCGGAACCCCCCGAGCCGGAACCCCCCGCCGCCCCGGAGTCGGATCCGCCGCTCTGCGTCCCAGCCGCGTTGTCCCCGTCGTCGCGCCCCGCCTGGACCTCCGTGCCCCCGTTCCCCTTCGGCGCAGGGCAGGCCGTGCCCGTCACCTGGCACACCGCCGACTGGAAGCCGCCGGATATCTGCCCGGCCACCCCCGTCACCAGCAGCGCCACGACGATCCCGGCCACCAGCGTCACAAGGCCGACGTACTCGAGGACCGACTGGCCCTCGTCGCTGTGCCGCCACTTCAGCATCCGCTCCAGGCTGAACCCGGGGTTCTCCGCCCGGTCCAGCTCCGGCAGCAGGAACCACTCCCGCGCGGACCGCTGCGACAGCAGCACGATCACGGCGATCGGCATGGCCGACTGCACGAGGCCCCGAAGGTCCCCGCGCCCCAGCGACCCCAAGGCCTGCAGAAGCAGCAGGCCTTGGACACCGATCAGCGACCACCGCACATAACGGCCCCCGGTCCACGCCTTCAGCGCCAGGACCAGACCCGCGACGCCCGGCGCGGCCGCGTACACCAGCAGCCCGAGCATTTCGCCGGTCAGCGACGGAATCGCCACCAGCGCGCCCAGAACTCCGATCGCGGTGAAGCCGAACAGTACGAAGACGAGGACGCGCGCCGCCACCACGGTGCGCGGCATGCGCACCCGACCTGCGCTGTATGCGGGGTAAGGCCCGAAGGGTGCCCCGGGGCCGTAGAAAGCCGACATAGCCGGTGATCGTACGAACGGACACCGACATTCGGCGTGGGCCCCAGGGCCCAACTCCGGGCCCACTAAAGGCTTGTTGCGTGCCGAGCTCCGGCACTTGCGCCTGCGCGTGATTATGCGTCGCCTTCGGCCCTCTTCGACGTCCGGAGCGTGGACGCCGTCAGGCCCCCTCCCCACGGCTCCGCCCGCGGCCAGCTGTCGCCGGATCCCGCCGTTCAGGCGGCGTGGCCCTCGAATCGGAACTCCGGGGTGGCGCGAGGATCGATTCGGGCACCCGACTCAAGGGCGGCAGCAAGCCGCTCGATCAGTTCCAGAGTGGGATCGACACCGCTCTCTTCGATCGACTCGATGTCCTCTTCGGACATGTCGGCTCGACGAGCCAGCTCAGCCATGCTCCAGCCAAGCGCCGAGCGCCGCTCGTAGACAGCCTGAGCAAAGTCCATCCGCCGGCCCGTGGCACGGTACGCCGGATCCTCCCGGTGCTCAGCCGGGACCTTCCAGCTGGTGTGGTATCCGCCGCTCATCAGGCTTCCTCATCCTGGCCCCGCGTCCGCGTAGGCGCGGGCGCCCTCCCTCGGCAGCACCGCCCACATCCGCGTACCGCCTGTCGGTTCCCGGGCATCGCCGAAGCCCCAGTCGCCGCCGCACGCCCGGACCACGCAGGCCAGCAACCGCAGGTCCGCCCTGCGCCGCGCCTCGCACGCCGCCGCGAGGCGCGGGTGCGTATGGCGAGGGTGCCCGTCGTAGACGATCACCCTCAACGCGCCCTCCCTGTAGCGCAGCGACACGTACACCTCGGCGGTGGGCGTGAACCGGCAGGCACACGCCGCCAGTTCGCCCACCACCTGCACCGCCGCGTCCGTCACGTCCTGCAGGCCGTGGGCCCGCAGGATCGTACGGGCCGCGGCCCTCGCGACCGCCGGGCTCGCCGGGGCGGCGGGGAGCGTGAGGCTGTACGCCAGCGTTTCGGGGGTGGGGGGTGGCGTCGGCTGTACGGGGGCCGGGCTCGGGCAGGACGAGATGGATACGGACACAGCGACTCCCTCTGGGGTGCGGTGATCGTTGAGCGGTTGGCGCCGAGTGCGCGCGCCCGGTGGCCTGTCTCCCTGGCGCGGGCCAACCCCTCCCAGGGCAGGAGGCTGCGGGCAGGCTCGCGCGATGCACTTCCGGTTACGGAGTTGCGTAAGCGTCGCGTCACTCACTGTAGGGCACGACGGAGTACGTGTACTACCTCTTCGTCGACTCGGCTTCGTCCGCGGTGGACCGACCGCGCGATACGGAGGCAGACTGACCCCGTCGCCGGGTCGGACAGGAGGACTGATGGCGCCGAGAAGTACCCCAACTGAGCGTCAACGGCGCCTCGGTACGGAGTTGCGCAAGATGCGCGTGGCCGCCGGGATGACCACGGAGTACGCGGCCGGGCTGCTGGGAGTGCCACGCACGAACGTGCCCAACATGGAGTCCGGCCGCTCCGGCATCAGCCCCGATCGCGTACGCACACTCGCGAGCAACTACGGCTGCGTGGACCAGGCACACGTCGACGCGCTGGCCGCCATGGCCGCCGAGCGGAACAAGGGCTGGTGGGAGACGTATCGGGGACGACTTCCCATCAGCTTCCTGGACATCGCCGAGATGGAGTGGCACGCCAGGCGCCTGCGGATCGCCGTGAGCGTGCACCTGCCCGGCCTGCTCCAGACCGAGGATCACGCTCGCGCCGTGTTCGAGGCCGTGATCCCGCCCCTGCCGGAGGTCGACGTCGACGTACGGGTTGCGCATCGGATGGACCGGCAGCAAGTACTGGACCGGCCCCGGCCGCCGGAACTCGACGTCATCGTGCACGAGGCCGCGCTCCGGATGGAGTTCGGCGGTTCGGCAGTGGCGCGGCGGCAGTTGGAGCACCTGCTGCGCATGTCCGAGCTGGAGGCTGTGACCGTACGGGTCATCCCCTTCAAGGCAGGCGGCTTTCCGGGGGCGGGCCAGTCGGTCGTGTACGTCGAAGCGGACGTACCCCAGCTGGACACCGTCGAGCTCGACAGCACGCACGGCCCTGAGTTCATCGACTCGGAGATGCAGCTGCGCAAGTACCGGGCCCAGCTCGACGCGGCGGAGTCCGTGGCGCTGTCCCCGGAAGCCTCACGCGAATTCATCCGCGCTCTCGCGGACGACCTCTAGGAGAACCCCGTGCCGGACATCAACTGGGAAGCGCCCTTCTGCGGGGAAGGCGCCAACTGCTTCCGCATAGGTACCGACTCCGACGGCAACGCCTATATCGCCGTCGCCGGACAAGAGGACCACTACCTCACCGACACCCGCGAAGCGCTCCGTACTCTCATCCGGGACATCAAGGCGGGCAAGGCCGACCACCTGCTGTAAGCCCGCCTGCCTCCCTCCGACCTGGCAGGACCTGTCGGCATAGGCCAGTTGAGGCGTCAGATCACGTCGCGTGGGGTGTTCCCCGCGCTGTCATGACTGCTTCACTGAGTAGCGAGAAGCATTCGGAGGGTACGCATGTCTGGTCTGGAAGATGCTGCCGCTGCTCACGCGCGCCGACTGAGGAGGGAGGCCGAGGCCGCCGCCGCGCGGCGCGCTGAGGCGCAGCGTGCCGCGGAGAAAGAGCTTGTGCACTTGCGTGAGCGTGCCCGGGAGTTCTTTGCTTTCGCCCGTGACCATGGCGCTCCTGTGTTCCGCCGTTACGACCCTTCAGAACCCATGGCCAATACCAAGCTGACTCGTACCGACGAGGTCTGCGTGGTTGTTGAGTCAGCCAGGGAACGGGTCGGGGGTCCGAAGGCTGTTACCAGCAATGGCTTGGTCTATCCCTGGGCGCAAATCCATCAGAAACGGAGATTCCTCCACCCCTGGTTCCAGGGCATTCGCGACGACGTCTTCGTCACCGCAGACATTCACACACGCGACTATGGCGCCACCGAACGCCTCGTTGACTGGGTGGCCGCTGCGGCGGCACTGCTCGATCCCGTCGCAGGGACCGGAGTGCAAAAGGACGGATCGATCAAGTACCTGTAGGGCACCGCGCGCGAGCAGGCCCGGCTGCTCAACCAAGGACACGGGCGCCAGCGGGCGGGCCTCAACTCTTGACGGCCTCTGCGATCTGCAGGGCGGCCTGGGCGGGCGTGAGGTGCGTGGTGTCGACGACCTCGGCCTCGCCGTGCAGCCACGTGCGGGCCGCCTCGGCGTAAGGCTCGAGGTATTTGAGGCGGAACGGGGAGGGGACGGGATGCTCCCCCTCGATGCGCCCGCGGAGGGTGTCCTGGTCGGCGTGGAGGACGAAGTGCCTTACCGGGATGGCATGGTGGGCGAGACCCGCGCTGATCTCGCGCCAGTACTGCTCGACCAGGACGGTCATGGGAATCACCAGAGTGCCGCCGGTGTAGTCGAGTACGCGGCGGGCGGTCTCGACGACGAGCTGCCGCCACGGCGGCCAGTGCTGGAAGTTGTCCGTCTCGGGCAGCCCCGGCCTGATGTCCATGAGTGTCTCGCCGACCTTCTCGGCGTCGAACACCCGTGAATCCGGGATCAGCTGCTGCACGAGTGCACTGGTCGTTGTCTTGCCTGCGCCGTGGGTGCCATTGATCCATACGATCACGGGAGCCGATGCTAGCGCCGTGCGGGCCGCGGGAACGGGCACGGCAGAAATCCGGTACGGCTTCGGCGTCCGCGGTGCACCTGGGCGACTGCACGAGGACCAGCTGGCACTCGACGTGCCGACGCTCGACCCCCTGGGGCCGCCTTGGGCGCCCCCTGGTTCTGGGCGCCCAAGGCCACGCAGCACGAGGCCGGTCCCGCGTCTCTGCGCGGGACCATGTAGGGTCTCGCGCTCCGTCTCATAACACGCGCCTCTGACCTGCCAGTTCTCCAGTTGTCTCACGGCGAGCGATAAAGATCAGTCTCAGGTTCGTTTCATATCCTCAAAAGGCGCGGGTCGTCGCACGTCGCCTTGGAACGACACCTACTGGCGGTGGGTTTCGGGTCCGATGAGATAGGTCAGCCGCGCCCGGTCGCGTTCGGTCGTCAAGTCGAGCGCGGTCACAGGGTGGCTGGTCCACACCGGTGAGCCGTCGATCCACGGCACGAGCCAGGTGACGGGACGGAGCGAGCCGTGGACTTCCGCAACACCCGCGGGCGGAAGGCGCCGCGCCTGCCGCTTCTTGGCGAGCCGCAGCAGCATCGGCGGAGCCTCATCCGGGTCACCGTCCGCCCGGTACAACACCAAGTAGGCCTCACCGCCGTACGGTTCGCGCAGTAGTAGCCAGCGCATCGGGCGTACGTGCTCGCTCACAGCCACGCGGGCGACAGCGCGGACGTCCCGTATTTGGAACACGATCAACGCCACGCCGACGGCCGCGAGTACGAGGGAGAACCACCCGAAGCCGGTGCTGCTGAAGAAATGCGACACGACGTCGCTCAGCCCCAAGGCTGCGACGAAGACGATCGAGGCGGCGCCGCCGGGCAGGTCGAAGGCGGCGAGCAGGTCGCGGCTGCGCCACCAGACCAGCTGCCTGCGACTGTCGCTCACTGGCGGTGCCGGTCGCAGCCCTACTCCACCGGACAAGCGCTCAGCGGCCCTGAGGAGGGCCTCATAGGTGAGGTCCGGGGCCGGCAGGGGCGCCTGCCGGGTACGTCGGACGGCCATCCGGCGGCGACGCTCCCTCCGCGACTCGGGATCCAGCCGACGCAGCAGGCCGACCCATGCCGTGATGCCCATCAGCAGACCGCCGAAGAAGACCATGACCCAGGCGAAGGCCCCGGCTTCCGTCTCTTCCTGGAATCCCTCGAAGTACCCCACCGCCACGCCCGGCGCCGCAAAGAAAAGGCCCACGACTCCGATGCGCAGCAGCCACTTCTCGAGCGCGGCGCCCGGGCCCACGGGTGGTACGTCCCTGCGAGCAGCCATACGTCTCTCGCTCTCGTGTGTCCTGCAGCTGACGGCCAACGGGTTCAGACAGCATCCTGTCGATGGGAGCTCGCGTTCCGTGCGGTCGGCTGGCCGTCCGTGCTCCGTCCCGCAAGGCGTAGCGCGGGCTGGATGAGGTGCATGGCCGCGTAGAGGGCCAACCAGCCGCCGGCAAGCATTCCCCAGAAGGCCAGGTTTCCGAGGTTCTTCGTCTCAGGATCGCCGTAGTAGCGGGTGCCCAACAGGTAACCGCAGACGCCGATTGCGGCGCCCAGGAGAGCAAGGAGCCACCACATAGGTCGGCGGCTTTTCTGCTGGCGCGGCTTGCGTACCACTCTCATCAGCCCCCTTTTGTTCGACCATCCAGCTATAGACACCCCAGGCAGCGTGAGGGTTGCGCGCGCCGGCGCTGTTCCAGCGCCACGTAACGGACGACCCTGGGAACGGAGTTGCTGATCAGCCCTGCACCATCACGAGATCAGCACTGTGTATGGCCGGTGGGGAGTGTCGGAACGGATGCTAGCGGCGGCGGGGGCGATCTTGATTCCGGTTCGATGACGGGCCCGTTTTGCCTGTTCAGCGGCCCGTACGTTCTTCGGCATGCTTGTTGAGTATTTGTCTGCTGATGCCAGAGCTCCGTTATGGACGGTTCGCTACGGAGCCGTCTCCTGGCGAGCTGAAGCAGTGTTTCGCCTGGCCACGGAGGCGCTGGGGTTGGGGCGGGTGAAGCGCCGTCCGGCGAAGAAGCTGGGGTGGTGGTGCAGTGCCCGAAGATGCGACGGGCGACGCCAGCCTGGAACGCCAGCGATGTGGAAGAGGGCCGTTCAGGGGCCCCGGCCTCCGGGGGAAACTGTCCGAGGTGAGCTGCATGGCCCCTACAATCACGTCCGGCGATCACCTGGGGAGGGGCCTGTGGGCGGGGACGGGAACGTGAACGTGAACGGGGAGGGAAACAGACACGGGCACGCGATCGAGCCCGAATACCGCAAGCGCAGGAAGAATCCCAAAAGCTGGCTCATCTGGATCGGCATCATGGGGGCGAACTTCGTCATCCAGATATCCAGAATTGAGCCCACGGGGCCCTGGATGGCCTTCGTGCTGTCTTGCGTGCTGTTGGTTGTGGCGGCCTACGCCCGGTTGGTGCTGTTCATCCGGCGCGGATGCACGCTCGTGGGGCCTGATGGGATCACTGCGCGGGGAGCCGTCTTCGAGCGCAAACAGTTCTGGCACGACATCTACGACATCCGGGTCGAGCCAGCCGCTCGAGGCGGCGGTCCCTGGGCGCCTCAGTGGATCACGTACCTGTACGGCATGGATGGCCGCCGGTTCCACCTCCCATACATCGACGATAGGCAGTTGGAGACCACCTTCCACAGTGAGGTCGAGGCCATCCGTACCGCCGGTGCCGATTGCCGCGGCATGCCCTGGGACCGCCGTCCCGAGGTGGAGGCGCGCATCCGCCGCCGCGCGGGCCATCGAAAGGCGTGGGAACGCGCGTGGATCGGCGCCCTCGTCGTCTTCTCGTGCATGTTTGTGCTCTTCCTAGCGCTGTTGTTCACCACGCAAGTGCGGCCGGAGCCCCAACTGTTGCTGTGGATACCGCTGGCCTCGTTCGTCGTGCTCGCGGCGCTGCTCAACTGGCGGTGGGAGTCGCAGGTTCCGCGGTCGCTCAGGGAGGATCCGTAGACGCGGCCGCCGGGATACATCGGGCGGTCCGATTGCCTTGGCACTGGCGGCCACTGGCGCGACCCGCGCTGGGGTCGTGGGGGCGTCTACGTGTACGACGCCATGCCGATCGACGCCCCTGGCGCGCCGGGCCGCAGCTCACTTCGCTTCGCTGGACGCTCCACAACCGCACAGTCGGGCGACCTGTGGATCTGGTGGGTAGAGCTCGGGTTGGGGTCGTCGGGAAAGTCGTTCAGCAGCCGGTGTCTGGGCGGCCGATGGCCGTTGCCCGGGCCGCTGGTTCGGAGAGGGAAGCAGTGCCGCTGACTTTGGCTGCAACCCCGCCCCCCGGTCCGCACGGCGTCAACTCGCGCGGCGCAGGGCTCATCCGACAACACAGGCCGGGCGTACGCCGGTTATCGTGTCGCGATCACGTGGGGGGCCACGGGATGTGGACGTGGGCCGGGTGGCGGCCCGGCGATGGGACGGAGCGGGGAAGAGAGAAGTCTCACGGCCGATGTCGTATCCGGCATGGATACGACATCGGCCGTGAGATTACGACGTGCAGCGTGAGACCCTACAAGTGTAGAATCTCGCGGCTCGTGGCATAGGGCGTCATGCTGGCCAGCAGGTTCTCGGGCGGTCTCACATCGCGGCCAGGTACTCCTGTCTCAGGAGGGGCGGCATTTCCTCGTGGCCTGCTTCAGGAGTCAGACAGCCGAGCCGTGATCTGGCGACGGGCCGTATCCCAGACCACCTCGAAGTGGTCGGAGGTCAACTCCTCGGGGTCGTAGCCCTCCCACTCCGAGACGGGCCGTTCTGCTGTGATCCCGAACCTGTTGTCGTACTCATCGAGGCGGCCTGCGTCGTAGGCGTGCTGCCACTCGGCAAGGGAGGCAGCTGCGATCGGGGTCAGCTCAGGCCCTTCGAGTTCAACCTGCCGGATCACCCAGCCTTCAGCGTCGACTTCGAAGTAGAACCAGACATCTTTCTCACCCCAGTAACAGCGCATCCACATCGTCACCAGACCATGATGACCGTGCCCCGGTCCGGCTGGCCGCGGAGGTGTCCACATTCCGTTGGATGGGCGTCCTGCAGGCTGGGATGATCCTGCGGTGACCAGCATCAGCAGAGTCGAGACCGAATCAGGGTGGGACGGCCCGTACTACCGCGTCCGCGCCGAAGCGTTCGATGCGCTATTCCTCCCCGGCCCTGACGAAGCACTCGACGAAATCTGCAATGTTGATGTCGAGGTGCATCTCCCTGATGGCTCGCGCTGGAGCGCGTCGGTCTTCACTCTTGCCGAGGTCGATCGGCTGATGAAGCGGTGGGAAGAGACCGGAGAAGCAGCTGGCGGCCAGTGCTTCTGGTGCTCTGACGGCTTGGTCGTGCGGGCTCCGGGCATCCCAGGGATGGTGACAGTGATCGCCAATCTGCTCAGATCCGGAGAGCTCGACGGCGCATTTCACCGCCTGGACTCCTCGGCCTGAACGCGCCGGACAGGGCCTGCCGATCAGTGTCCGGTATCACGGAGGTAGAGGGCAGCGAGCCGTGGGAGTCGACGTCTCATCTCATCGGGGTCATCGAAGTCGAAGTCTTCGCCCATGTCTTCGGAGTCTTCTTCGGAACTGTCCAGTGAGGCTCTGTACTCGTCCCATGCCTCGTAGAAGTCCTCCCCATCGCCGGTGACGCGCTCGAACGCCTCGCTCGCGGCGTAGTTGACCTCCTCGTAGAAGAGCTCCTCGTCACGGTGCGCCTCTGCGGCGGCGATCACTGCCGGGTGCTCAGCAAGACTGTCCGGTTGCGCCGCTGCCTTCTCGTACCAGTCGCGGCCCAGCGCGATCAGACCGGCGCGGAAGTCCATGAAGCTGTCGTCCGAGCAGCCGCCGCCGATGAGGTAGGCGGCCGCCCATACGTCCCATCGGTAGACGGCTTCATGTACCTCGTCGAAGCGTTCCTGGTAGCGGAGGATGTCGTCCTTGGCACGGGTGGCCAACTCGTCAACCAGGGCTTCGTCGAAGGGCTTGTCAGCTGTGCCGGCCGAGCGAGCGGCCTCGATGATGGTCCAGAACTCAGAGGTGTCCATGGCCGGGAACTCTGCCAGCCGGGTATGACAACGGCTCCTGCTGGGTCGGAGGCTGCCGCTGTGATCACGGTGACGACCGCGACGACCTTCACTCCGAATGGTGTCAGCGTTATGCCTCGGACAGCCAACTCGTTGCTGCTCTGACGACCCGCTTGCCAAGTGGCGTGAGTTTCATGGGCCGGCCCCGTTCGGCTCGTTCGAGTAGCGGGGCGCCCAGTTCGCGGGCCAGACGGTTGATCTGAGTGACGAGGGTGGGCCCGTTGACGCCCATGTCCCGGGCTGCCGCGCCGAGGGTGGGATAGGCGGAAGCTTTCACGAACCGCCGGAGGCGTTCTTCAGCGGCGAGGCCATTGAGTGCGGGTCGCAGCAAGCGGGGAGCCTGTCTGGCTCTCTCCCGAATGCGGAGGCTCTCGTCATGGCTTGCGCCGCCGCGAGGACGCAAGGGGATCTCGTGCGTCCTGACCCACTTGGCGACGTTCGACATGGTCATACCGGTCTCCTCGGCGATGTCGGCGAGGGTGCGACGGCGTGTGACGTACTGCTCGTGAAGCCATTCGCGGGTGATTTCCCGACGGTGTCGATACTCCTTCGGAGTACGGATCGGGATCTTGTACTCGGCGGCGATACCTCTGATCACGTCGGCCTGGACGCCGTAGAGCTCTCCGATGGCACGCAGGGACATCCGCTGATCGATGTAGAGCCGCGCGAAGGTGGCTGAGTCAAGGACTTCGCGGACGGGGTCGGAGACAGGGGCGGGCCACGAGCGTCGTTCGCTTGTATCGGGTGCCGGGTGCCGGTCGAGGAGGCAGCGCACGACGTCAATCGTCGTCTGCAGGTGGGCGGCGGCTTGGGTGGCCGTCATTTCGTCCTGGCGGATCAGACTGTGCAGCTCGTAGATATCGATCTCAGAGGGGCGATGTCCGGGCAGGCCGAGGTCTTGGAGGAGATTGTCCGGCGGGTACCAGGTCACGGGTTCGTCGGTGATGCGGTTGCGCTGCAGGAAATCCTCGGCCGCGTGGTCGAGATGCGCGAGAAGCTCGGGGGTCAACCGGAGGTAGCGCATGGCATGTTGGCTGCGAGCGGAGTTGTTCTCGGGGGTGCAGGTGGACGGTGCCATTCGGGCGGGCAGGCCGCTGATACGCAGGAACACATAGCTTCTGAAGAGTCGGGCGAGGGTGCCTGTGCTGCGGACGATGTCGCATTGCCGGGCGATATCGAACCATTGGCCGTCGGGGAGCAGGAGGGTGTAGTCGAGGCGTCGGCGCCGCTCGTAGTCGATCGGGGCGGGGCAGGTGTCGAGGTAGTCCGCGATATGGACCAGTGCGGCCTGGATGTCTGGCCACTGCTGGTGTTCCCGCAGGTGGCCGAGCATTCGGGAGGACATGAATCCGGTGGTGGCCTGGCCCAGGCGTTCGGCGATGACGTCGATGGACTGACGGTTGCCGACGAGCCCGATGAGACAGGACAGGGCAGGTCTCATGATCCGGTGGTCGTGGAGTTCGGGCGGTGCGAGGGGCAGGGCGAGTTCGGCCCAGAGTGCGGCGGGGAGTGAGCGGAGACGCTGGACGGGGATGTGGTCTGGCCGGGTGCCTGGATGGAAGGTCTGAACGCGGTAGCGGAGCTGGTAGACAGCCTGGAGCTGAGGACCGATGGCCGCGAGCTGGACCGCGCGGAGGACTTCGGTGGTGCCGGTGCCCCAGGGGGCGAGCAGGCTTCGGCCCGGTGATGGGCGTGACTCGCGTTCGGCTTGGATGATCCAGCGTGCGGAGGTTCCGGCTTGCTGGATGTCCGGTCGGCTGAGGATGTCCACGGCGAGAACGACACCGGCCGCAGTCATGGCAACGCTCTTCGGGGTGTGCATCCCCAGGGACTGAATGCCGACGTCGGCCGGGGTGAGAAGGGCGTTCAACTCATCGGTATTCATGGGGAGGCCCGCGGGAAGGCGTTCGGCCAGGTATTGGCGGGGAGCGTGGTGGAGGATCTCCCCGACGAGCGCTCGCAGGTCAGCGAGGGCTCCGAGTGCGGATTGCGGATGGTCGGCGTAGGGGCCGAACGCTGCGGTGCCGGAGTCGGTCATCGCGTAAACGAGCCGTTGTGCGTCCAGCACGGGATGATCGGCGTCGAGGAGCGGGGTGGCCGCTTGGGCAAGATCGGCGTCGCAGCGCCGCCGGCCGGGACCGGTGCCGTCCGCTGACGAGGTGTTCGGGCAATGCCCAGGATGCGGGATCTCGCGGGTGGCCAGAGCTCGCGTTCGCTGTCGGCTTCGGCACTGCGGGCAGTGGTCGGCCAGCAGCCGATTGTGCCTGACGCATGCGAACGACCAGCCCAGTCGCCAGGCCAGCTGCCAGCGGCCACCCGACTCGGCGAGACAGTCCGTGCAGAAACGTGCGCCGGTGCTCTTCCCCCAGCGCGTCGCACTTTGGGGCAGGCCGGAGCGGGGGTCGAGGTCCAGGATCCGCTGGTCGTAGTGGGCCAGGGTCATCGCGTGCAGGGCCGCGACGGGCGTGCCCGTCACCTGGGCGATGGACGCGGCCATTACAGGGCTGAGGCGCCTGGTCAGCATCTCGGTCGAGCTACTGCCGACCGCGAGTCCATCTTCGAGCGCGAGCAGTCCAAGATCGTTGAGAACGTCGCCGAGGGGCGTGTGCAGGCGGTGCGCAAATGCCTCAAGCCAGGAATCGAGAGCCTCACCCGGTACCGCCTTCAGCCTGATGGGAAACGTCCCCGGAGTAGTCCTCATGCGGACTGGCGTGATCGGGGGCGGCTGGTCAGCCGGCGGGCTTCCAGGGCGGCTTCGAGTTCGCGGCGGGCG
Organism: Streptomyces sp. NPDC002577; assembly: GCF_053594815.1. Lineage (NCBI taxonomy): Bacteria > Bacillati > Actinomycetota > Actinomycetes > Kitasatosporales > Streptomycetaceae > Streptomyces > Streptomyces sp. NPDC002577. Next base: position 88,551 of record NZ_JBSFWK010000028.1, on the reverse strand, counting down.
TTCTCGGACGCCTCGTCGTTCTTCACGCGGTCGAGCAGGTCCTTGTCCAGGCGCTCGCTGCCGCTGCGGACAGCCCGCTGGCAGCCACGGTTGATCAGTGTCATGAGGGAGCCGATGTGGCCGGTGCTGCGGGAGAAGAGGTAGTCCGACAGATCGTGCGCGAGCATCCCGGGGTACTTGTCCGCCAGGACGATGCGCTGTTCCAGTGCCAGGAGCATCTGGTTCCACTCCCGTCGCCCGGCCTCGTTCGTGATCGTGAAGGGCCGCATGTCCAACCGGGTCGTACGGCGTCCGGTCTGGGCCAGCGCGGTGTCCCCCGCTGCCGATCCCTCGCTGAACAGGCCCTTGTCGGCCAGTCCGACGCCGACCATCAGCAGGGTCACGGGAAACTCGTTGGCGATCCACTTCAGATGGTTGCTGACCTCGATGCCGCTCGTTCTGCCCCACTTCAGGAAGTGCAGGTCATCGAGGGCAAGGACGCGGACCTCGCACGACAGCATGCAGTCCAGGGCCCGCCGGCCGAGTTGGACAGTGGTGCCCCGGGACCGTCCGGGATGCTCGAAGAACTCCAGCATGGCCCGGTTGAGGTCCTTCATGCCGGTGTTGCCGGTCAGTCCCACCCGGCAGACCGGCCACCGCTCGTGGCCCTGGTCGGTGAACTCGCCCTTCTCGGCAATCTCTCTGCGGTGGAACTCGCGCAGGAAGGCCAGGACCGACGTGGTCTTGCCCAGCCCGGGAAAGGCGTCGACGGCCACCGCCCCCTTGGCCTTGTCGCCGTCTTGCAAGTTGCTGTCGGTGATGTCCCACAGATCCTCGTGCAGCTCGACCAGCTGCGGGGTCTTGATCGGCCCGAGGTTGGCATGCCATTCCCGTCGCGACCGGTCGTACTCAGCCCGCGCCTGCACGCCGAGCACCTTGAGCTGCTTCCGGGTCAGCACCTCGGGCTGCTGTCGCCGGGGCGCGTCGGCGAACGCTTTGAAGTCCTCCTTCTTCGACAGAGCCAAGTTGCCCAGGTTCGACAGTCCGGCAACAGGGCTCACACATCCTCCAGGGCATCGGCGTAGAAGTCGTCCTCGTCGGTGAGCTCTTCCAGATCAGCGTCGTCGTCATCACCGGCTTCGGCCACGGCCTCCGGTTCCGGCTCCGCTGCGACCGGCTCCGACAGCCCCTCCTCCTGCCCCAGTGCCTTGCGTACGGAGGGCAGTGAGACGACCGGATCCTTCTCGCCCTCGGTCTCAGGCAGCTCGATGCCGGCCTGTTCCCGCGACAGTCGCAGCGCCATTCGCCGCTCGGCGATCGAGGTTCCCAGGCCGAGGTTCCAGCGCTCCAGCAGGTCGGCGACAGCGAGCCGGTCGTCCGGGTAGCGGTACTTCGCCGCCGCCAGTTTCCGGGCGAACGCCAGCGCATCCTCGCTCAGCGGCATATTGGCCGACGGCGCGTGCTCCCAGAGCAACGGGTGCCAGCGGTGATCGACTGGATCACGGAAGTAGATCCGGGTGATGTCATCGGGGTCGACCTGGAAGGGCCAACTACCCTCGGCCGGGCCCCGGTGCGGGCTCTTGGCATTGCGGTACGGATTGAGCGCGGGCCCGTTGTAGCGGCGGCGGCCGATCTCGACGCCGTAGTGCTGGATGGTGCGCCACTCGGTCCGCAGGAACTCAAAGGCCAGGTCACGGTCTCGGGGCACCTCGATGTACCCGGCCCGGGCCATACCGTGCTCGAACATCGCGGCAGGGGACAGCCTCAGTCCCGGCACCCCGGGATCGACCAGTCCCGCGTGCGGCCGACAGTGATACACCGTGGCGGTCCACTCCCGGACGATCTCCTCCAGCTCGTCGAGGAAGAAGAACGCGTCGTCCTCCGGGCTCTCGCCCCGCGAGTGGATGTCCGGTCCCTTGTAGCCCGGCAGGGCCTGCAGAAGCCCCTCCCGCAAGGTCCGGAAGTACCGCTCCACGGGCCCCTTGTCCCGACCCGTCCGAAGCCTCGCAGGCTGCACCGACACTCCCAACCGGCGGCAGACGCTGGTGAGATGCTCCGAGACGTAGACCTTGCCGTGGTCGACCACCAGTGTTTCCGGCACCAGCGGCGGCGAGGCAAACCCCGGCCCCTCGACCGCCTCGGCGTCCACCAGGACCGTCCGGGGAATGCCGTGCTCGGGCCAGACCGCGTGCTGCGGCCAGTCACGCCCCGCCGGACGGGGGCGGAACGACTGATAGAGCACCGCGCTGATGTCGACCGCCTTCGTGGAGACGGGCGTGATCCGAATCCCGGTGATGCAGCGGGTGTACCAGTCCATCCCGACCGAAAGCTCAGCCTGCAGCCACCGCAACGTGACCGGATCGAAGGCGAACACATCGAGCCGCGTGGAGTCCATCACCAGGTACTCCCCCGGTCGCGTCGGCCGCAACTTCCCGTACACCCCATCCGGGCGATCCGCGATGTCCCGATTTCTCTTCGTGCTCAGCCGGAACAGCGGATGCTGCCGCTCCAGATCCTCCAGCAGTCGAAACGCCGTCGCCCGGCTCGGCAGCTTCACCACATCCGCCCCGAATCGCGCGATCACCCGGGCCCGCGTCCGCTCGATCACCATCGTCCGCGACGGCTTCGACTCCCCGGTGTGCTCGACCATCACCTCCAAGGCGGTCTCCACCCACCGGTCGTCCGCCTTCACCTGCGACCTGCGGGCCAGACCCTTCTTCGGAGCCAGGCCGGCCTCGCCATGACTGCGGAAGTCGGCGACCCACTGCTTCACCGTACGAAGAGACACCCCCAGCTCGGCCGCCTTCGCCGCGTACCGGGCCTCCCGGGACAGTTTCGGGTCGTACTCCTGGCGGGGCTCGCCGTCCCTCGCCAGCTCAGAACTCCCTGACCGGAAACCTGTGATGACCTCACGCACGTGCTCAGACCGCTCCAGGAGCTTCGCCCGCTCCGCCGCCCCCAGCTGCCCCAGCACCACGGACGCGATCTCCACGTCGTCGTCGGCCGACGGCCCCGACCTATCAGGAATGATGGCCGCCCGGTCAGAGAACAGCAGCTCCGTGAGTGACAGTCGCAGCAGTCGCCCCCTGCCGTCCTTCAGGACCACTTCGTTGCCTGCCGTGGTCGCAGCCATCTGCACCACCTCGACAGTCTCCCCGTCGTAGCGGAACCGCGTACCCACCCCGACCCTTGCTCCGGCGCCGCTCATGCCGACCTCCGGCACACCCGCGACGGGTCGAGCGGGCGATCGAGATCCACGAGGAGGTCATGAGTCCAGAGCAAATGGTGAACAGCAGAGCGCACTTGGGGCTCGGCGTGTCCCGGAAACCGACTCGCGATCTGCCCCAACGGAACACCGTCGAGATCGGCGTCACGAAGCTCGTCCAGGAGATCGGTGCTGAACAGCCAGGACCGGCGATAGCCGGCCAGGAAACGGATGTTCTCCAGCTCCGCCGGCGGCGGCTCGCTCCAGACCTCGTACTGCCAGCCGCGCGACTCCACCGCCCTGCGGGTCCAGTCGAAGGTGAAGGCCACCTCAGGCTGGGACACTCGGCGCAGTGGCTTGACGTCCACCACTACGGGCCCCTGCCCGGTGATCAGTAAGTAGTCCGGGATGTGCTTACGAACCTTCCCCTCCAGCGCCGCCTTCAGCAGGAACGGCTGGGCCACGATGTGGCGTACGGAAGGATCGAAATCGGCGAAGAGGAGACGTGCCAACTCCAGCCGCGACTCGTAGATCACGTGGTCGTTCGTCGTCGCCGACCAGTAGATACCCGAGTAGTACTTCTGCCCCTTGAACCAGCGAAATGTTCGCCAAGGCACCGCCGACGCCAAGAGCTCGACGGACACCTCGCTCCAGGCCCGGTCCTCCACCGCCGCACGCCCCTCGGGACGGACACTCACAGACGCAGCGGATTCCCCCACCGCACACCCCCAGCCACACATCAACTTCCTGTGCAACCAAGGTGTCAGCGCAGCGAACGCAGGCGGGATGGATCACTGTTCTCGCCACCCGAATGGGTGACGCTCCGACCTGCGGGTCTCACGGCGGCGGCATAAGTGCCGCCGCCGTGCAGTTCTCGCTGAGATTATGCAGCGAGTTTTGAGACCCTACAGGACCGGCCTCTGGTGTGGGGGACGGTCAGCTTTCGGAGCGAGGGAAGGCCACCTCGACCCGGCGGTTCTTCTTGCGGCCCGCCTCCGTCGAGTTGTCCGCGATCGGGTACTGCTCGCCGTATCCGCGGACCTCGAACGTGATGTCCGTGCCGTCGAGCTCCTTGGCCAGCACGTCCTGTACCGCCTGGGCGCGCTGCTTCGACAGGACGAGGCCGTGCTCGGAAGAGCCCAGGTCGTCGGTGAAGCCGAAGACCCGGACCGTCGTGGCCTTCTGCTTCTTGACCTCTTCGGCGATGGCCGCGATCCGCGACGTCGCCTGGCTGCTGAGCTTCGCGCTGTCCTTGCCGAAGAGCACCTCGGACTGAAGGGCGAACTTCACGTCCGAGTTGGTGTCCTCGCGGCGCTCGTCACCGTCCAGGTCCTCGACGACCGACTTGATGTCGAGCACCTTGGGAGCGGCCAGAGTCGCGCCGTCGGGCAGCTTCAGGTCGGGGTCGGTGCCGTCGACCTGGACGGGTGCCGACGCCGACGCGGACGGATACGGGTTGTCGTCGGCGAGGGCGTTCGGCGCGGCGAAGACGCCGAACGCCAGAACCCCAGCGACGACCGCGGCCGCCGTCATCCTGGCGCCGGCCCACTGCGTGCGGGTGGTGGCGGCGCTCATCAGGAGATCTCAATCGTCGCGTTGGGGAAGCCCGGGAACTGCAGGTCGACCGAGGCGGTCGAGTCCGGCGGGGCCGGGAACTGGGCGAAGAAGGTCAGGCTCTTGCCCGCTGCGATGCTCGGATCGAAGCCCGCGGTGGTCAACGGACGGTTGTCGGTATCGCGAAGCACGTAGTAGCGCTTCTTTTCCTTCGAGTCCACCAGCGTCATAGCGGCGATCGAGCGCCCCGTGCCCGCAACCGCGTTCTCCTGCCCACTCCACTGAATGGGGATGGTGTACATCTCTTGGCTGGTGTTCTTGAACTCACCACTCACGGTGACAAATCCGCCGCTGTCGCGCTTCGCCTCATGCACGACCATCTCGATGCCGTTGTCGCCCTTGAGCGTCGCGATGGTCTTGCTGGTGTCGGGCTCCGTGTTTCCGCTGCCACTGTTGCCGCTCTTGCCCGTGTCCTGGCTGGCGCTCGACGACGACGCCTTCGTGTCCCCGCCGTCGTTCCCGCCGCACGCCGTCGCCGTGAAGGCGAGGGCCGCGGCGACAAGGGTGGACGCTGCGGCCCGACGGAGGCGCCTCGCGTGCCGAATACTCATGAGTGGTGTTCCTTTGCGCTCGTTCGCGGTCAGTGATCGGCCAGTCGGACGGTGAAAAGGTCCGCCATGTCCGGTAGGAGGTCCAGATTCTTCGGGTCGATGGGCCAGTCCTTGCCGTCGCAGACGATCTTCCCCGGCGAAGGCTTCTTGTCGTCGCCATTGCCGGGCGGGTCGTTGCCTTCATCGGGCGACGGCGTGGCCTGGTCGTCCTCGTTCGGCTCGAACTGGCACCGCGGCTCGACCACAGCCGTGGCCGTCGCCTTCGCGTGCTTCTTCTCCGTGCCGGGGAGGATGGTGTCGCCCATCGACTTCTTGGAGACGACATTGACGGTGAATCCCCAGCGCCCCTCGTTGAGTTGGGCGCAGGTCACCCTGTCCGGGTCCAGTTCCGCGTCATTCAGTTCAGCGAAACGGGCTGCGGCCTGGCAGCCGTTGTACGTGCCGATCTGGTTGCCGTCGAGGATGTCCCTGAGATAGTCGCCGTCGAGGATGTTCTCCAGGAAACCGTTCCGCAGCTGGTCCCTGGACTCCTGTGCCGCCGCCAGGGCGGCGGCATCGGCTGCTGACTGCGTGCTGTTGCGCGCCGCGTCCGCTTTGCCGAACGCGAAGAACAGGAGCGCGAGAAAGAGCAGGCCGACCACCGCTGTGATGTACAGCGGTGCGGCCTGCCCTTTGTCCGTGTGAGCCGCTCGGCTCACTTGTTGAGGACCTCGTTGACCTTGGTCGTGAACTTGTTCGCGATCGTTGCGCCCATGTTCGTGTTGAGCAGCGCCACCACGATGGCCACGACGAGGATGGTGATGCCCACGTACTCCAGCGCGCCCTGACCCTTGTCGCTGCGACGCTTGATGGCCTCGACAGCCGTGTTCTTCCAGTTGTTCAGGTAAACCTGGGAAGCAGTGGCGGCCTTCAGCGTGACGTCCTTCATGGTGTTCCCCTCCATGCTCGGCCGGCCGCTCACCGGCCGACGCATTCGCGTAAGTCTTCGTGTCGTCCGCGCTTCCGGCTTCCTCCTGGCCGGACTCGCTGGCGACACCAAGAACGTACGGCCGGGGGCACCCCTGGAGCATGGGCCCGCGGACCCAACCCCGGGCCCAAAACCCGCGTTGGGCTTCCGGGCCCACGTACCCGCGGGGACCCACGAAGCCGCTGAGGTGACGGGCCCGCATGCGCTCAGACATGCCGCGTCCCCCCACCCCGAGCCGTGCCCAGCCAGATCGCGATCGCCTCGCTGCGGCTGCCCGCGTGCAGCTTCGTGAAGATGCGGTTGATGTGGTTCTTGACGGTCTTCTCGCTGATGAAGCAGGTGGCGGCGATCTGCTGATTCGACATGCCCGACGCGATCAGGTCCATCACTTCCACCTCCCGCTGACTCAGTCCCGACGGCACGCCGCGGGCCTCCCGGCCCCCCGCCGCCGACGCGGGTGCCACTGCGCCCGACTGTGGAGACTGTCCCACATTCGCTTGCGAAAGCGAAGGATTTTGAGGGAAGTTTTGCGACCCCGTGAGCGGCCCAACGCTTTGCTGTTGCTGGCTCATTGGCCAGGGCTCGGGTATTTGCGCTGCCGTATCGTGTGCGGGTGCAGATGGTTGAGCGTAAGCCTGTGGGTAGGACTGTGCAGGTGGTTGGGCGTAGGGCTGCGCGGGTGGTTGGGCATACGGCTGCGGCTGAGGGGCGGGCTGGTAGCCGGGCCCGCCCGTGAAGGCCGTTCCGAGGCCTTCCGGCAGCGGCGGCGGGACCTCCCCCGGGGCCCCCGGACCCCCCGGAGAACCCGGAGCCCCAGGACCTCCCGGCCCGCCGCGTACCGCAGCCAGCAGCGCGCTTGACGCCGTGTACGTGAAGGGGGCGCGGCCCGCCTTGATGTCCCGTACGGCTGCGACGAGCTGATCGGCTGTGAACTCGCCGTGGACCAGATAGCCGCCGGCGCCCAGGCGCACCGCCTCGTGGACGATTTCGGCCTCGCGGCTGTACGTCATCATCAGCACCGGCGCCAGCCGCACCAGGTGCGGGAGGGCCGAGATGCCGTCGACGCCCGGCATGCGGACGTCGAGGAGGATGACGTCGGGACGGTGGCGTTGGGCCTCCTCGTAGGCCTCGCGGCCGTCGGCGGCCTCGGCGATCACCTGGATGTCGTCGCGGCCGGAGAGCAGGACGGTCAGTCCGGCCCGTACGACGGGGTTGTCGTCGGCCACGACGACGCGCAGCGGTTCGGCTCGGGGCGGGCCGGGAAAGGCGGGGAATCCTTCAGACGCCGCGGCCGACGGGGGTATGGGGACGTGCGTCGGAGTGTGCTCGGAACGGGGGACCGAGTTCCCTGAGGTGTGCTGGGACACGTGGTGCGACAGGTGGTGGTGCCCGGTGTGTGTTTCGTCCGGCATCGTGCGGCCTCCTCTCCGGAGGTGGGGGGACGGTTGGGGAGCGGATCAGCTGGTGCGGTGCGGTGGATCAGGGTGTTGCGGCTGGATCGGGTTGGGCCGGTACGGCGATGGGGGGCGGGGCCGGGATCACTGCGGCGAGCGGCAGTTCCACTCGGACCTCGGTGCCGGTGGTGGCCTGGCCTCTGCCGATGCGGATGCGGGCACCGACGGAGGCGGCGCGCTCGACCATGCCGACGAGGCCGAAGTGGCCCGCGCGTCTGAGTTCGTCGAGGGTCGTGCCGGGCGGCAGGCCCCGGCCGTCGTCGTAGACGCTGAGGCGGACCTGGCCGCCGACGATGCCCGCCGACACCTCGACGCGGGTGGGGTGGGCGTGGCGGTGGGCGTTCTCCATCGCCTCGGAGGCGATCGTGAGTAACTGCCGTCCCACGGCGTTCGGCATGGAGGGCAGGGGCATGCCTCCCAGGCGGTGGTAGGTGGCGGGCAGGCCGGTGCGGCGGCCGAAGTCGGCTGTTCGTGCGGACAGTTCGGTGGCGACGTCGATGCCTCCGTCGTACCCGGCCTCACGGCGCAGGTCCGACAGGAGTTCGCGGGACTCGGACGCGGCGCGGCGGGCCGAGCGTGCGACGAGTTCGGCCTGGTGCTTGACGGTGAGCGGGTCCATGCGGCCGGCGGATGCGGCGAGGCCGTCGGCGGCGAGCGCGAGCCCGTGCAGGGTCTTCGCGACCGAGTCGTGCATCTCGCGGGCGAGGCGTGCGCGTTCGCCCTCGACCGCCTCACTGACGGCGAGCCGGGCGCGGGTCTCCGTCAGGGCCTGCGACGCGGTGCCGAAGCGGAGCAGCAGGCTCCGCAGCGTGCTGCCGACCGCGCCCGCGATGAAGCAGAGTCCGGCCAGCAGCAGGGCGGAGGCGCCCGCGTCGACCTGCTCGTTCACGCCGTACGCGGCGCCGAGGAGCAGTACCTGGAGTGCGGCGAAGAAGCCGGCGCCGCGCCAGCTGTAGACGAGGCCGGCGAGGAGCGGGGTGCAGATCGAGACGAACGCGAGGGTCGAGTTCGGCGAGGCGCTGAACAGCAGCAGCGCGCCGAAGAGCATGTCGAGGGCGAGCAGCGAGGGGTGGCGCAGCAGGACGGGGCCGAACCGCTCCCAGTCCCGCAGCAGCACATAGCTGACCATCACGGTGACCAGCACGGCCGAGCCGACCAGCCAGCCGGACAGGCCCGAGTGGGTCGCGGAGAGCGCGAACGGGGCGGCGAGCGCCGTCATCGCCAGCCGGAAGGCGAAGAGCTGACGGCACAGCGCCTGGAGCGCGTTGACCTGGATCGGCAGCGCGGGCACATGGCCGGGTGCCGCCTCGGGGCCGCTCGGGGCCGAGCCCCCGGTCAGCGCCGGGGCCGGGGTGAACTGCTGGAACACTGCACTCGCCTCCTTCCCTGCTCAGCCGCCTCAGCCGCCGAGGATGTCGTTGAAGTCGACGCCCGACGCGTAGTAGAAGCCGACGCCGATCAGGATCATCGTGGCGGGGAGCATGACGCTCGTGACGATGAGCGTGGCCTTCGGCACGGCCTTGGACGCCTTGCGGCGGGCGTTCTGCGCGTCGGTGCGGCGCATGTCGTTGGCGATCTGGATGAGCGTGTCGACGATGGGGGCGCCCAGTTCCTCGCCCTGCTGGAGCGCCGACACGAACATCGAGACCTGCTCCGAGTCGTTGCGTTTGCGCAGCTGGTCGAAGGCCTCGCGGCGGCTGACGCCCATGTCCATCTGGCGCAGCGTGATGCGCAGTTCGTCGGCCCAGGGCCCCTGGTACTTCTCCGAGACCCGCTCCAGGGCCTGGCGGAAGCCGAGGCCCGCGGAGACGACGACGGCGAGGACGTCGAGGAAGTCGGGCAGGGTCCGCTCGATGTCGTCCTTCCTGCGGCCGATCGCGGAGCGGATCAGGACCTCGGTCCAGAAGAAGCCGTAGAGGGCGAAGAGGACGGCCAGGAACACCTGGCCGTTCATCAGCATCACCAGGGCGGTGATGGAGCCGAGGCCGGTGTAGACGGCGCGGCGGGCGGCGTACCGGTCGACGGTCATACCGCCGGGGTTGCCCGCCATGTCGAGCTTGCGGCGCACCTGGTCGACGCGCTTGGGGCCCATCATGCGCAGCACCCGGGGCGCGTACCGCATGCCGATCCGGTCGATGGCGGAGCCCGTGGCGGTGGTCCGCGACGATCCGACCTCGAGGGCCACGGCGAGGTCGTCGGGGAGTCTGGCGTCGGCGCGGTAGAGGCGTATGCCTTTGAACGCGCCGAAGACGGAGAGCCCGATGACGAGGGCGAGCAGCAGATCCATCGCGTGTCCTCCTTTCCTGGGTTTGCTGGGCTTGCTGGGCTTCCTGGGCTTTGCTGAGCTTGCTGAGCTTGCTGAGCTTTCCTGGGCGCTCGTCAGATGCGGATGCGGGTCATGCGGTTGATGAGGAAGAAGCCGAGCCCGTAGAGGCCGGCCGAGACGATCACGGCGACCTTGCCGACGAAGGAGCCCGTCATGTCGTCGAGGGCGCCCGCCCGCATGCTGTTGATGATCAGCAGGAAGCCGAGGCCCAGGACGGGGACCGCGACGGCGGTGACCTTCACCTGGGACAGCAGCGTGGTGACCTCGCGCCGGGTCTCCTTGCGCTCCTCCAGCGTCTCGGTGAGGTTGCGCAGGCTGGAGACGATGGTGCCGCCCGCCCGGTTGGACAGGATCAGCGTCGTGACCAGGACGGTGAGCTCGCGCGACGGGAGCCGTTCGGCCAGCTCGTTCATGGCGTCGTCGAGGGAGTGCCCGACGGCCAGCTGGTCCGCGACCCGCCGTAGCTCCTCGCCCGCCGGATCGTCCAGCTCCTCGGCGGCCATCGCGATCGCCGTACGCAGCGCGAGGCCCGCCTGGGTGGCGTTGGCGAGGATGCGGGTCAGCTCGGGGAGCTGGGCGATGAACGCCTCGGTGCGCTTGTTGCGCTGCCAGTTGAGGAAGGCGTTGGCGCCCCAGAGCCCGATGACCGCGGCGATGACGCCGAAGAACGGTGCGAAGAGGGAGTCGGCGACGATGTAGACGCCGAGCAGCGCGGCAACGACGTAGACGAAGTACTCGCCCGGCGTGATGTCGAGGCCGGTCGTCGCGATCTTGCGCTCGATACGCCGGCCGAGTCCGGTGCCGCGCAGCCGGCGGTCGACGGTGCGGAAGCGGCGTCGGCGGCCGGTGACGATGGGGATCTGGCCGGTGGCGCTGAGCCGGTCGACGAGTGCCTGCCGCTGGGCCTTGCCCGCCGAGTAGCTGTGCAACCCGATGACGGCGAGCACGCAGGTCAGCAGCGTGGCTCCGATCGTCAGAAGTGAGAGATCCATGGGGACGGGCTTTCTCCGGGGCGGGGGTTCGGGGACGGGGAGCGGGGAGGCGGGGTGGGGCGTCGGGCGGCGGACCGGCGTGCGGTCACAGCGGCGGCGAGCGCCTGAGGGGCTGGGTCTGCGCGTCCGCGACGCCGAAGACGGGCGAGATGGCTTCGTTCCTCATGTACAGCCGGTCGGCGATCCGGCGCGACAGCGGGAAGTACTCGAACTTGCCGTGGATGCGTCCGTCCCCGGCCATGGGCTGGGCGTTGAAGCGGCACGCCGTCGACATGCGGTACTCCTCGCGGCCGTGGGAGTCGACGAAGGCGATCTCGGTGATCCGGCGGGCGCCGTCGGCGAACCGGGTCAGCTGCACGATCACCTCGACGGCGCTGTTGATCTGGTCCTTGATCGCCACGAACGGGATCTCGACCTCCGACATCGACGCCAGGGTCTGCAGACGCATCAGGGCGTCCTCGGCGCTGTTGGCGTGGACGGTCGCGAGCGAGCCGTCGTGACCGGTCGACATGGCCTGGAGCATGTCGAGCGTCTCGCCGCCGCGGACCTCACCGACGATGATGCGGTCGGGGCGCATACGCAGCGAGTTGCGGACGAGGTCTCGGATGGTGATGCGGCCCTTGCCCTCGACGTTCGGGGGCCGGGACTCCAGGGTGATGACGTGGCTCTGCTGGAGCTGGAGCTCCGCGGAGTCCTCGATGGTGATGATGCGCTCGCCGTCGGGGATCAGGCCCGACAGGGCGTTGAGGAGCGTCGTCTTTCCCGTGCCGGTGGCGCCCGAGACGATGATGTTGAACTTGGCCCGCACCAGGCTCGTGAGCAGCATCATCATGTGCTCGTCGAGCGAGCCGAGGTTGATCATCTCCTGGAGCGTGAAGGCGCGGGGGAAGCGCCGGATGGTGAGGACCGGGCCCGAGAGCGACAGCGGCGGGATGATGACGTTGACGCGCTCTCCGGACGGCAGGCGGGCGTCGACCATCGGGTTCGCCTCGTCCACGCGGCGGTTGACGGTGGAGACGATGCGTTCGATGGTCTGCATCAACTGCTCCTGCGAGCTGAAGCGCATCGGGAGCTGCTCCAGGCGGCCGCCGCGCTCGACGAAGACCTGGTCCGGGCCGTTCACCATGATCTCGCTGATGGACGCGTCCTCGAGCAGCGGCTCCAGGATGCCGAGGCCCAGCGCCTCGTCGACGACGCGCCGGATCAGCGCGGACCGCTCGTGCGTGGAGAGGACGGGGCCCTCGCGCGAGATGATGTGGCCGAGCACCCGTTCGAGGCGGATGCGGCGGTCGGCCAGCGCGAGCGACGACATCTCCGCGAGGTCGATCTCTTCCAGGAGCTTGGCACGGTAGACGCCGACGAGGTGGTTCTCCTCGTTGTGGCCGCTCTGCGGCTCGGGGTTGCTGATGCGGGCCCGCAGGCTCATGTGCGTGACTCCTCGTGGGGGTGACGGGGATGCCGTTCGTGCCGCTGGTCGCGGTAGCCGCGCTAGTCGCGCGGCATGGTGACCGAACGCCTCGCCTCGCCGAATCCGACTCCCGGGATGACGGAGGGGACGCCGACCTCGGCGGTGACCTTCACCTCGTCGAAGGCGCCCACCGGGTCGAGCTGGACCTGGACGTCCAGCCAGTCGCTGACGGCGTCCCGGCCCGCCGTGCGGTAGTCGACGTCCGTGTTGTCGTGGGATGCGACGCGGGCTGCGGCCCGGGCAGCGGTGCCGGCCTGCTGGGCGGCGTAGACGGCGAGTCCCAGCTGGACGGCGAGCAGGCCCACGAGCAGCAGGACGGGCAGCAGACCGACGTACTCGATGGCCACCTGGCCGCGTTCGCGGCGGCGTACCGGGCTGAGGCGTTCACCGGTGCTCCCCCATTGCCTCAAGGGCATGGGAGGTACCCCCACGGTGCCTTCCGTTCGGTTCGCCATGGCTCAGCTCTCCTTCGCTGCGGCGGACGTGCCGGGAACGGTGAGGGGCATGTTGACGAAGCCGGGGAAGAGAAGCGGCACCTTCAGGTCGGCGTGGGCCTTGACGAGGTCGCCGTCGACGCGGCAGCCGATGTCGGCGCCGTCGCGCCACGCGGGCGGGAGGTCCTGCTCGCCCGCCTTCCGGCAGGCCTGGTCGCGGCCCTTCCAGGGGTCGGCCTGGGCTCCCGCGTGCACGGCCCTGTCGGCCGCGTTGCCCGCGAGCACGAAGGTGTAGCCGACCAGCACCGCCTGCCAGAGCACGATGACGGTGGCCAGGATGACCGGCGTCATGGCGGTGAACTCCAGCGCCAGCTGGCCTCGGTCGTCGAGCGCCCGGCGCAGGCGGTTGTCGCCTGTCGTGAGCGTGCGACGGCCGACCCGAATCGTGCGTAAGCGCCGGTGTATGCCTGGGACCCTCATGGCTCCTCTCGCCCCCCTCAGCTGTCTCTCGTCGTCTGCGGATCGGTGCCGCCGCCCCAGCCGCGGCGGCGAAGACCGAACGACCCCCGGTCGTTGCCCCGGAACCGGCCGCCCTTGCCCGCCGCGCCCGCGGGCGCCTTGACCAGGCCGAGCTCGCCCGCCAGGGCCCACAGCGCCTGCTTCACCGTGGACTTGGCGTCCAAGTCCTGCATACGGCCCGCGTCCACGACGGGCTGGAGCTCCTTGAAGTTCGCGGGCACGGCGACCGGGGCCACGTTCGTACCGGTGATCTTCTGGACGAGGGCCGGCTGGATCTCGGTGTTGCGTATGTAGCGGTTGATGAGGGTGACCGTCTCCTCGGCCTTGCGGATCTGCAACCGCCCCCACATCCGCACGATGCGCTTGGCCGCGCGCACCGCCACCACGTCGGGCGTGGTGACGAGCAGGGCCGTCTCCGCCATCTCGATGGCCGCCGCGTTGGCCCCGTTCATCTGGGTGCCGCAGTCGATGACCACGACCTCGTACCGCGAGCGCAGGGCGCTCACGATCTGGCGTACGGAGCGGTCGGCGACCTCCTCGCCCCGCTCGCCCTCGCCGGGCGCGAGCAGCAGCGCCATGCCGGTGGTGTGGTTGAACACGGCGTCCTGCAGCACGCGTGGCGAGATGTCCGTGACCGATGCAAGGTCGACGAGAGACCGGCGGAACTGCACGTCCAGATACGAGGCGATGTCGCCGGCCTGCAGGTCCATGTCGACGAGGGCGACGGTGCTGCCCGAGGCCCGCGCCGCCAGGGCGAGCTGGACGGCGACGACGGTCGTGCCGACACCGCCCTTGGCACCGGAGACGGTGACCACGGTGCCGCCGGGCCCTGTGGGGATGTCGGAGCCGCTGCCGAGATGGCGCCGGACACCCACCGACCACTGGGCCGCGGTCTGCACCCGGCCGGCGAGCTCCTCGTAGCTCAGCGGCAGCGCGACGACGCCGCGCGCGCCGGAGTCCATGGCCGCGGTGAAGATACCCGGGCTCGCGTCGGCGGTGATGAGGATGACCCCGACCGCCGGGAAGCGCAGGGCGATCTCCCGGATCAGCTCGAGCGCCGGCACCGGTCCGATCCGTTCGTGGACCAGGACGACCTCGGGCACCTCCTCCAGCGACTCCGACGCGAGCCGGGCGAGCGTGTCGAGCAGCGACGTGGAGTCGCCGACGGGCGCCGCCGGTTCGGCGTCGGGCAGCTGGCTGAGCAGTGTGGTGATCGACCGGGCCGCGTCGAAGTCACCCACCGCCGGGAGGATCCTCGTGCTCATCCGAACCTCACTCGTCCTCTGCTCATCCGAACCTCACTTGTCCTCGTCGAGGGAGTACGAGCGGTCTCCCGGGGGGATGGTGGTGTCGCTGCCGGGCGCGACGAGGGCGAGCCGCACGTGCTCGGCGAAGGACTCGGCGTAGGCGACGCGCTGGGCGTCCTTGGTGTCGAGGGCGAAGGTGATCGGGACGGCCTCCGTCGGCGCGTTCTGGTTGTCGCTCTTCGGCTCGAGCGCGGTGAGCCTTCCGACGTCCAGGACGCGCGCGTTCGGCACGATGATCCGCGACATGGGCTTCTCGCGGTCGGTCTGGCCACCGAAGGTCGCGTAGATGTTCACGGTGGAGCCGGGGGTGATCTTGCCCGCGACGCCGGTCTCGGCGTCGATCATGATGGCGATCTCCTGCTCACCGGCCTTGAGCGCGGGCTGCTTGACGATCATGTCGCTCTGCAGCAGCGAACCCTTGCGCAGCGTCGTGACGGCGATCTTCCCGCTGATCTGGGAGAGGTCGGTGACGGCCGTGTCGGGCAGCCAGCGCTTCGGCATCTTCACCTTCTGGAAGGCGCTGCTGTTCAGTTCGGTGTACGGCGCGATGTCCGACTTCACTTCGTACGCCGCGACTTCGGGGCCCACCTTCGAATCCACATCGCTGATCACGGACAGGACGCCGACGAAGGCGGCGAAGGCGCACAGGACCGAGATGAGCAGGAGTATGACGCCGCGACGCTGACGGGAATTCATGAGCGGATGAACCTCGTTCGGGATCTGGACCGTTGACGGTCGTGCATCTCACACGGCTCGTATGGGGGGACGGAGGCAGAGACGAAAGACGGGGGACGGGGACGGGACGGTGCGAGGGGCTCGTGCACGGTTATGACGTGCGGGGTGCCTGCGCCCCGTGGGTAGGGACACCAGAGGCGCCGGTTTGGTTCTCGGGCGGAGTGAGCGGCGCGGTGCAGAAGCAGCAGCGGTCGCCGATGAGTTCCATGTCGCACCAGCCGCAGCGCTCGCGCCGCACCGACGCGACGAGCTGGTAGAGCGTGTAGAGATCGGGCAGGTGCGTGGCGAACTCGATCAGCTTCGACGTGCCCCACCAGCGGGCCGAGTCGGCGGGCAGCTGCACCTCCTGCACACGCTGCACCTGCCAGGACGGGGCGAGCGTCCCGGTGACCCAGTCGGACTGGAACTGGCCCCGGGCGACGGCGAGGTGCGTGGGGTAGTTGGGTCCGGCCAGCCGGGCGGCGGGGCCGAGCCGGACCAGCTGGGGGTTCGGGGCCGCGACGACGCCGAACTGGGAGCCGGGCACCCAGGACTTGGCGTGCGTCTTGAGGTCGACGGGGACGTGGTCGAGCCTGGCGACCGAGTTCAGTACGGCACCGGCGTGGATGTAGTAGGGCAGGAGCCGGGACGCGGCGGCCACGACGCCCGCGCTGAAGTCGCAGACGGAGATCTGGCGCAGCTGACGCACGAGCACCGCGACGCCCAGCGGTGGCAGTTCCGACTTGATGACGGCGATGCGGTCGCTCTCGAGGATCGACCGCACGGTGTGCAGCCGCCGCTCGTACGCCACGTCCAGCGTCGTCGGATGGACCACCACCACGTGTCCGAACTGCTCGATCAGCATGTGCATATCGCCGAGAGCCGCCTCGAGCGGCTGCTCGTGCGGCGGGCGCAGTAACGCCGCCGTGGGCGTCTGCTGGTCCGTGGCCGGTAGCACCAGATCGGTACTGGTGACTGCTATCGCGGTCGGCACTTCGGGTTCCCCGTTCCCCGTAGTTCTCCTCGATCACCGGTGGACCCGGCGGTCGTCGGCGTTCACTGTTCCGTCCACCTGCATCAGCACTTTATCCATGACATACAGCCCAGAAAACGTGCTTCCTCACTGTGTGGGGATACGTTCGCCTCGATCTCGGCCAGAGTCAGAGCTTTGGGCCTCGTCTTGGGCCCGCGGGCCCATGTCCGCCCGCACCGCCCGCGCTTAGCCTCCGAGCGCCACAGCGGACTGGTGCGAGGGGTGCAGAAGTGGGCGTGGGGGACGGCAGACCGCCGGCATGCAGACCGGCGTTCAGAGGGAACGACCGGGGTGCCGGCGCACTCGAATACGTCGGCGCGGTCATCGTGATGGTGGCGATCGTCAGCGCGCTTCTCGCCACCGAGGTCGGTCAGCGGATCGCCGGGAGCTTCGCTCAGCACGTCTGCCGCGCACTGGGCGGCAGCGACTGCGGGTCGTCCGGACCGGGCGCCGGAAAGCCCCTCACCGACGCCGACTTCGAGCCTCCCCTCTGCCAGATCTCCACCCTCACCGACAAGGCCGGCGCCAAGGCCAAGGTGCTGTTCATCGAGTTCGGCAAGGAGTACGGGTTCCAGGAGCAGCGGTTCAAGGCCAACACCGACGTCAACAAGGACGGCAAGGTCGACGACAAGGACGAGCTGGTGTACATGACGTTCACCGACGCCGCGTCCGTCGCCGCGAAGAAGGACTGGAAGCCGGGCGCCAAGGTCGGCAAGTTCGGCTCGGACAAGGTCGAGCTCGGCGCGGGCATCAAGGTGACCAACGGGGACACCTGGGTGTTCGAGAGCGAGGACGAGGCCAAGAGGTTCCGGGACGACATCGAGAAGCTGCAGATGTACGAGATCCGGCGCCAGTCCCCCGGCGGCGCGGATGCCAGCCTCGGCGACAGCATCATGTACCTCTTCGGCAAGGGCCCGCTCAAGGACGAGGAGGAGACCCGCGAGCGGGTCGAGAAGGGCCTGGGCGGCGACCGGCAGATCTCCTACGGCAAGGTCGGGTTCGAGGCGTCGGCGGCGGGCGGCATGAAGCTGTCGGCGGGCGACGAGAAGAAGCTCAGCGCCACGCTCGGCGGCAACTTCAAGTTCGCGCCCGAGGTCACCTGGACCGACAACAAGTACAAGAACACCAAGTCGTACACGTACTCCGCGGCCATCGAGTACGGCACCAAGCTCGGGTACGAGGCCGGGCCCCTCAGCGGTGAGGCCTCCGCGTCGACCACGCAGACCGGCACCATCACCGTCACCCACGACAAGAAGACCGGAAAGCTGATCCGCATCGACATGACGCGCACCGTCGAGAAGGGCGCCACCAAGGACGGCGCCAAGGTCGGCGGCGACAACGGCAAGAGCGGGAACGACAAGCGGGGCGGCAGCGCCGGCGCCAAGGGAACCGACAACCAGACCGGCATCGAGGTCGTCACCAACTCCGTCAGCTTCGACCCGGGCACCGAGGGCGACGCCGACCGTGCGATCGCGCAGCAGTGGCTCGACGGCTACGGCGACAACGCGGCCCCCTTCGCATACATGTTCGACGACCACGCGCCGACGTCGCGGCCGGGCGCCGACGACCCGTTCGGGCAGCTGCTCTTCGACAAGGGCAAGTCCAGCAAGACGGTGTACACGGGCCAGACGGAGGCGGCGGAGTACGGCTTCGAGCTGAACCTCGGGCTGAGCCTCGGCTTCTCGGTGAGCACCGAGAAGAAGGAGGAGATGCTCAACGACGCGCAGTTCCTGGGCGCCCCTCGGAACGGACACCGGTCGTACGTTCCCTACAGCTACTGTGCGCAGTGATCAGGGACCGGGACCAGGGCAGGCCAGGGAGCGATCGCATATGAACAGCAGGAATGCCGCCCGTACGCAGGCACGGAACGGCCGCAGTGACGCAGACAGCCGCAGGAGGGGCGGAGCCTTCGCCGGCCTCGTCTGCGGGGTGTGCGCCGCCGCCCTGCTCCTCACCGGGTGTGGCGGGGGCGACCAGGAGGCGGGCTCGGTGCCCAGCGGCTGGGGAACGCTGAAGACGAAGGGCGTGGACGTCTCGTACCCCAAGGGCTCCGGCGGATACGTGGAGCAGAGCGCCGCCGAGCGCAGCAAGCACAACGCGGCCGCTGCGGTCCGTACCGAGAACGGCACCACCGTCTCCACGATCACGGTGCAGCTGGACTTCACGAACGCCGACTCGGCCGAGGAGGCGGCCATCGGCGCCGAGGCCGGTGTGCAGCTCGGGTCGACCCTCCAGGGCGAGAAGGACGTGAAGCTGGCCGGGGCGGACGACGCCCGGCGGGTGGACTTCGAGTTCAGCTCGACCGGCGAGAAGAACACGCCGCCGAAGGGCACACGGATCCACGGCGTGATCCTCACCGGGCTCGACTCGCAGAAGAAGACCTTCGCGGTCCGCATCGACGCGCAGAAGGGTGCGCTGGACGACGCCGCACTCAAGAAGATCATCGACTCGGTGCAGGTGCACTGACCATGGAGATCCCCGGTTCCGGGTACGTCGTCGTCGGGGCCCTCGTGGTCTTCTTCGGCTGGCTGACGCTGAAGTACGCCCGCCGTCTGGTGACCGTCGCGCGGATGATGCGGAGCGGCACGCGGACCACGGGGCGTTGCGTCCGCGTCGAGACCGAGCCGTACAACCGCTCGGATGCGACGCGGCACTTCTTCGCCTTCCGGACGGCCGACGGCCGCGACATCGAGTTCGAGGACCTCGCGGGCTGGTCGGTGAAGGAGGGCGCCGAGGTCACGGTCGCCTACGACCCGCGCGATCCCGAGCGGACGGCGACCATAGCGGGCCGCGGCAGCTGGTCGCCGGTCCTGCAGTGCCTTGCGCTGGTCGCCGGATGCGGCATGGCCACGCTCGGCTTCACGGCCGTCTTTCTCTACCAGGTGACAGGAGGCAGCTGACATGCCCTGCCCGTACTCCGGAGGCAAGTGATGCCGTACTACGGCGCGTCCACGTCCACGGTCACGTCGCGCAACGACCGCAAGGGAGACGTCTTCGCGTTCACGCGCGCGTGGGCGGCGGGCGTCGTCGTGCTCGCCGTCTCCGAGTACGTGCAGATGTCCCTGGTCTACGACACGTTCGTCGGACCGCGCGGCCCGCGCTCCTTCGGCGGCGCCGTGGTTCTCGTCCACCTGCCGAACCTGGTGTGCCTCGCACTCACCACCTGGGCCGCGGCCCGCGCCCATCCCGAGCCCCAGCGCGACCGTCTGCTGCGCCACGCGATCGCCGCCCTCGCCGTCCCGACGGCCGCCCAGCTCCTCACCCTCACCCTCCACTGGAACCGCCCCGGCTTCGGCGCACTCGACCTGGGGATGTCCAGCGCGGTGCTGCTGGCGGGGTGCGCGGTGGGCTGGACAGCGGACCGGTTGCAGGGGCAGGGGGACCGCTGACCGACACCGGCTCGGGGGCGCAGTGAGCGTCCGCCCGCGATGAAACATTCCGTGGGGTCCACCGCATCAATGAGGTGAAGGCGGTCCGGGACGACGCGGGGGGACAGAGTATGAGACAGACTCGAGCAGACGAGTACGCGGAGTTCGCCGCGGCACGGGCCGGGCATCTCTACCGGTCCGCATGTCTGCTCACGGCCGGTGACACGTATCTCGCCGAGGATCTGGTCCAGGAGACGCTGGGCCGGCTGTACGTCGGCTGGAGACGGGTCTCCCGGGCCGACAACCCGGCCGGGTACGCCCAGACCGTCCTCACCCGTGTGTTCCTCGCCCACCAGCGGCGCCGTAGCAGCAGTGAACGCGCCACGGACGTCCTGCCCGACCTGCCCGACCCACGTGCCGCCGACGCCGACACGCCGCTGCGGCTGACGCTCGTCGAGGCACTGGGCCGACTGCCCGCCAAGGACCGGGCCGTGGTCGTCCTGCGCTACTGGGAGGACCGCAGCATCGAGCAGACCGCCGACGTGATGAACGCCAGCTCGGCCGCGGTGCGTACCCGCTGCGTCCGTGCCCTCGCCAGGCTGCGCGTGCTGCTGGGCGACAGCCTCAGCGAGTACACGGCGCCCTGACCGGCCGCACCTTCCTCTCCATACCAACGACGCTCGCAGAGACGGTGGTTTGCCATGTCTGTTGAAGATCACAAAGAACACAGCGACCGCTTCGAAGACCGGCTCGGCGAAGCCATCCGCCACGCCGGTGGCGGCTTCGACACCGACCGGAGCGCCGTCGCCGCCGCCGGCGCGGCACGTGGGCGCAGGCTCCTGCTGCGGCGCAGGGCCGCCGTCGCGGGAGGCGTGGCCGCAGTCGCCCTCGTGGGCGTGGGCGGGACGCTGCTCGTGCCGTGGGGCGGCGACGGGGGCGGACAGCAGGCGTCCGTGGCCGCCGGCCGGACGACGCCTTCGCCGCCCGCCAAGAACGACGGCGAGGTCTCCGGCGCCGACCTGGTCCGCACCCTCAAGAAGCTGCTCCCTGCAGGGAAGTTCAGCGAGGAGCAGGGCCGGGGCACCGGTGAAAGCAAGGAGGGGGGGCTGCCGATGCCGTACGCCCAGGTCGTGTACGACGACGGCAAGGGCGGTGCGGCCGTCGGGGTCTCCCTGAACCGGATCCAGCCGGGGAGCGAGCAGGCCGGCGAGTGGACCGAATGCCCGGACAAGAGGCTGGTCCCGTACGACGCGTGCACCGCGAGCACTCTGCCCGACGGCTCGAAGCTCATGCTTTTCAAGGGGTACGAGTACCCGGACCGCCGCGTGGACACGAAGTACTGGTACGCGTCACTCGTCACCCCGCAGGGACACCACGTCACCGTGAGCGAGTGGAACGCCGAGGCCGAGAAGGACGCGCCGATCACCAGGGACGAACCGCCCTTGTCCACGGCCCAGTTGAAGGAAGTGGCCACCGCCACCGCCTGGCGCACGGTCATCGACGCCATCCCCGAGGACGCCAAGGGGGCCCCGGAGCCGGAGAGCAGCACCAGCACGTCTCCGGGTGCCGACGTCGCGTCGGTCGGGACGACACTCGTCTCGCTGCTCCCCGACAACCTGAAGGTGACCGCGAAGGGCGGCCAGGAGCCCGAATACGCATATGTCGTCGTCGATGACGGCAAGGGCGAGAGCATGATCCAGATCAACGTGCAGTCGAACATGGGTGATTTGCTGAGCGGCCACATGACAGGGGCCGAGAAACTGCAGGACGGCACGCTCGTGCTGACGCAGGAGGCACCTGACGAAAAGGGCCGCACGGGAGTCGTCGTGCGGACCGTCGACGTCCTGCGGCCGAACGGCGACCGCGTGGTGATCTCGGCCTCCAACGCCGCCGATCTGCACGGCGAGGCCACACGTGAGGCGCCCGCCCTGACCCTGGACCAGCTGAAGAAGATCGCCACCAGTGAGAAGTGGCACGAGGGCCGCTAGATCCGGGCCATGAGGGGCGGGCCGGCGGGGCATCCGGTGGAGCGGGTGCCCCGCATGGCCCTCACGGGAGCGATCGGCCGGCCTGGCTCAGCCAGGCATGACCAGGCCGTCAGTCGTCCTTGTCGCCGGCGCCGACCTTGGCCTCGTCGCGTGCCTCGGCTTCGTCGCTGTCCTCGGCCTCAGCGCCGACCTCGGTCTTGTCGGTCTCGTCGGCGCCCTCAGGCTCGTTCTCGGGCTCGTCCTCGGGCTCGTCCTCGAAGTAGGCGTCCAGGACCGCGTCGAGCTGGTCCGTCCACTCCTTGATGCGGCTCTTGTCCTTGACCTCGATGTCGGCCGGGTACCAGCGGCGGTCCGGCGTGTGGACGGTGACCGTGAACCAGCGCCCGAACCGGGACGTCTCGATCTCGACCGCGCCGATCTCGTCCCAGCGGAACTCGCATTCCTGGTCGTCCAGGCGGAGATGTACTCCGGCGCGGTCCGCGGTGATGGACCCGCGGCGGTCGGATGCCTCGAAGACCGGGTCGTCGTCGCCGGATGCGGCGTCCGCGGCGCTGTCGGCATCGCCCTCGGCGGATGCCTCGGCGGCGTCCGGTTCGGCGGAGTCGTCGGAATCGTCAGGCTCGCCGGACTCCTCGGCTTCCGGAGCCTTGGAGGTTGCGTCGCCGCCGTCGGCGTCGACCGCCTCCGCGGTCTCGGAGACCTCGGCTTCCTCCGCGGCGGCGGCGTTCTCCTCGGCGACCGCGTCCCCGGGCTCCGTCTCCGTCGCGGTGTCCACCGACGACTCCGCTTCGTCCTGATCGGCGGCGAGGTGGGGAGTCGTGATGCCGGGGACGTACGCCGGATCGGTCGCGGCGGCCTGCACGGGCTGAATGTTCGGACCTCTTCGCTGCTCCACGGCGGCAGTATGGACGACGATCCTGTACCCGTGGTGCCCGACCCCCCGATTGCCCGGAGGGGAGAGCCCGGGCTGTTCCGGTACGGGCCGAACTGCCGTACCGGAACAGCCGTTTACACGCCTCTGCGAAGAAGTGCGGCTATACGAAGAGGCTCAGCACCGCCGCCATCGCGAAACCGGCCACCGACAGAACGGATTCCAGAACCGTCCAGGACTTCAGGGTGTCCCGCTCGGAGATCCCGAAGTACTTCGCGACGATCCAGAAGCCGCCGTCGTTGACGTGCGAGGCGAAGATCGAACCCGCCGAGATGGCCATGATGACCAGGGCCACGAAGGGCTGCGAGTGGTGGCCCGCCTCGATGAGCGGCAGGACGATGCCCGCCGTGGTGACGATCGCGACCGTGGCCGAGCCCTGGGCGACGCGCAGGACCAGCGAGATCAGATAGGCGAGGACGATGATCGGCAGACCGATGTCGCTGAACGTGTCGGACAGCGCCTGGGCCACACCGCTGCCCTTGAGGACAGCACCGAAGATGCCGCCCGCCCCGACCACCAGCAGGATGTTGCCGACCGGCTTCAGCGACGAAGTCGACACCCGCTCGAGGGACTTGCGGGACCAGCCGCGGCGGATGCCCAGCAGGTAGTACGCCATGAGCAGGGCGATGGTCAGCGCCACGAACGGGTGGCCGAAGAACTCGACGACCGAGCGGCCGGTGGAGGGGTCGAAGGCGATCGAGGAGAAGGTGGCGGCCAGGATCAGGATCAGCGGGGTGCCGGTGATCAGGAAGACGGTGCCCAGCGGGACGGGCTCCTCGGACGCCTGGCCGCCCGCGGCCTCCTGCTCGGCGACGACGGCGGCCTTGGCCTCTTCGGCGGCCTCGACCATGTCCTGCGGGACGGGTACGAAGATGCGGTTGCCGATCCACGCGGAGTACGCCCAGGCGGCGAGCACGGCCGGGATGCCGCAGGCGATGCCCATCAGGATGACCCAGCCCAGATCCACCTTGAGCAGACCCGCGGCGGCCACCGGGCCGGGGTGCGGCGGCAGGAACGCGTGGGTCATCGACAGGCCGGCGAGCAGCGGCATGCAGTACAGCAGGATCGACTTGCCGGACCGCTTGGCGGCGGCGTACACGATCGGCGCGAGGACGAAGATGCCGACGTCGAAGAAGACCGGGATACCGAAGATCAGGCCGGTGAGGCCCATGGCGAGCGGTGCGCGCTTCTCCCCGAACAGGTTCAGCAGACGGGACGAGAGCGCCTCCGCACCACCGCTGACCTCGAGGATCGCGCCGAGCATCGTGCCCAGGCCGATGATGATCGCCACATGCCCGAGGATGCCGCCCATGCCGGTCTCGATGAGCGAGACGGCGTCGGACCTCTGGACGGTGCCGAAGAGTTCGGTGACGGACAGTCCGGCTGCGAGGCCGACGGCTATGGACACGGCGAGCAGCGCGACGAACGGCTGCAGTCTGACCTTGATGATCAGGAAGAGCAGCAGCACGATGCCGAGCGCCGCGACCGTGAGCAGGCCCGCGGTTCCGTCGACGATGGCGAGGAGACCGCCGGTGTGGGGCGGGGTCACGGCGGGAGCGGTCGCCGCGAGTGGGGACAGGGGCAGGGACATGGAGGGGGACCTCGTACTTCCATGACGCTTTCGGGCAGGGAGGATCGCGGCACGGCGCCCTGGGTGTGGGCGCCGTGCCGGGATGTACGGCGTGCGGGGAGTCGAGAGGTGTCAGCTCCCGGGCGAGATGGTCCCGGGAGCGACGGGGACGGCCGGGTGGGCCGGGGGGTGTTCGGCGGGCTGGTGGCCGTCGGCGGCGACGAGAGGCAGGCGACGGCAGAGGGGGACGGGGGTGAGCGGTGTCAGCCGAGGACGGCCAGCGCGTCGATCTCGATGAGGAGGCCCTTGGGCAGGCCGACGTAGACGGTCGTACGGGCGGCCGGGGGCTGCTTCAGGCCCTGCTCCTCGAAGTACGCGTTGTAGATCTCGTTCATCTCCGCGAAGTGGTCCACGTCCGTGAGGTAGACGCGCATCATCATCACGTCGTCCCAGGTCGCGCCGCCCTCTTCGAGGACCGACTTGACGTTGGCGAAGGTCTGCAGGGTCTGCTCGCGCAGGGTCGGCCCGGCGGGCCTCGGGGCCTCGCCCTCGACGGCCGGAAGGAAGCCGACCTGGCCGGCGACCTGAAGGATGTTCCCCTTCTTGACTCCGTGCGAGAACTTGGCGGGCGGGGTGGTGTGGGTCGCCGGGGTGAGGGCGGTCTTCTCGGTCATGGCGCTCATTTCTCTTACGGGCTTACGGGGCTTTGTGGGCCGGGTTCACGGCACCGGGCTTACGGGGCCGGGATGTCCCTCGCGGGGGCACTGCCCGAGTACTCGCGGCTGATGGCGTCGGCGGTGCGGCGCACCAGCGGGAGCAGCGTGAGGAGTTCCTCGGCGGTGACGACGACGTTCGGCGCGGAGACGGACATGGCGGCTACGACCCGTCCGTCCGCACCGCGGATGGGCGCGGCCACGCAGTTGATGGACTCCTCGTGGCCACCGAGGTCGGTGGCCCAGCCCTGTTCGCGTACGGTCGCCAGCTCCTTGAGGAAGGCGGCGGGGTTCGGGATCGAACGGGCCGTGTACATGGGGTAGTCGAGCTTCTCGGCGAGCGCGCGCCGCTCGGCCTCCGGCAGGTCGGCGAGGATCAGCTTGGCGACGGCGGCGACCGTGATGGCGACGGGCTTTCCGATACGCGAGTACATGCGCACCGGGTAGCGGCTCTCGACCTTGTCGATGTAGAGGACCTCGTTCTCCTCGTACACGGCGAGGTGCACGGTGTGCCCGCACTTCTCGTTGAGGTCGACGAGATAGGGGTGGGCGATCTCCCGTATGTCGAGGTTCTCGACGGCCTCCTGGGCGAGGGCGAAGAGACGGGCGCCGAGGCGGTAGCGCTGGTCGGCCTGGCGGTGGACGAGGCCGTGCTCGTGGAGCGTGCGCAGGAGCCGGAGCGCGGTGGACTTGTGGACGCCGAGGCGGTCGGCGACCTGCCCGAGGTCGGCGGGGCCCTCGGCGAGCAGCGGCAGGATGCTCAGCGCGCGGTCGACGGTCTGGCTCATGGGATGCGTACCTCCTCCTTGGCCTCCGTGTCGTGCACGTCCTCGGTGACGGCGTCCGTCCAGCCGGGGCCCAGTCGCAGTCTCCCCCACGCGTCGTCGTCGAGTGCGGCCAGGCGGTCGGCGTGGTTCCGGGCCGGCGGCGTGCCGAGGTCGCCGGGGACGGTGAGGGCCGCGGCGGCCATCAGGTGGCCGTGGCGCAGGCGGTCGCGTACGGGCAGGCCGCGCAGCGTGGCCGACAGGAACCCGGCGGCGAAGGCGTCGCCCGCGCCGACCGGCGCCACGACGTCCACGTGCAGGGCCGGCACGGAGGTGACGGTGCCGTCCTGCTCGAAGACGGTGGCGCTCTGAGCGCCCTGCTTGACGACCACGATCTCCGGCTCGGGCAGCGCCTCGCGGATGGCGCGTACGTCGTGCAGGCCCCACACCTCCCGCGCCTCGTCGTCGCCCACGAACACGATGTCGGCCCCGCGCGCCAGCTCCAGCAGGACGCGCGGCCCGTCGGCCTCGCGCCACAGCCCGGGCCGGTGGTTGACGTCGAAGGAGACGACCGGGCGGCCGGGACGGGACTTCGTCAGCTCCCGCATGAGGCCGAGGCACTCCCCGGACAGCGCGGCCGTGATTCCGGAGAGGTGCAGGATGCGGCCCGCACCGAGCGCGTCGAGGTCCACGCTGTCGACCGCCATGGCCGATGCCGCGGACCCCGCCCGGTAGTAGGCCACCTCGTGGGCGTCGGTGGCCCGGTCGCTCGCCGTACGGAAGTAGACGCCGGTGGGGCGGGCCGGGTCACGCCGTACGGACGTGACGTCGACTCCGTACGCGCCGATCGTCTCGACGAGGTGGTCGCCGAACCCGTCGGCGCCGACGCGGCCGACCCACCGCGTGGAATGACCGAGGGCCGCCAGTACGCACGCCACGTTGGACTCGGCGCCGCCGATGGCCCGGTCGAACGACGGTACGTCGGCGAGGCGGCCCGGCCGGGAGGGCAGGAAGGCGACCATGGACTCGCCGAGCGTGACGACGTCGGCGACGGCGTGGACGTCAACGCCGTCGGGGACATGGGAGAGTCCGTCGGTGGTCACGATGGTTGCGGCTCCTCGTCGTTCCGGATCGCGGCGGCTGCGTTGACCGGCGCTGCCAGGGATGTTAGACAGCAGGAAACGTAATACGCAATGCGCATTGCACATATCGCAACGCGCCTGATCAGGGAGGTTCCATGAGTGCCGAAGCGCTCGCCCGCCTGGCCGCCGAACGCGTCGACCACCGCTTCAAGGGCCTCCCGCCGGACGCCGACGGCCTGACCGTCGGCGAGCTGGCCGCCCAGCGCCGCAACCTCTTCACCGGCGGCTTCGCCACTCCGGTCCTCGCCCTCTCCGCCGAGCGCCTGGAGCACAACCTCGAGCTCATGGAGGCGTACGCGACCCGCCACGGCCTCGCCTTCGCGCCGCACGGCAAGACCTCCATGGCCCCGCAGCTCTTCCAGCGCCAGATCGAGCACGGCGCATGGGGCATCACGCTCGCGGTGCCGCACCAGGCGCGGGTGGCGCGGGCGTTCGGCATCCAGCGGGTGTTCCTGGCCAACGAGCTGGTGGACGCGGCGGCCCTGAAGTGGATCGCGGCCGAGCTCGCCGCCGACCCGTCCTTCCGCTTCGTCTGCTACGTCGACTCCGTCCGCGGCGTCGAACTGATGGACGCTGCGCTGCGCGGGACCTCGCGCCCGGTGGACGTCGTCGTCGAACTCGCCGCCGGCGAGGGCGCCCGTACCGGCGTCCGCACGGAGGCGGAGTGCGCGGCGGTCGCCGACGCGGTGGCCGCCACCGGGACACTGCGTCTGGTCGGCGTCGCGGGCTACGAGGGGGAGGTCCCGGGGGCCGACCCGGAGCGGGTCGACGCCTGGCTGCGCCGGCTCGTCGCCCTGGCCGTCGACTTCGACAAGGCGGGGCGCTTCCCGGACGCCGGGGAGATCGTGGTGAGCGCGGGCGGCAGCGCCTGGTTCGACGCGGTGGCCGACGTGTTCGCCGAGATCCCCGAGCTGTCCCTGCCCGTCCTGAAGTTGCTGCGCTCGGGCGCGTACGTCTCCCATGACGACGGCCACTACCGCAAGCTGACCCCCTTCAACCGCGTCCCGGAGGAGGGCGCCCTGGAGCCCGCCTTCCGCCTGTGGGCCCAGGTGGTGTCACGGCCGTCGGCGGAACAGGCGTTCGTCAACGCCGGCAAGCGGGACGCGGCGTACGACCTGGACCTGCCGTTCGCGCAGGTCGTACGCCGGGACGGCACCGAGCGCCCCGCCACGGGCATCTCGGTCACCGCCCTGTCCGACCAGCACGCCTGGCTGCGTACGGCTCCGGATGCGGACCTCGAGGTCGGCGACTGGCTCGGCATGGGCCTGTCGCACCCGTGCACGTCCTTCGACAAGTGGCAGCTGATCCCGGTGGCCCAGGCGGACGGGACTGTCGTCGACTACGTCCGCACGTTCTTCTAGGAGGCAGCCGTGGACCTCGTCATACGTGACGCGGACGTCGTGGACGGCACCGGGGCGCCCTCGTACCGCGCCGATGTGGTCGTCGACGACGGCAGGATCATGTCGATCGTCAAGGAGGCCGCGGCGGCCGGCTGCCGACGCCCCGCCGCCCGCCGGGAGGTGGACGCCGGAGGGCTCGTCCTCTCCCCCGGCTTCATCGACATGCACGCCCACAGCGACCTGGCCCTCCTGCGCGACCCCGACCACAGCGCGAAGGCCGCCCAGGGCGTGACTCTCGAGGTCATCGGCCAGGACGGCCTGTCGTACGCGCCCGTCGACGACCGCACCCTCGCCGAGGTCCGCACGTCGATCGCCGGCTGGAACGGCGGCGGCCCCGGGGACGAGAGCATCGACTTCACCTGGCGCTCGGTCGGCGAGTACCTGGACCGTCTGGACCACGGTTTCGACGGCGAGGGCATCGCCGTCAACGCCGCGTATCTGATCCCGCAGGGCACCGTCCGTATGCTCGCCGTCGGCTGGGACGACCGCGAGGCGACGCCCACCGAGCTGGACCGCATGCGGCAGCTGGTGGCCGAGGGCATGGCGCAGGGCGCCACCGGCATGTCGTCCGGCCTCACCTACACGCCCGGCATGTACGCGAAGGACTCCGAACTCGCCGAGCTGTGCCGGGTGGTGGCGGCGCACGGCGGCTACTACTGCCCGCACCACCGCTCGTACGGCGCGGGCGCCCTGGAGGCGTATGCGGAGATGGTGGAGCTGACCCGGACCGCCGGCTGCCCCCTCCATCTCGCCCACGCCACGATGAACTTCGGCGTGAACAAGGGCCGCGCCCCCGAACTCCTCGCCCTCCTCGACGACGCGCTCGACGCGGGCGCCGACATCAGCCTGGACACGTATCCGTACACCCCGGGCTGCACGACGCTGGTGGCGATGCTGCCGAGCTGGGCGAGCGAGGGCGGCCCGGAGGCGATCCTGGCCCGCCTGAAGAACGACGTGGTGGCCGAGCGCATACGCCACCACCTGGAGGTCCTCGGCTCGGACGGCTGCCACGGCGTGCCCATCGAGTGGGACACCATCGAGGTCTCGGGCGTCACCGCCCCGGAACTCGCGTCGTACGTCGGCAGGACCGTGCAGCAGTCGGCGGACGGGCGCGGCGAGGAGCCCTGGGTGACCGCCCGCCGCCTGCTCGTCGAGGACCGCCTCGGTCCGACGATCCTGCAGCACGTGGGCCATGAGGAGAACGTGCGGGCGATCATGCGCCACCGCGTCCACACCGGCGGCTCGGACGGGATCCTGCAGGGCGACAAGCCGCATCCGCGCGCGTACGGGACGTTCCCGCAGTATCTGGGCCGGTACGTACGGGAGTTGGGCGTCCTCTCCCTCGAAGAGTGCGTCGCGCATCTCACCGGGCGCCCGGCGGCCCGGCTCCGGCTCGCCGACCGGGGTCTCGTCCGCGAGGGCCACCGCGCCGACCTGGTCCTGTTCGACCCGGACACGGTCGCGGCGGGCTCGACGTTCGAGGGCCCGCGGGCCCTGCCGACGGGCATCCCGCATGTGCTGATCGACGGCCGTTTCGTGATCGAGGACGGACGGCGCACCGATGTCCTCGCCGGGCGCACGGTCCGCGGCGCCGGGGCACGCTGAGCGGACGCTGGACGCCTCGCCCGCCCCTGTCAGCGCACGCCCTCGGGCCGGAACTGGATGCTGATCCGCGGCCCTGCCGCATGCGCGCTCTTGGGCACGGCATGCTCCCAGGTGCGCTGGCAGGAGCCGCCCATCACGATCAGATCGCCGTGCCCGAGCGGCTGCCGTACGGTCGCCCGGCCGCTCCGGCCCGCGCCTCCCCCGGCCCCGTCCGCCGGCCGGCGCGGGCGCAGCAGCAGATCGCGCGGTGTGCCCACGGACAGGATGGCGACCATGGTGTCCTCGCGGGCGCCGCGGCCGATCCGGTCGCCGTGCCAGGCGACGCTGTCGCGGCCGTCGCGGTAGAGGCAGAGCCCCGCGGTGGCGAAGGGTTCGCCGAGTTCGGTGGCGTAGTGCGCGGAGAGCGCGGCCCGCGCCTCGTCCAGGACGGGATGCGGAAGCGGGTCGTCGGCGCCGTAGAAGGCGAGCAGCCGCGGCACGTCCACCATGTGCTCGTACATCTGGCGGCGCTCGGCACGCCACGGCACGGCGTCGGCCAGGTGCTCGAACAGCACGTCCGCCCCGTGCAGCCATCCCGGCAGCAGATCGATCCAGGCCCCGTCGCCCAGCACGGTCCTGCGGACGCCGGTCAGCGGGCCGAGCCGGACGTCGTCGGTCTGGTCGAACAGCGAGCCCTGGAGACCATGAAGGTGCGCGGACATGGTTCCAGGGTACCCACCGAACCGAACATGCGATCTATTTAGCGCGCGCCGCCCGTCCTGGCGGCCCGCCCCCGAGGTCGGCGTCGGTGTAGGCGTGCGAGCCGATCTGGTGGCCCTCGTCGCGGATCCTGCGCACCAGGTCGGGCTGGGCCGCGACCTGGGTGCCGGAGAGGAAGAAGGCCACCTTCTTCCTCTCCGGCACCCAGGTGCAGCGGCCCGCCGGTGCGGCGGTGCCGGCCATCTCGTGCCGCCCGTAGCCGCTGAAGAGCAGCGCGGTGGCGGCGACCGCGAGGGTGAGCAGGAGCAGCAGCCAATGGGCGCGCGGTTCGCGCCGCAGGGCGCGTCCGGTGGTGCTGGTCGGCGGTGCGCTCCGCGGCGGCTGCATGGACTGCGTGGCGCCGGCGGAGGAGGTGGAGCGGGCAGCACCGGCGGGAGGTGTGGTGCGGCTCGTTCCGGTCAGGCGTCGTGATCGACTCACTTGGGTCCCTTGGTCGCCCCCTGGCCGTGGCCCGGGGTGTTGCCGGAGTTCCCCCTGTTGCCCGGCGTGCTGGTGGTGGAGGCCGCCGTGGTCGTGGGCGCCTTCGTGGGTTCCTTCGTCTCGCCCCCGGTCCCGGACGCGCTCGCCGACGCGCTAGGGCTCGCGGACTCCGGTGCCCCGGCGGGCGGGGCGGAGGTGGGCTCGGCGCTGGTCGGGCTGGTCCGGCTCGTGGTCGGCTTCGCCCCCTCGCCCTTGTGGGTCTGCTCCTTGTCCTGGTCCCAGGGCGCCGAGCCCCCGGAGGGCCCCGCGCCGAAGAACCCGGCTATCACCAGACCGATGAACACGACGAAGACGGCCGCGACCGCGATGGCCACGCGGCTGATCACCCGGCTGCGGCGGCCCGACCCGTCGACGAAGACGGAGCGGTCGTCGTCGGCGCCTTCGTCGCCGTCGGAGCCGTATGCGGCGTCACCGCTCTCGCTGTGGACGCCCGGGCCGCCGGGCTCGCCGCCGTACGCGCCGTCCGCGTCGTTCCCGTACGCGCCCGTGCCGCCCCCATACATGCCATGGGCGTCGTCGTACGTGCCGGGGGCGCCCGCCGCGGGTTCCTGCCAGCCGTGTGCGGCCGCCGGGTCCGCGTATGCGTCGTAGGCCTGGGTCGTGTCCCCGTACGGGTGGTACACGTTCGGCAGATTCTGGGTGTCGTCTTCATTCATGTACGGACCATTGGAGCCGTATGCGCCATACGCTCCGTCCGCACTGTTCGCGCCGTGCGTGCCGGTGCCGTGGTGAGGATGCCAGGACATGGGCGGGGATTGTAGAGACTCAAGGGAAAGCTGGTGTAGCCGAGGGATATACCGAACCCGCACGACCCCGCTCCCATGTCTCACGTGGCGGATAACACGGAGCGAATCCGGCTACACGCCCGTAAGCTCACGGACATGCAGGTGATCCAGTCGACCAAGCTCGCCAACGTCTGTTACGAGATCCGGGGCCCGGTTCTCGAGGAGGCGATGCGGCTCGAGTCAGCAGGTCACCGCATCCTCAAGCTGAACACCGGCAATCCGGCCGCGTTCGGCTTCGAGTGCCCGCCCGAGATCCTCGAGGACATCCTCCGCAACGTCTCGTCCGCGCATGGCTACGGAGACGCGAAGGGCCTGCTCGCGGCGCGCCGCGCGGTGATGATGCACTACCAGACGCTGGGCGTGGAGACGGACGTCGAGCACGTCTTCATCGGCAACGGCGTCTCCGAGCTCATCGTCATGGCCATGCAGGGCCTGCTCGACGACGGCGACGAGGTACTGGTCCCGGCGCCGGACTATCCGCTGTGGACGGCCGCGGTCTCACTGTCCGGCGGTACGGCGGTGCACTACCGCTGCGACGAGCAGTCCGACTGGATGCCGGACCTCGCCGACATCGAGCGCAAGGTGACCGACCGCACCAAGGCGCTCGTGATCATCAACCCGAACAACCCGACGGGCGCCGTATACAGCGACGAGATGCTGCGCGGCCTGACGGACATCGCCCGCCGCCACAATCTCCTCATCTGCTCGGACGAGATCTACGACAAGATCCTCTACGACGGCGCGACGCACCGCCCGACCGCGGCCATCGCCCCGGACCTGCTCACCCTGACTTTCAACGGCATGTCGAAGGCGTACCGCGTCGCGGGCTACCGCGTCGGCTGGATGACGATCTCCGGCCCCCGGGCGCACGCCGACTCGTACATCGAGGGCCTGACGATCCTCGCCAACATGCGCCTGTGCGCGAACATGCCGGGCCAGCACGGCGTGGTGGCGGCCCTCAGCGGGCGCCAGACGATCAACGACCTCGTCCTGCCGGGTGGCCGCCTGAAGGAGCAGCGCGACACGGCGTACGAGCTGCTGACGCAGATCCCGGGCGTGACATGCGTGAAGCCGAGGGGGGCGCTGTACCTCTTCCCGCGCCTCGACCCCAAGGTCTACAAGATCAAGGACGACCGGCAGATGGTCCTCGACCTGCTCCGCGCCGAGAAGATCATGGTCGTGCAGGGCACGGGCTTCAACTGGCCGGAACAGGACCACTTCCGCGTGGTCACGCTGCCGTCGGTGACGGACCTGAAGGACGCGGTGGGCCGTATCGGGAAGTTCCTGGACGGATACAGCCAGTCCTGACCCTGCGCCCCACCACTCTCGTCCGGTCTCGTCCGATTCACGCTGTGTGAAGACTGTGCTCCATTCCGCGAACCGACTCAACTTTAGACTGATTCCAAGCTAGGATGGTTTCCTGTCAGAGCACAGGAGGCCATCCCATGTACGAACCGATCCGCACCAAGTCGGTCCACACGATGGCCGGCGCCCCCGAGGGCTTCCCGCACCGCTCCCGCGAGGAGGAGCTGGACATCCAGCTCGCCGGGCATCTCGCGGCGCTGCTCGCCGTCACCGACGACCTGCGCGCACTCTCCGCCGAGGCGGACCTGACGGACCTGGACGCCGCCGCCGAACAGCTTGCGCGGGAGGTGGCCCGGTTGCGCGACGGGGAGCCGCCGGTGCGGGCGGCTGTCGCGTCCGCCGCCGGGGACGGCTCCCCTGCGGCGGGCACTGGGCGGGATCCGCGTCTCGCCGCCCTGCACCAGCGTGCGCATGCCCTGGCGGGCCGCGCTCTGGTGGTGGCGGCGTCGCGGGCCGACACCGGTGCCGCGATTCTTGCGGCGCGGCGTATGGATGCGCATGCGGCGGCCCAGGAGGGCCGCCAACTGGCGGCCTGCTGACCCGTATTCCGGGTCCCCATGTCGGCCCCGGTCCGCGCACACCCACTGCGTGGCGCGGACCGGGTGCCCAACACGTGAACGGCACCCGCCGTCGTGGGCACCACGGCGACGGCGACGGCCGGTCAGTGCTTGCTGACCAGGACCTCCGCTGACGCGCTCGACCCCTCGTGCAGGTCGTCGCCCGCGTAGCCGACCGTGTAGGTCACCTGGCGGTTGGTGCGTGGCAGGTCGTTGATGGTGAACGTGCCGTCGGCGGCCACCGTCACCGACGTCAGCGCCCCGGTGCCGAGGCGGTCGGTGCGCTGCACCGTGAGCACGGGCCGCTCGGCCGGCGTCTTGCCCTGCAGGGTCAGCTTGCCGGTGATCTCCACGCCCGTGGCCATGTCCGCCGACGCCGGAGCGGTGAGCTCGATCGAGGTGGGCGCCTTGGCGACGGACACCGCGTAGGTCACGTCCTCGGCAGGGCGGTGGGTCAGGTCGCCGAGGAACGAGATGGTGTACGTCGCGTCGCCGACGAGGTCGGGCTCGTCGAGGACGGTGAAGGTGCCGTCCGCGTTGACGGTGGCGGTGCCCAGTTCGTGGATGCCGTCCGCGTCCGTGCGCGTCGCCGCGACCTTCAGCGGCTCGGCGGGCGCGGGTCCGTCGAACTCCAGCTTGCCGCGCACGGAGAGCGGCTCCCCCGCGACGGCCTGGGCGGGACTGTGGGTCAGCCCGCCGGTGAAGCGGGTGTCGTACTGGACGGCCGGGGGCTGGATGATGTGCAGCCAGTACTGGCTGCCGGCCGCGTTGGTGGTGACCGCGAAGAGCCGGGAGCCGTCCGCCGCCCACTCCATGCCGCGCGGCACGACCCGGTCGCCGTCCTGGCTGCCTTCGAAGGCGAACTCCAGCGGGGCCGTGGAGTCGGCCGGGTCGGCGGGCTGCACCAGCAGGTCGGGCGTCGAGCCGGTGGCCGAGGCGCCGCGCGCGATGTACTTGCCGTCGCCGCTGAAGGCGACGGAGCTGGCGGTGGCGCCGTCCGGCAGCGCCTGGTAGCCGGTGGCCGCGTCCGACAGGTCGGTGGTGTTGAGCAGCCGGGTGCCGGCGGCGGCATCGGCGAGGGCGATCTTCGTGCCGTCCGGGGAGACGGCGATGTCCTTGAGGTTCAGCGCGCCGTTGCCGGCGTCGTCGGCGAACCGGCGGGTGGCGCCCCGCACGGGGGTCTCACCGCTGCCGTCGAAGACGCTGACGAACGGGTCGGTCGCCACGGAGTTGAGCGACTGCCCCATCACGAAGGTGTCATTGAGGCCGCCCTCCAGCAGCAGCTTGCCGGTGTCGTTCCAGCCGGTGCGCTGCCAACCGCCGTTCACGATCGTGTCCAGGTAGGAGGTCACCGTGGCGCACTGGGCGGGGAAGTCGGTGTAGGGCGAGGTGTAGTAGGGCTTGCCGCCGGCGACGACGACCTCGCGCCCGCACTGGTCGGTGTTCACGGTGGTGGCGGTCTTGAGGGCGAGCGTGGCGGTGTCGTAGGCGAAGATCCGGTAGCGCTCGCCGACATAGAGCGTGCTCGCGTCGGCGCTCAGCGCCAGGCCGGAGACGTGGTAAGACAGGCTGATCGTGGAGATGCGCTCGCCCTGGAAGGTGTAGACGGCGATCTGCCCGGTGTTGTAGCTGGAGCCGACGTTGCCGTCGGCGAGGAAGACGCGCTCGTGGACATTGTCGACGGCCAGCGCCGAGTACGAGGTGAACGGCAGCTTGGCCACGGCGTCGGACGCGGCGGCGTGCGCGGCGGGCGCCGCGGCGACGGTGAGTCCGGCCGCACTGAGGGCGGCCGCGAGGACGGTGGCCGCGAGGCGTCTGGGACGGTGTGCGGTTTTCAACTGTGCCCCCCACAGGCCGACTTGAGCGCTCACCGGGATCAGTGATGCACCTGTAATGAACATGAAACAGGTGTGAAGATCCCGCGAGCAAGGGGGCGCGCGAGCAAGGGGGGCCTGAGTGAAGGGACTTGAGTGAACACAGGCAAGAGTCCCCGCACGCCATTGTGCGGGGACCTGCCCCTACGGGGTGCCTCCGCCGAGTGTTCGTGCACTCGGCGGAAGGGGACCCGCTCGCGGCCGGCCGGGCGACATCACAGGTCAGGGCAAGGTCTGGCCGACCGCGGAGTTCATACGGCGGGGCGTCAGCCCAGGCGCTGCACCAGCGCCTCGTACTCGTCCCACAGCTCCTTGGGCGTGTGGTCGCCGAAGGTGTTCAGGTGCCCGGGGACCAGGGCGGCCTCCTCGCGCCAGACCTCCTTGTCGACCGTGAGGAGGAAGTCCAGGTCCTCGTCGGCCAGGTCCAGGCCGTTCGTGTCCAGGGCCCCCTTCGCCGGCAGGATGCCGATCGGGGTCTCGACGCCCTCGGCCTTGCCGTCGAGGCGCTCGACGATCCACTTCAGGACGCGGCTGTTCTCGCCGAAGCCGGGCCAGACGAACTTGCCCGCGTCGTTCTTGCGGAACCAGTTGACGTAGTAGATCTTCGGGAGCTTGGACTGGTCCTTGTCCTTGGCGACGTCGATCCAGTGGCCCATGTAGTCGCCCATGTTGTAGCCGCAGAACGGCAGCATGGCGAACGGGTCGCGGCGCAGCTCGCCGACCTTGCCCTCGGCGGCGGCGGTCTTCTCGGACGCCACGTTCGCGCCGAGGAACACGCCGTGCTGCCAGTCGAAGGACTCGGTGACCAGCGGGACCGCGGAGGCGCGGCGGCCGCCGAAGAGGATCGCCGAGATCGGCACGCCCTTCGGGTCCTCCCACTCGGGCGCGATGATCGGGCACTGCGAGGCGGGGACGGTGAAGCGGGCGTTCGGGTGGGCGGCCGGGGCCTCGGACGCCGGGGTCCAGTCGTTGCCCTTCCAGTCGGTGAGGTGCGCCGGGGTCTCCTCGGTCATCCCCTCCCACCAGATGTCGTCGTCGTCCGTCAGTGCGACGTTCGTGAAGACCGAGTTGCCCCACAGCGTCTTCATCGCGTTGGCGTTGGTGTGCTCGCCGGTGCCGGGCGCGACGCCGAAGAAGCCCGCCTCGGGGTTGATCGCGTAGAGCCGGCCGTCCTGGCCGAACCGCATCCAGGCGATGTCGTCGCCGATGGTCTCCACGGTCCAGCCGGAGACCGTCGGCTCCAGCATGGCGAGGTTGGTCTTGCCGCACGCGGACGGGAAGGCCGCCGCGACGTACTTCGACTCGCCCTGCGGCGGCGTCAGCTTGAGGATCAGCATGTGCTCGGCGAGCCAGCCCTCGTCACGCGCCATGACGGAGGCGATACGCAGCGCGTAGCACTTCTTGCCGAGCAGCGCGTTGCCGCCGTAGCCGGAGCCGTACGACCAGATCTCGCGGGACTCCGGGAAGTGCGAGATGTACTTGGTGGAGTTGCAGGGCCACGGAACG
Source organism: Streptomyces sp. NPDC002577 (assembly GCF_053594815.1). Classification (NCBI taxonomy): domain Bacteria; kingdom Bacillati; phylum Actinomycetota; class Actinomycetes; order Kitasatosporales; family Streptomycetaceae; genus Streptomyces; species Streptomyces sp. NPDC002577. Next base: position 51,181 of record NZ_JBSFWK010000028.1, on the reverse strand, counting down.
TCCTCCTGGCCCGGCTCCAGCGGCGCGCCGAGGGTGTGGACGGCCTTCACGAAGAAGCCCTCGGAGCCGAGCTCGTCGAGGACCGGCCGGCCCATGCGCGTCATGGTGCGCATCGACACGGCGACGTACGCGGAGTCGGTGATCTCCACGCCGATCGCGGAGAGCGGTGAGCCGAGCGGGCCCATGCAGAACGGCACCACGTACATGGTCCGGCCGCGCATCGAGCCGCGGAAGATGCCGCCCTGGCCGTCACGGCCGGCGAATATCTCCCGCATCTCGGCGGGCGCTTTCCAGTGGTTCGTCGGGCCCGCGTCCTGCTCCTTCTCGGAGCATATGAAGGTGCGGTCCTCGACCCGGGCGACATCGGTCGGGTCGGAAGCCGCGTAGTACGAGTTCGGGCGCTTGATCGGGTCGAGCTTCTTGAAGGTGCCCTTGGCGACGAGCTCCTCACACAGTCGCTCGTACTCGGCCTCGGATCCGTCACACCAGACCACGCTGTCCGGCTGAGTCAGTTCTGCGATCTCGTTGACCCACGAGACCAGTTCCTGATTGCGGGTGGGGACGGTGTTGGGAGCCGCGATGTCGCGCGCCACGGTTGCTCCTAAAAGAGGGGATTTTGACTTGGTGCCCCGTGGGGGCTGCGACCCGGATGCTGTGCGCCTGAAGCCATTGCGCTCATCCGGTGCCGACCGCACTCATCTGATCATCCGCCGCATTCGCGCATCTGTCCAGACGGCCTCACAACTGAGCGACGTGAGCATCACCACTCTGTGCGCTTTTGTTCACCGGGAGGCATAGGTGACTTACGCCTCCGTAGGTACGATGCGGAAATGACTGCGCCTGCCGCCGACGCCACCGGGAGTTCAGCGACCCCTGAAGGGGGGCCGGCACAGATCCCGCACCAGACCTCCCCGTCGCCGCTCCAGGCAGCCCTGGCCCCGATGAAGCCGCACCTGCGCGGCTGGCTGCACGCCGGGATGTTCCCGGCCGTGCTCATCGCGGGCCTCGTGCTCACCGCCCTCGCGAACTCCACCCGCGGCCGGATCGCCTGCGGCATCTACATCCTCACGGCCTGCCTGCTGTTCGGTGTGAGTGCCCTGTACCACCGCGGCAACTGGGGCCCCCGCGCGGACGGCATCCTGCGCAGACTGGACCACGCGAACATCTTCCTGATCATCGCGGGCACCTACACGCCGCTGACCATGCTGCTGCTGCCCGGCGCCAAGGGGCAGTGGCTGCTCTGGGGCATCTGGGCGGCGGCAGCGGCCGGCATCGTCTTCCGCGTCTTCTGGGTCGGCGCCCCACGCTGGCTCTACACCCCCTGCTACCTCGCCATGGGCTGGGCCGCTGTCTTCTTCCTCCCCGACTTCATGCGCACGGGCGGCATCGCCGTCCTCGTCCTCGTGGTCGTCGGAGGGCTGCTCTACAGCGCGGGCGGCGTGATCTACGGCATCCGGCGCCCCAACCCCTCACCCCGGTGGTTCGGCTTCCACGAGGTCTTCCACTCCTTCACCCTCGCGGCGTTCGTCGTGCACTACGTCGGCATCTCTCTGGTGGCCTACCAGCACGGCTGAGCGCGCCCCGCACGCCCGTACGCCCGTACTTCCGTACGGAACGTCAACCGGTCCGCACCCGAGAGTGACATGGACCACTGACAGTGAGTGGCCGACAATGAGCGGTATGACGGCCGCACGCACCACGCCCTCAGCCGACCGCCCGCAGCTGGGCCTCCGTGAACGGAAGAAGATCAAGACCCGGGCGGCGATCCGCGAGGCGACCTACCGGCTGATCGACGAGCAGGGGTACGACGCGACGACGATCGAGCAGATAGCCGAGGCCGCCGAGGTGTCGCCGTCCACCGTCTTCCGGTACTTCCCGACCAAGGAGGACATCGTCCTCACGGACGAATACGACTGTGTCCTCGAACAGGAGATGCGGGCCCGCCCCGAGGACGAGCCGCTGCTCGACTCCCTGCGCCACGTGCTGCGGAAGGTCGTCGGCTTCGGGTTCGAGAAGGAGCCGGCCGTGTCCCGGCTCCGGACCCGGCTGATGGTGGACGTGCCCGCCGTCCGGTCCCGGTCGACCGAGAGCATGGCCGTCACCGGCTGCCTGCTGCGCCGGGCCATCGCCCGCCGCACCGGCCGCGACACCGGCGACCTCGAGGTACGCGTCCTCGCCACCGCGATCGTCGGCGCACTGCTCGAAACCAGCCTCTACTGGGCCGAGCGCGACCACCAGGACGACCTGTCCGACCTCCTCGACCGGGCGCTGAGCACGTTCGAGGCCACTCTGGCCCGCTGAAGCCCTCACGGCCCGCTGGCGCGCCGGAAAAAGAGCAGGCAGCGGGCCTGTTCCCCATGACATTCTGAGGCCGTGAACGGACCCGAGATCCAGGTGGCCTTCGCCCCCGAGCTGGGCATGTTCGTGCCTGCCGGGCGGCGTGGCCGTCCCACGCGGCTCGTCACCGACGGCGCCTCGACGCTCGGGCACGCCATCGAGGCGGCCGGGGTGCCGCTGACCGAGGTGGGCGGGCTCGTCGTGGACGGTCGCGAGGTCACCGCCGCGCACATCCCCGCGGCCGGGGAGTCCGTCGAGGTGCGGGCCGTCGAGCGCCCGCAGCAGGTGCCGGGCGCGCCGCTGCGTTTTCTGCTCGACGTCCATCTGGGCACGCTGGCGCGGCGGCTGCGGCTGCTCGGCGTCGACGCGGCGTACGACTCCGCGGACCCCGGGGACGCCGCGCTCGCCACCCGGTCCGCGACCCAGCGGCGCGTGCTGCTCAGCCGCGACCGCGGGCTGCTGCGCCGCCGCGAGCTGTGGGCCGGCGCGTACGTCTACAGCGACCGGCCCGACGACCAGCTCCGCGACGTGCTGGGCCGCTTCACACCCGAGCTGCGCCCGTGGACCCGGTGCACAGCCTGCAACGGCCCCCTGCGCGACGCCCGCAAGGAGGACGTCGCCGACCTGCTCCAGGGCGGCACGCAGCGGTCGTACGACGTGTTCGCCCAGTGCGTGGACTGCGACCGCGTGTACTGGCGGGGCGCCCACCATGACCGCTTGGAGCGGATCGTGGGAACGGCCCTGGCCGAGTTCGGCTGACCCGGTTCGTCGGCACGGCGGACCCTACGGGCCGACCGCGCCCACAGCCACCCGCAACCGCTCCACCTCGACCGTCGGCGCGTCACACGTGAAGTTCCGGCACACATACGCGGCCGCGCGCCCGTCAACGAGGGGCCGATCGGCAAGCAGCGGCAGCTCGTCGCTGCCGGGCTCGCCCACCGCGACCACCGCCCCCGGCGCCGTCCCGAGCAGCGCCGCACGGTGCAGCTCCCGCGTCGAGGGATCGCCCGCGGACCCGACGACGGCGACCTCACGAGGCCCGTCGAGCAGCGCCTCCGCGACCGCCAGCCCGTGCCCGATGAACCGCGGCACCCGCGGGCCCAGCGCCTTCACCACACCCAACGCCCGCTCGGCAACCCCGCGATGCGGCTCGGACCCCGTCTGGGCCGCATACGACAGCAGCGCCCCCGCCGCGGCCGTCCAGCCCGACGGCGCCGCGTTGTCCGTGGGGTCCTGCGGGCGCCGGATGAGCCGCTCGGCGTCGGCGGCCGTGTCGTACAGCTCGCCGTTCTCACCGGTGAACTGCGCCAGGACGTGATCCAGCAGGAACCCGGCGAACTCCAGCCACACGCCCTCGCCCGTCACCGACGCCAGGGCGAGGAAGCCCTCCGCGACATCCGCGTAGTCCTCCAGCACACCCGCGTTGGACCCCGCCCGGCCGTCCTTCGACGTGCGGACGAGCCGTGCGTGGTCGTCCATGTGGACGCGTACGAGCAGGTCGGCCGCCCCGATCGCGGTGCCGACGAGGTCGGGCCGGTCGAAATACGCGCCGGTCTCCGCGAGCGCGGCGATCGCGAGGCCGTTCCAGGCGGCCACCACCTTGTCGTCGCGTCCGGGCGCGGGCCGCTGCTCTCGCGCGGCAAGCAGCCGAGCGCGCACGGACGCGAGCCGGGCGGCGTCCACTAGCCCTTCGGCCTGCGGGAGTTGCAGCACGGAGGCGCCCTCCTCGAACGTCCCCGCCTCGGTCACCCCGAAGTACCCGGCCGCAAGCGCGGCGTCCTCGTCACCGAGTACGTCGCGCAGCTGCGCGGGCGTCCACACGTAGTACGCGCCCTCGACATGCCGCCCCGTACCGTCGTCGCTGTCGGCATCGAGCGCGGACGCGAATCCGCCCTCGTTCGTGCGCAGTTCGCGGACCATGAAGTCCGCGGTCTCCAGCGCCACACGCCGCGCGAGGTCCGACCCAGTGGCCCGCCACAGATGCGCGTACGCACGGCACAGCAAGGCATTGTCATAGAGCATCTTTTCGAAATGCGGCACCACCCACTCACGGTCGACCGAATAGCGGGCGAAGCCGCCGCCCAGCTGGTCGTAGATCCCGCCGCGCGCCATCCGCTCACAGGTGTCGGCGGCCATCTGCAGCGCGCCCTCGGCGCCCGTGCGGGCGTGGTGCCGCAGCAGGAACTCGATCACCATCGACGGAGGAAACTTGGGCGCGCCGCCGAACCCGCCGTGCGCCGGGTCGTACTCGCGCGTCAGCCCGAGCAGCGCCTGCGCGAGCTCCTCCTCGCCGGGCACCCCGCTGCCGCCGTACGACAGCTCCCGCCCGGCGAGATCCCGCACGATCTTCCCCGCGACCTCGGCGACCTCGTCGCGCCGGTCGACCCAGGCCTGCTGCACGCCCTGCAGCACCTGCCGGAACGAGGGCATGCCGTGCCGGGGGGCGGGCGGGAAGTAAGTACCGAAATAGAAGGGCTCGGCATCGGGCGTGAGGAACACCGTCATGGGCCAGCCGCCCTGCCCGGTCGCCGCCTGCACGGCCTCCATGTACACGGCGTCGACGTCGGGCCTCTCCTCACGGTCGACCTTCACGGACACAAAGTGTTCGTTCATGAAGGCTGCCGTTGTTTCGTCCTCAAAGCTTTCGCGAGCGAGTACATGGCACCAATGGCAAGAGCTGTACCCCACGCTCAACAAGACAGGCACGTCGCGCCGACGAGCTTCCTCGAAGGCAGCTGTCCCCCAGGGCCACCAATCAACGGGGTTGTCCGCGTGCTGGAGAAGGTAGGGAGACGTCTCATGGGCCAGTCGGTTCGGCATACCTCCATCCTGCCCGACGGGCCTTCCACCCGGACGTTCCACCGCCTCACGGGGCGGATCAGATGGCTCTTCTTACTCCTGCCGCGCTGCGCACCCAGCTTGCCCTGGCAGACCGTGCCGTCGGAGCGCTCCGCTCCACACCGTAGAAAGCCACTGCCAAGCTGCTGGGGAGCGGATGTCCTGTTCGTGAGTCTCGGAGCGCCGCTGCCGCGGTGCATGTAGAGGCTGCCGGGCGAGAATGTGACGCATACCGCCTGCCACTGGTCCGGCGTGACAATGGATTCCCACCGCCCGACAACAGGCTGTCCGGTCGCCGGGTCGAGGAGGAGAGTCCCCCTGTTGGCGCGGTAGCCGCATAGCCTCGGTGCAGTGATGATCTGTGTGACAGTTTGGGCGTTGGGCCTGCCACCCCGCGTGCCGGTCACATTGCGGTCATCCCAGTCCCGCGCAATGGCCCGGACCGCCTTGCCTCCGAGGCGGGCCGCGATCACGCGCCGGTGCCTGCGGCACGAGTCGCACCTCAGTTGTCTCTGACATCGTGAGCCCCGGTGAACGAGCTGGTGGAACGCGTGGACGATCACGACCGACTCCTGGAGGTCGTGGGCCGGGACGAGGCCATCCGCCGTGGGGGGCTGCACCGCGTGGCCACAGTCGTGTGCCGGAATACGGAGAGACAGGTGCTGGTGTACCCGCGCCCGGAAAGTGCTTCACGTCTGCGGGCCAGTACAACTGGCTAACAAACCATCTCATTTGGTGAGTCTGCGGGAGTGGAGGAGGGTGCAGGTAATCGCTCACCGTTGTCCCTCCTCGGTCACCGCCCGATCCTCCCTGGTCGTCGCACGTTGTTTGCACGCTGCCGTTTGGTCCCACCAGGCCGGGACGAGGGCTGTCAGCATCAGGAGCGCGGTCAGGACGAATGCCCAGGGGTAGCCGGTCAAGCCGGCCACCGTGCCGAAGCCGACCGCGCCGATGCCCATACCCGCGTCGTAGGCGACATTCCACAGGGCGCTCACCGTCCCGTACCCGGAGGCCGGGACCCGGGAGTACATCAACGTGATGGTTGCGCTCTGGGTGATGCCGAAGCCGACCCCGAACACGGCCGCACCCACGACGACCGCGACGGGGACGCCGGTGAGGGCAACGACGAGGATGCCGACGGCTGAGGCGACCAGCCCCGACACGACCAGCCCGGCGGCTCCGCGCCGGTCGGCGCGCCGACCGGCGAACCAGCGGGATGCGGTCGCGGCGGCCGGTTGCACGAAGAGTGCAGCGGCGACCGCGCCGGAATGGCCCGGCGCCACGGCCAGTGGCAGAAAGGTGACGACGATCCCCGCGCCCACTGCCGTCACCGCGAACACGGACGTGGGGCGGCCGAGCGTGCCGGAACGGGCCCCAGCGAAGATCCCCAGGGGCGGCCCCGACGCCGCTTCCCGGCCGGGCAGGCCCGGGACTGCGGCGATGGAGACCAGGGCGATCAGTGCCGCCATCGAGCAGACGGGCCCGTACCCCGTGTGCACTGCCAGCCAGGCCCCGAGCGGCAGGCCCACCAGCGACGGCACACCGGCCATGATGCCGATCAGGGCCAGCCCCTCCCCGCGGCGTTCGGGCGGGATCAGCGACGCCGTCAGCGCCCCACCCGCCACCAGGGTGAACGCGAAGCCGAGCCCCCGGACAAGGCACACCGCCACGATGCACGCCATACTCTGCGACACGGTCAGGGCCAGTGCCGGAGCACCCAGCAACAACAACCCCGCCCCCAGCATCACGCGATAGCCACAGCGTGCGGCCAGCCATGGGGCCATCAGCTCGCCGGCCACCGTGGCCAGCATCAGCGCACCGGTGACCAGGCCCGCCTTGTCGCTGCCCCCGCCCGGCACGCTCTGCGCGTACGCCGGGACGACCGACAGCAGCAGATAGAAGCTCGCCGAGGAGCCGACGACCGTCACAAAGCGCAACAGCAGCGGGCGGGTCACCAGACGCGGCCGCGCCTCGGCAACTCGGTCTTCGGGACCGACGGATGAGGCCATGCGGTGAAACCTAGGGGACGGAGCCATCCGAAGACTCCCCGTTTCCATGCCTGTTCAGCGGGCCAGTTCGTCGCTGGAATCAGTCACTGGTGACCGATTGGCACCGTGACTGCTACCGCCGCGATGGCTGAGGGGCTCCTCAACGAGGAACAGAACGAGACCTGCCGCGGCGAGGAATACACCGGTGACGACGGTGCTGTGCGGGCCGTGGGCGTCCAGGAGTCGTCCGCCGAGGAAGGAGCCGACGGCGAGGCCCCCTTGGAAGGCGGCGGAACCGGCCGCGGAGGCCACGTCCGCATTACCTGGGGCGATGCGCAGGACGCGGCTGGTCAGGGCGGTGATCATGCCGGACAGGGACAGCGAGAGCAGGGCCACCGCCGTCACCACGGCGGACGGATGGGTCCCGGCGACCACCAGATCTCCATCGGTGTCCGGGCTCCGCTGCGGTTCGTCTTCAAGTTCCTGTGCCGTACGGCGATTCACCGCGATATTTCGTGCTGTGCGCAGAGTTATAAACGTCTGCTGGTAGACCACGTGGTCCGACGGTGCCCCGAAGGTGCATGAATATCCTGCGAGCCGGTGCGTGAGGGTGGGGATCCGCTGATGACAGCTTTTGACAGAAGTGAACGTCTGATCTGGGCCGACAGGGCGCAGGCGTATGCGGGCAGCTTCGCCCGGCTCTGCGCCCACCCGGTGCCGGAGCTGCTGGACGCGGCCGAGGTCGCCGGTGGCGACCGTGTCCTGGACGTGGGGACCGGCACGGGTGCCGTCGCCGCGGCGGCCTGTGCCCGGGGTGCCAAGGTGACGGCAGTGGACGCCGAGCCGAGCATGGTCCGGCTCGCCGCGCGGTCCGTGCCGGACGCCGACGTGCGGCTGGCGACACTTCCCGGCCTGCCCTTCGCCGACGGCGAGTTCGATGCGACGGTGGCCAATTTCGTCCTCAACCACGTCGGACGGCCTCGTGCCGCCGTGGCCGAGCTCCGGCGCGTCACCCGGGCGGGTGGGCGCCTCGCACTGACGATCTGGGCGGCACCGCCTGCCGCGGGCCAGGCCCTGATCGGCCGCGCGATGCAGGCCGCGGGGGTGACCCGGCCCGCTCACCTTCCCGCGCTCGACCCCCAGGAGGACTTCGCCCGCACCACGGACGGGCTGGGCGAGCTGCTCCGGGCGGCGGGTCTGCGGGATGTGCGCTGCGAGCTGATCACCTGGGATCACCTGGTCGGCGCTGAGGATTGGTGGGCGGGCCCCGCGTCCGGTGTGGCCGGCATCGGGCACCTCCTGATCTCGCAGCCCCCGGACGTCATCGCCGCGGCCAAGCGGCAATACGACCTGATCAGCGACGAGTTCGCCGGCCCTGACGGCCGGCTGAGGCTGCCCCATGCGGCACTGCTGGCCCACGGAACGGTGGAGTAGCCGGACTCACCTTCGTCAAGTCCTCTGCTCCGGCTGCACCTTCACCTGATCCCCTCCCAATTACGGCCCGTTCGAAGGAGACTTGTCCGCGAATGCCGTAGCCACCGGAGGGGGACGTGACATGCGGGACAGCCATCGGGCTGAAGCCGAGCGGCTGTTGGCACGGGCCGTGGAGGAGGAGGTTCGGCGCTCGGGCGGCCGGGTCGACGGGAGTCTGCTGCTGTCGCGGGCCCGTGGGGCACTGGACGCCATGGCGCAGAACGCGGCCGAGGAGTACGGCGCGTACACGGCGGCGCTCGACGAGGCCGAGGCGGGGCAGTTGTCGTTCGGGCAGAGATTCGCCCGGGAGGGAGGGGGAACCGCCTTTCTGGTGGCGGGCTCCGCGGCCGTCGCGGCATGTCTGGCGGACCTGCTCGTCGGCACGAGCACGGGCACCGCGATGGGCGTCGGCGCGGTCGCCGGTGTGGCGGGCGCGGCCATGACGGTGGTGAAGGTGACGGCGTCGCACGTACCGGCCGCGAGCCGCAACGCGGGCGCCCGCAACCAGCCCGGCGGCCCCGAGCAGCTGCGCCTGCAGTGGCTGACGGCGCTGGAGGTGCGGGGCATCCGGCCGTTCCTGGATCAGCAGCGGGTGATCTTCGCCAGCACGCCGGGCGCTACGAAGAAGGCGACGCCGCAGCTGCGGCGTACCGACAAGAGCGCGGAGGCGCGGCGCCGACGTGTGCTCGAGCGGTCGTTCGGGCAACTGCCGCAGCCGGAGGGTCCGTTCGCGGGCCGGCGTCAGGAGATGGCGCGGATCGCGCAGTGGGTGCAGGCGGCGCGGGCGAGCACGGAGACACGGCCGACGGTGGTGGTGCTGCACGGTGCGCCCGGGTCGGGCCGGTCGTCGCTGGCGGTGCGCGCGGCGCTCGGGCTGAAGGACCAGTTCCGGGGCGCGTGCCTGGTGGATCTGCGCGGCGACAACCCCGAGGCGCCGCCGCTGTCGACGCGCGATGCGCTGCTGTATCTGCTGAACCGGCTGGGTGCGCCGCGCGAGCAGCTGCTGTTCCGGGAGCGGTCCTCGCAGGACCAGCAGGTGCGGCGGCTGAGCGAGCTGTACCACCAGCATCTGACGGGGCTGCCGGTCGTCGTGGTGCTCGACGACGCCACCGACCCCGAGCAGGTGCGCACCCTGGTGCCGGAACGTTCCGAGAGCCTGGTCCTGGTCACGGCCCGCAAGCCGCTCGAGCTGCCCGCCGGCCTGGCCGCGTGGGTGCACCAGCTGTCCGTCGAGCCCCTGGAGGCCGCGGGCTCGGACGAACTGCTGCGGGCGTCGGCGCAGGACGCGTCGGGCCCGTACGACGCCGAGTCCTCGGACCGCGTGCGCGAGCTGTGCGGTGGTCTGCCGCTCGCGCTGCGCATCGCGGGTTCCTCGCTGGGGGCGCGTTCGGCGCGTCAGCTGGCGGTGGACCTGGGGGCGTACGGGCCGGTGGAGCCGGTCGGCCGTGCGCTGTGGCTGCGCTACACGGATCTGCCGGACACGACGCGGCGGCTGCTGCGGCGGCTGGCGCTGGCCGGGCGGGCGTCGCTGGGCGCGGCCGCGGCGGCGGCGCTGCTCGGCACGGACGAGACGGAGGCCACCCGGCAGCTCACCGCGCTGCACCGCGCGGGCCTCATCGACCACGTCCGCGGCAACCGCTACCGCCTCCACGACCTCGTACGGGCCTTCGCGCAGGCCCGGCTCCTGGACGAGGAGGACCCCACGGAGCGCACGGCCGCGCAGGAACGGCTGATCGTCAACTACGCGGAGCTGGCCGACTCGGTGATCCGCCTGGTCGACGGCAAGACCTCGACCAGGGCGGACACGTCCTTCCAGTCGAGCACGGTCGGTCCGCACGGCTTCACATCGCTCGATGCGGCGCTGCGCTGGCTGGACGACGAGTCGAGCTTCATCACGGCCGCGCTGCGGCACGCGGAGGGCGTGAACCAGGCGGCGGTGCTGAACCTGCTGGGTGCGCTGTGCGACTACTGCCTGCTGCGCGGCGACCTGTACCGCCTGGGCGAGATCAGCGAGCTGACACAGGCCATAGACCACGGTCTGCTGGTACGGAGCGTCCAGTGGCGTACGGGCATCGCGGCCCGTCAGCTCGGCGAGCTCGACACGGCGCGCTCGACCCTGGCGTCGGTCGTGGATCTCTACTTCGAGGCGAACCACGACGCGGGCGCGGCCCGCGCGCTGTGCTCGCTGGGCATCACGCTGCACCACCAGGGCAATCTGACGGAGGCGGCGGCGAAGCTGGGCGAGGCGCTCGATCTGCAGGCCTCGGACGTGCTGGCCGCCGACCGGGCGTGGACGCTGCACGCCCTGGCCGCGGTGGAGCGCGACCGCGGCCGGCTCGCCGAGGCGCTGGAGCAGCTGTCGACGGCCCTGGCCCTGCACCGGGAGAGCGAGTCGGTGCACGGTGAGGCGTGGGCGCACTTCCAGCTGGGGCAGCTGTGCCTGCGCATGGGTGACATCCCACGCGCGGAGAGCGAGCTGCGGATCGCGCTGGACCTGTTCGGGCGGACCCGTGACGGCCGCGGTGAGGCGTGGGCGATGACGCAGCTCGCGCGGGCCCGGCTGGTCGACGGGGAGCCGTCGACGGCGGTGGACGGCCTGCGACAGGCGGCGTCGCGTCACCACGGCAACGAGGACGCGCGCGGCGAGGCCTGGACGATCTACTACCTCGGCCAGGCCCTGGAGGAGTCCGGCGACCTCGACCAGGCGGTCCGCGAGCTGGAGCGCTCACGCACGATGTTCTCGCGCATGCGCGACGTGTACGGGCTGGCGTGCGCCCGCCACCACTCGGCGCGGGTCACCCGCGACCAGCGTGCGGCGCAGACCGGGTCGCTGCGCAACTCCGGTTTCGCCCGTCAGCTCCTGATCGACGCGCGCGCCGACTTCCAGCGCATCGGCGTCGCCCACGGCGAGGCCTGGACCTGCCTGGAGCTGGCCGTCGTCGACGCCGGCAACGCCCGTACGCAGGCGGCCCTGGCCCTCTGCGACGAGGCGGCGGCCCTGTTCACCGGCTACGGCGACCGCCGCGGCGAGGACTGGGCCCACTTCCTGCGCTGCACCCTCCTGCCGTACGCCTCGCCCGGCGGCTCGGAGGTCGGCACCGCGGTCGCCGAGGAGGAGCTCGCGCAACTGGCCCGCACCCCGCACCCGGCCCGCGACGCCAAGCTGGACGACTACGTGGAGGCCTACCAGCTGCTCCTGGAGCGCGGAGTGGACCTGGAAGCCGGCTGGCAGGCCTGGCGCCTGGGCATGGTGCCGAGGCGCCACTCCCGGGAGGTCATGGGAGTGCCGGTGGGGGTGGGGTGACCCTGATCCGGCCGGGCGCTTCCGGTTGCCGGAAGCGCCCGGCCGGATCAGACGGCTGAGCCTGCTGCGCGGGCTCAGCCGTTTCAGCCCTTGGCGGCCGAGGCCGAGCCCTTCGTGCCGCCGTGCACGGCGTCGGAGGCGCCGTCCTCCGGGGCCTCCTTGAAATCGACGTTCTTCATGTGGCGGCTCATCGACCTCATCAGGCCCCAGACGGCGAGTGCCATCACGGCGAAGACGATGAAGCCGAGGACGCCGGGGGTCACCTTGTTCTCGTCGACCTCGGCGAGGGTGACGAGGTGCGTCATTGCCAGGCTTGCGCTTGCGCTCATGTCAGGCATTGTCGCGGATGCCCGCAAAGAGGTCGTCCTCGGGGAGGGACGTATCGACGAGGGACGTCGCGAGCTCGTACTCCTCGGTCGGCCAGACCTCCTTCTGGAGCTCCATCGGAACCCGGAACCAGCCGCCGTCGGGGTCGATCTGCGTGGCGTGCGCGATCAGCGCCTTGTCGCGGATCTCGAAGAAGTCGGCGCACGGGATGTGCGTGGTCAGCGTGCGGTCCACGCGCTCGAACTCGTCCCAGCGCCGCAGCCACTCCCCGTACGGGGACTCGAGGCCGCGCTCCAGCATCGCGTTGTGCAGCGCCTCGGTGCGGGGGCGGTTGAAGCCCTGGTTGTAGTAGAGCTTCAGCGGCTGGTACGCCGGGCCGAACTCGCCCTCGGGGTACTTCTCGGGGTCGGCGGCGCCCTCGAAGGCCACCATCGTGATCTTGTGGGTCATGATGTGGTCGGGGTGCGGGTACCCGCCGTTCTCGTCGTAGGTGGTGATCACCTGCGGACGGAAGGAACGGATCTGCTTCACCAGCTCGCCGGCCGCCTTGTCGACGTCCTCCAGGGCGAAGCAGCCGTCGGGCAGCGGCGGCAGCGGATCGCCCTCGGGAAGACCCGAATCGACGAACCCGAGCCACTCCTGCTTGACGCCGAGGATCTCGCGCGCCTCGTCCATCTCCTTCTTGCGTACCTCGTGGATGTGCTCCTCGACGTACTTGTCGCCCTGGAGCTTCGGGTTGAGGATGGAGCCGCGCTCCCCGCCGGTGCAGGTCACGACCAGCACGTCCACCCCCTCGGACACGTACTTGGCCATCGTGGCCGCGCCCTTGCTCGACTCGTCGTCGGGGTGGGCGTGAACGGCCATCAGTCGCAACTGCTCAGTCAAGACTCGTTCCCTCGGTGATATGGCGATCGGTGTGACCCCGCCCACGGTCGCCGGACATCATGCGTGGGGCGGCGGTCGGCCGGCGAGTGGCAGGCTTCTATAGTGACCGACTCGGGGGGCGATTCATTCCAGGGCCCGTCCCGGCCACCCCGAAACGGCCGGATCCCGGCCCCGGCCCCTTCCGAGAGGACGATCATGAGCGCAGTGCGGGACGCCGGCACCAGCGGCTCGGCCGCGCAGCGATCGCGACCGGAGGGCCGCTACGGCCGTTCCGTGTCCGCGGACGAGCGCGCCGACCGGAAGCTCAGGATCATCGGTGCGGTGCTGGGCGCGGCCCTGCTCGTGTTCATCGGCTGGGCCGGCTACGACTACATCGCCGGGACGAAGATCAGCGGCGAGGTGATCAAGTTCGACGCGGTCTCGGACCGTGCGGTCGAGGTGCACCTCGAGGTGCGCAAGGACGTGGACGCCAAGGGCTACTGCACCCTGCGCTCGCAGTCCGCGGACGGCGCCGAGGTCGGCCGCGCGGACTTCCGCTTCGACCAGCGCTCGGGCCGGATCGACAAGGTCGTCACGCTGCGTACGACGTCCCGTGGAACCACCGCCGAGCTGGTGGGCTGCCACAGCGACTGACACGGGGCCCTGGCCGGCCCCCGCGGGCGGGGCGGACGCGCCCGGTGAGGCGTGCGGAGTGTTTTCTCACCCCACCACCTGACCTGCGGCGACGTAAATCTCAGGCCTTATGTCCTCCCCGTTTCGCCGCTGAATTGTTAGGCTCGTGGTTTCGCCCACCTGTGAAGGAACATCCTTCTGGGTAGGGCGATGCTTTGTATTCCCAGTACCTACGAGGAGCACCTGTGACCCAGACCAGCGAGAACGTCACCTGGCTGACCCAGGAGGCGTACAACCAGCTCAAGGCCGAGCTGGAGTACCTGTCTGGTCCTGCGCGTACCGAGATCGCTGGAAAGATCGCGGCCGCGCGCGAGGAGGGCGACCTGCGGGAGAACGGCGGGTACCACGCGGCCAAGGAGGAGCAGGGCAAGCAGGAGCTCCGCGTGCGCCAGCTGACCCAGCTCCTGGAGAATGCGAAGGTCGGCGAGGCGCCCGCCACGGAGGGCGTGGTCGCGCCCGGCATGGTCGTGACGATCGCCTTCGACGGCGACGAGGACGACACGCTGACGTTCCTGCTGGCCTCCCGTGAGTACGCCAGCGAGGACATCGAGACGTACTCGCCCCAGTCCCCGCTGGGCACCGGCGTGAACGGCAAGAAGATCGGCGAGGACGCGCAGTACGAGCTGCCGAACGGCAAGTTCGCCTCGGTGAAGATCCTCGAGGCCAAGCCGTACCAGGGCTGACACCAGGCACACCAGGCATACGACGATGCCCCCGGGCTGTATCCCGGGGGCATCGTCATGTGCCGGTCGCGCCCCGACACAGGGCGGCTGCCGCGACTGCCGTCAGGCCGTCGCGTTGCGGTACTTGCGGACCGCCAGGGTCCGGAAGAGCGCGATGATCAGCATGGACCAGATCAGCGAGGCCCAGACGGGGTGCTGCATGGGCCACGCCGGCGAGTCGACGACGCCCGGGTTCCCGAAGAGCTGCCGGCATGCCTGCACGGTGGCGCTGAACGGGTTCCAGTCGGCGATGTGCCGCAGCCAGGGCGTCATCTGGCCGGAGTCCACGAAGGCGTTCGAGACGAACGTCACCGGGAAGAGCCAGATCAGCCCGCCGGAGGTCGCCGCCTCGGGCGTGCGCACGGACAGGCCGATCAGGGCGCCGATCCAGGTGAACGCATAGCCGAGCAGGAGCAGCAGCCCGAAGGCGCCGAGGACCTCGCCCACGCTGGTGTGGGTGCGCCAGCCGACGAGCAGCGCGACGACGGCGAGGACCAGCAGGGTCAACGCGGTCTGCACGAGGTCGGCGAGGGTGCGCCCGGTGAGGACCGCGCCACGTGCCATCGGCAGGGAGCGGAAGCGGTCGATGAGGCCCTTGTGCATGTCGTCGGCGATGCCCGCACCGGCGCCGGCCGTGGCGAAGGTCACTGTCTGGGCGAAGATTCCGGCCATCAGGAACTCGCGATAGACGGCCGAGTCGGTGGTGCCGCCGACGTTCATGGAGCCGCCGAAGACGTAGCTGAAGAGCACCACGAACATGATCGGCTGGATAAGCCCGAAGATGATCATCTCCGGGATGCGGGTCATCCGGATCAGGTTGCGCTTGGCGACGACGAGGGAGTCACGGACGGACTGCCCGACGCCGCCGACCCCCTTGGGGGCTCCGATCGGCGCGGTTTCGGTCACGGCGGTCACTTGACGGCCTCCTTCTTCGCCTTGGGGGCCTTCTGGGCCCTGCCCTGGGTGGCGGTGTCCGCACCGGCTTCGGCGCTGTCCCCGGTGGCGTCCTCCGCGGTGTGGCCGGTCAGCGAGATGAAGACGTCGTCGAGGGTGGGGCGGCGCAGCCCGATGTCGTCGATGGCGATGCCGCGTGTGTCGAGCTCGCGGATGATCTCGGCGAGCAGCTTGGCGCCGCCGGCGACCGGGACGGTCAGCTTGCGGGTGTGACTCTCGGCCGTCACCTCGCCCTTGCCGAACCCGCGCAGGACCTCCGTGGCGGGTGCGATCTCCTCCGGCTCGTGCACGACGACCTCGACGCGCTCGCCGCCGGTCTGCGCCTTGAGCTGGTCGGCGGTGCCGCGAGCGATGACGCGGCCTTGGTCGACGACGCAGATGTCGTGCGCCAGGTGGTCGGCCTCTTCGAGGTACTGCGTGGTGAGCAGCAGCGTGGTGCCGCCCGAGACGAGCTCCTTGATGACCTCCCACAGCGCCTGGCGGTTACGCGGGTCGAGGCCGGTCGTCGGCTCGTCCATGAACATCACCGGCGGCGATACGACCAGTGCGGCCGCGAGGTCGAGGCGGCGGCGCATGCCTCCGGAGTACGTCTTGGCGGGGCGGTCGGCCGCGTCCGTCAGGTTGAAGCGCTCCAGCAGTTCGACGGCGCGCGCCTTGGCGGCCCTGCCCTTCATCTGGTACAGCTGGCCGACCATCTGGAGGTTCTCACGGCCGGTCAGATACTCGTCGACCGCGGCGAACTGGCCGGACAGGCCGATGGAGCGCCGCACCTCGTTGGGATGCTTGAGGACGTCGATGCCCGCGACGACCGCCTTTCCGCTGTCGGGTCGCAACAGCGTGGTCAGACAGCGCACCGCGGTGGTCTTGCCCGCGCCGTTCGGCCCGAGCAGGCCCAGCACGGTTCCCTCCGGGACATCGAGGTCGACGCCGTCCAGAGCCCTTACGTCACCGAAGGTCTTCACCAGGCCTTCGGCGTAGATGGCGCCTGGCATATGGATTCCCCCAGGGGTGTGGGTGATTTTTGCGGAAAGCTTAGGTTTGCCCGTTGAGGCTTGATGGACAGGCAAGGAAAGTCGCCGCACAGGCGATCCGATTGGACCGGCAGGCGCGACACCTCGCCCAGGTGTGCGAGTGAGCGGAGGCACACCGTAACGCGATACATCGCGTCTGCTCAACAAGTTTTTCGAAACCCGGGAAACCCTCCGAAACCGGGGCCACCGCCGTCAACGGATTTTTCGGGCGCCGATCACTTCCGCCTCCCTGTCCCTCAGCCGATGACCTTGTACCCCGCCTGCCGCAGCGCCGTGCCCACCTCGGCGCAGTGCTCGGGCCCCTTCGTCTCCAGGTGCAGCTCGACCTCCGCCTCGGTGAGCCCGAGCCGGGGATCGGTCCGTACGTGGCTGACATCCAGGACGTTGGCGTCGACCGCCGACAGCACCCCGAGCAGCGTGGCCAGGGCACCGGGCCGGTCCGTGAGGCGCAGCCGCACCGCGAGGTAGCGACCCCCCGCCGCCATGCCGTGCCGCAGGATCCGCTGCATCAGCAGAGGATCGACGTTGCCGCCCGACAGCAGCGCCACGACCGGCCCCTCGAAGGTCTCCGGACGGCTCAGCAGGGCCGCCACCGGGCTCGCGCCGGCCGGCTCGACGACCATCTTGGCCCGTTCCAGGCACAGCAGCAGCGCGCTGGACAGCTCGTCCTCGGAGACCGTGCGCACCTCGTCGACGTACTCCTCGATGATCTGGAACGGCACGTCGCCCGGCCGCCCCACCTTGATGCCGTCGGCCATCGTCGCCGGGTTCTGCACCGTCACCGGGCGGCCGGCGGCGAGCGAGAGCGGGTACGCGGCGGCGCCCGCCGCCTGCACTCCGATCACCTTCACCTCAGGTCGCAGCGTCTTCACGACGACCGCGATGCCCGCCGCCAGACCCCCGCCCCCTATACCGACGACGATCGTCCGCACCTCGGGGCACTGCTCCAGGATCTCCAGGCCGACCGTGCCCTGCCCCGCGATGACGTCCGGGTGGTCGAACGGATGGATGAACACGGCGCCCGTCTCGGCCGCGTACTCCTTCGCCGCGGCCAGCGAGTCGTCCACCACCTGCCCGTGCAGCCGCACATCGGCGCCGTAGTCCCGCGTCGCCGCGACCTTCGGCAGCGGGGCGCCGACCGGCATGAAGACGGTCGAGTGCACGCCCAGCAGGGACGACGCGAGTGCGACGCCCTGCGCGTGGTTGCCGGCGCTCGCCGCGACGACCCCGGCCGCGCGCTCCTCCGGGAGCAGCCCCGCTATCCGGACGTACGCGCCACGCAGCTTGAACGAGCCCGTCCGCTGCAGGTTCTCGCACTTGAGGTGGACCGGCGCGCCCACCAGGGCGGACAGATGTCTACTGCCCTCCATCGGGGTTACCCGGGCGACGCCCGCGAGCATCTTCTGGGCTCCGCGGACGTCGTCCAGGGTCACCGTAGGAAAGGAGTCAGCCGTGCTGTAGCTCATGTCGGTCAGTCTCGCAGCTAACGTCGGGCGCCTCCCAGCATGGACGGGTTTGGCCAGCGCCGGTACGGTCCGTGCCCTAGCCGCGTACTCTGTCCCCCAACCCACCACCCACGCACGAATTGAGCCCCGGCCATGCCCACAACACAGGACTTGTCGATGGACATGACGACCGCCTCGGACGCCGGTCTCCTGGACACACTGCAGCACGAGGTCGCCGTGTTCGCACGCCGCGCCGAACAGACCCGGCTCGGCGGGGTCGGGCAGGTGCGCAACTCCATGGACCGCGCCGCCTATCTGCTGCTCAACCGCCTCGACAAAGAAGGCCCGATGGGCGTCAAGGCACTCGCCGCCAGCATGGGCATCGACTCCTCGACGGTCACCCGGCAGGTGGCTCCGCTCGTCGACACCGGGCTCGTCAAACGCACGTCTCACCCCGAGGACGGGCGCGCGGTCGTGCTCCAGCTGTCGCCGCGCGGGCACGCCAGGCTCGACGAGGTCCGGTCCTCGCGGCGTGATCTCATGGCGCAGTTGACGCAGGACTGGGCGCCTGGGGAACGGGAGACGTTCTGCGCGCTCCTCACTCGCTTCAACACGGCGCTTTCGGCTCGTATGGCGGGGCAGCCGGCCGGGGAGGCACCGGCCTCCTGATCCGCCTGCCGAGGGCCGCCCGGGGCGTACCCGGGCGGCCCTTTCCTATGCGCTCAGGCCGTACGCGGGGGTGCCGGAGGCGAACCACCCCACCGCCGCAGGCGATGCCGGACCCTTGACCCGCGGCCCCCGTCTGGCCTCATATGAGACCGGGGTCCCGTCCGCTCGGGTCACCCCAGGCGGGAGGCGCGCTTGCGACAGCCACACGCGCACCGGGACGCCCGCCGGGCCCGTGAGTTCGAGGCTTTCGTCGCGGGTGCGGCCGGGCGGCTGCTGCATGCCGCCACGCTGCTCACCGCCGAGCCGCGCGACGACAACCCGCGTGCGCGGAGCCTGCTGACCGCGTCCCTGGCGCACACGTACGCCACCTGGGACCGGCTGCGCGGCGAGGATCCGTACGACCGCACCCGCCGGCAGCTCGCGGTCCGCTTCGCGCGCGGGGCCTGGCACCGGTACCGGTACCGAGGCCATGGCGGCCCGCTGGAACGGCTCGCCCCTCAGGAGCGGCTGATCCTCGTACTGCGGATGTACGAAGGCGTGGCCGAGGAGCAGACGGCGGCGCTGCTCGGGCTGCCCGTGGAGCGGGTACGGGCGATCTGCGCGCGGGCGATGTCGCTGCTGCTGCATCCCCCGCGCGGGCCGGCGCCCAGGGCCCCCAGGACCGGCACAGCCGAGGCGGCACCCTCATGAACCAGGCCGGCCGCAAGGATGCGGCGGTACGGCGGCTCCTGGAAGCCGCGCCGCCGCCGGTCCCGCAGGAGCTGTACGCGGAAGCGGTACGCCGCGGCACCCGGCTGCTGCGGCGCAGGGCTGTGATGCGCCGCGTCATGTGGCTGTTACTGCTGGCGGCGGTCGTGGCCTTCACCGTGTGGGCCTCGACGGCCCGGCCCTGGGTGGAGCCGCCGTCGGTGACGACTCCACCGCTCACGGACTGGTAGGCCGGGGCCTCAGGGGCCTGCCGCAGGTCCGGCGCTACCCGAGGGCCTGCTGCAGGTCCGCCAGCAGATCGTCGACGGACTCGATGCCCACCGACAGTCGTACGAGATCAGCCGGCACCTCGAGGGCCGAGCCGGCGGTCGACGCGTGCGTCATCCGGCCGGGGTGCTCGATCAGCGACTCGACACCGCCGAGGGACTCGCCCAGCGTGAACAGCTTCGCGCGGTTGCAGACCTCGACAGCCGCCTCCTCGCCGCCCTCGACCTGGAACGAGACCATGCCGCCGAAGGCCCGCATCTGCTTGGCGGCGACCTCGTGGCCGGGGTGCTCGGCAAGGCCCGGGTACAGAACACGCGTCACGCGCGCGTGCCGCGTCAGCATCTCCGCGATCCGGCCGGCGTTCTCGCTGTGCCGGTCCATGCGTACGCCGAGGGTCTTGATGCCGCGCAGGACCAGCCAGGAGTCGAAGGGCCCGGCCACCGCGCCCATCGCGTTCTGGTGGTACGCCAACTCGTCGCCCAGGGCGGCGTCGTTCACGACGAGGGCGCCGCCGACGACGTCCGAGTGGCCGCCCATGTACTTGGTGAGGGAGTGCACGACGACGTCCGCGCCCAGGGCGAGCGGCTGCTGCAGATAGGGCGTGGCGAAGGTGTTGTCGACGACCAGCTTGGCGCCGGCGGTACGGGCGATGTCCGCGACGGCGGCGATGTCCGTGATGCCGAGCAGCGGGTTGGAGGGCGTCTCCACCCAGATCGCCTTGGTACGCGGCGTGATCGCGGCGCGCACCGATGCCGGGTCGGAGGTGTCCGCCACCGACCACTCGACGCCCCACCGCGAGACGACCTTGTCGAAGAGGCGGAACGTGCCGCCGTACGCGTCGTTCGGGATGACCACGTGGTCGCCGGGGGTCAGCAGCGTGCGCAGCAGGCAGTCCTCGGCGGCCAGCCCGGATGCGAACGCGAGCCCGCGGCTGCCGCCCTCGACGGCGGCGAGGTTCTCCTCGAGGGCGGTCCTGGTCGGGTTAGCGCTGCGGCTGTACTCGTAGCCGCCGCGCAGCCCGCCGACGCCGTCCTGCTTGTAGGTGGACACCTGGTAGATCGGCGGGACGACCGCGCCGGTGAGGGGATCCGCGGTGTTGCCCGCGTGGATCGCCACGGTCTCGAAACTGTGCCTGCTGTGCCTGTCGCTCATGGGCACCGAGGGTAGTGCGGGACGGGGGGTTTCCGACGTGTCTGCCGGTCCGGCACGGGACATGGCCGGTCCGGCACCGCGAAGACCGGTCCGGCACGGAGGGGGCGCGGACCCGTTGGCCAATTGTCGTACCAGTCTGGTTCGCTTGGAGGCATGGAGATTCTCTGGGCCCTCTTCGCGCTGCTCATGATCGGGGCGATCGTCGGGCCGGTCATGTACCGCAGGCGCGGCGTGATCCGCCAGGTCGCCCCCGGCTCGCCGGACGCCGCCGACCCGGCGAACTACGGCTTCGTACGGCAGGAGCTGCTGGACGTCCGGATGCCCGGCGCCGACCAGGACCTGCTGGACGTACTGGACCTGGTGCAGCGCACACAGGACTGGCGGGCCGCGTCGCAGCTGCTCGCGGGCACGGAGACGGACGGCGAGGAGCGCTGGCAGCGGGTGCAGGCCTTCGCGGGCGCGGCCTCGCTGGAGCTGCAGCAGCGGCCGGGCGGCGTCTCCGAGCAGCCCGGTGGGCAGTGGCTGCGGGTGTGGCGGGCCGAGGCGCCGAAGGACGCGGGCGGCGCCGCGGTGCACGCCGAGTTCCTGGTGCAGCAGGCATGGCGCACGGCCTCCTCCGGTACGGAGGAGTTCCGGATCATCCTGGAGGAGGCACGGAAGGCGTGCGCGGAGGCGGCCCTGCTCGCCCCCGGCGACCCGATTCCGTACATCATCGAGCTGTCGATCGCCCGCGGACTGGCGTATCCGCAGCAGGAGTTCGAGCAGCTCTGGCTGAAGATCCTGGACCGCGCGCCCACCCACATGGGAGCGCATCTCGCGGCGCTCCACTACTGGTGCGAGAAGTGGCACGGCTCGCGCGACCTCGCGTACTCCTTCGCGGAGTCCGCCGCGTCCCGCGCCCCCAGCGGCTCGCTGCTCGCCGCCCTGCCGCTCTTCGCGGTGTT
The DNA here is from genome assembly GCF_053594815.1 of Streptomyces sp. NPDC002577. Classification (NCBI taxonomy): domain Bacteria; kingdom Bacillati; phylum Actinomycetota; class Actinomycetes; order Kitasatosporales; family Streptomycetaceae; genus Streptomyces; species Streptomyces sp. NPDC002577. Next base: position 29,465 of record NZ_JBSFWK010000028.1, on the reverse strand, counting down.
CGAGCACCTGCCCGATGTGCAGCTCGTCCGCGGCTTCTACCAGAGCGAGGTCGTGACCAAGGCCGTCCACGGCGCGCTCTTCGCGGTGCACGCGGCGCGCCCGGACGACCCGATGCTCGCCCATGTCCGCCATCTCCTGCTCTTCTTCCTGGTCCGCTCCGAGCGCTGGGCGGAGGCCATGCACCAGCTGGTGCACATCGACGGCCACGTGGGCGCCGTGCCCTGGACGCTCTCCGCCGACCCGGCCGCGGACTACGCGGTGTACCGCGCCCTGGCGGTGGCGGGGTACGAGGCGAACGGCGGGAGCCCGGCGACGCTGCTGCACTGACCAGCGGGACGGGTTGCCCCTGGGGCGGGCCGTCGCCCAGCCCACGGAATGCGGACGTCACCGCGGACGTTAACGGTCATGACGTCCGCACCCCAGGATCCGACAGGGAGACGAGACCCCATGCTCTTCGGCCGCACGCCCCAGCTGCCCACCCCCGAGCAGGCGCTCAAGGGCCGGGCCACACCCGCGTACGAGGTCCCCGCCCGCCACACGGTCCTGGGCAACCAGCTGCTCGGCCCCTACCCCGAGGGCCTGGAGGTCGCCGACTTCGGCCTCGGCTGTTTCTGGGGCGCCGAGCGCAAGTTCTGGCAGACCGACGGCGTCTGGACGACCCTCGTCGGCTATCAGGGCGGCTACACCGAGAACCCGACATACGACGAGGTCTGCTCGGGCCTCACGGGCCACACGGAGGCCGTCCGCGTCGTCTTCGACCCCGAGACGGTCTCGTACGAGCAGCTGCTCAAGGTCTTCTGGGAGTCCCACAACCCCACGCAGGGCTTCCGCCAGGGCAACGACGTCGGCACCCAGTACCGCTCCGCGATCTACACCCACACCCCGGCCCAGGCCGCCGCCGCGCAAGCGTCCCGCGACTCGTACCAGAAGGTCCTGACGGGCTCGGGCCACGGCACGATCACCACGGAGATCCTGCCGTCGGAGGGCCGACCGTTCTACGTGGCGGAGGCGTATCACCAGCAGTACCTTTCGGACGCCAAAAACCCGAACGGGTACTGCGGGCTGGGTGGGACGGGGGTCAAGCTAAGTACCCCATTCGAGACCAACTGGGGCGCGTCCTGCCCGACGGGTATCGCTCCGGCGCCGGAGGCCACCGAGAAGTAGCCGCCCAAGTTCACGTCCGCCGTGTACCCGGGCGATGGATAGGCTCCCGACATGGACGTCCATGTAGAGATCGCCCGGGAAGCGAGTCAGGAACTCGTCGACGCCTTCGGTCGGCTGCTGCCGCAGCTGTCTTCGACGGCGAAGCCCCTCGACCACGAAGCGGTCGACCGGATGGTGACGTGGGGTGCGAACACGGTGCTGGTCGCTTGGGCGTCTGATGCGATCGTCGGCACCTTGACTCTGGTGCTGTTGCCCTTGCCGTCTGGGCTGCGGGCCCGTATCGAAGACGTGGTCGTTGACAGTGACGCGCGCGGCCGGGGAATCGCGGGCCTCCTCATGCAGGAGGCCTTGCGCATTGCCAGGGAGGCAGGCGCGCGAACGGTCGACCTCACATCCCGGCCGGATCGTGCGGCAGCAAACCGCCTCTATGAACGACTCGGCTTCCAGGCCCGACACTCGACGGTCTACCGCTTCGCGATCGACCGTTAGGACGTCCGACGAAGAGATCCCACGGATGTCGCCGTACACGGCCGCTACGTCCAATGGATCACATGACAGCACAGGCTCGGCGGGACGGGGGTTCAAGCTAATTTCCCCCGTTCGAGACGAACTGGGGGGCGTCGTGCCCGACCGGTATCACTCCCGTGCCGGAGTCGACTGAGTAGCAGCCCACGGTGCCATTCGGTTGTCGGGAGCGGGAAGGCTCCGACCCGACAGTCAATGGCAGTCGGATCGGTGGGCATACGGCAGATCGGGGCACTGGCGGCACATGAATATGTAGACGCCCCCTGCGTCCCCGATTTCCAGTTCTGGACCAATGGTGTCAAGGACCTCCTTGACCGCTGGAGCATTCCACTTCGGCTGCGTCGTCCCGGGTTCGTGCTCGTCCAGCGGGAGCCAGCGCCCGTAGGCCGGCTCACCCGTGATGCTGAACAAGTGCTCCATTCGGTGCCCCTGGCCGCAGTGCGGCCAGTCCGGGCTCTGAGTCCAGGCCGGATATCCACCGAGCTTGTTCTGCAGAGCACTCGCCACCTCCGTATACCAGAACCCGAAGCGTTCCTGGAGCGCTTCGAGGCGAGGACGCACGACTGTCAGCAGCTCGTCGGGAAGGTCATAGCTTGGGTACTCGACCGCGGGAGTCGGACAGACCGTGCAAGGGCGGGGCACGAAGTCGTCTTCGTGCTCGCCCTTGTGAGGGGCGGGAACGTCGTGCAACAACCCCCCTGCCGCTGTCTCGGCCTCGTTGCGCCAGTACAGCTTCGGCAGTACGACCCCGGCTGGATCCTCGTCATGGACAAGAGCACACCAGAGCAACTGCACCACGTCCTTGCCCTGGGGGAACTCCAGCCAGGGAACGTCACGGGCGAAGAGCTGGATCACCGGCACCATGGGCACAGCACCGGGCCTCGCCCCCTCCGCGCAGCGCGGCCATGGTTCGTCCGTAGGCCAGAGCAACGGACCGCCCATGGAGCTGTCCCGGACGCCGGGCTGCCCACTCCTCGGATACAACAAGATCGCCTCCCTGGCGAGGCCCGCGAACTCCGGTATGAGCTCAGCCAGATCGAAGGGCGGTGAGGCAATTCTGCGAGGCACGGAGCGAATCCTCCAGGGACGAGCATGCTGGTACCGACGACGGGCAACCTATGCCCGAGCGCCGACAGACGAGGGTCACAGGCCACAACAGGCTCGCTGGGACGGGGGTCAAGCTAAGTACTCCGTTCGAGACGAACTGGGGGCGTCGTGCCCGACAGGGATCGCGCCTGCTCCGACGGAGGTGTAGGCGCGGGACGGTCAAGAACGCTGCTCCCAGCCCTAGTGGGAGCTGAGGCGAGCGAGGTCGCCACCAAGGTGACCAGGGCTCTGGCGAGCGAGGATCAGGTGGCCCCTGTGCTGCCTGCCATCGGCCTCTCGGGTCCGTCGACAGTCAGCCCCGCGGCAGCGGTCCTTCGGACATCTCTGCCAGGCCCCTGGAAGCTCCGTCGATATTCCCTCCGAGGGGGAGCATTGCGGGTCGCGCGGAGGCAGCTGTGAGAACTTCTGAGCCCCTCCCCGACCGGGAGGGGCTCAATGGTGTCCGGAGTAGTTCTGGCGGCGCTGTCCTATGCCGTTCCGGCCCCGCTACAGGTGCGGTGACCTGCAGCGATGGTCTAGACAGGTTGCCTTTGGCAAGTTGATATGCGAGACGGTGATTGCTGGATAAAGTCGTCTCGTTACAGCTGGTTGTGGGGGCAGCCAGAGCTTGGTCGGCAGTGCCGACGTTCCTGGGGAGGGCCTGCAGCGCATGAGTCGTCGCTCTAGTGGTTTTGTCGGTGTTTGGGCTGAGATGCAGCGTCAGCAGCAGCGTCAAATGGAAGCTGAGGCCAGGCGGGGCAGGGAACAGGAGCGGCAAGCGCGGGCCTATCAACGACGCGCTGCGCAGGACTACCGGGAGTACCGGCACGCAGAGGCAAGGCGGCGCACAGAGGAACTGGAAGCACACGTTGCCTCTCTGCAGGGACTGCTCGCTTCCGGATGTCGGGCTCCGGCTTTCAGGGTGGTCTCATTGATGCGTGCTGAGGAGATCCAGCCGTTTTCGCCGGGGCCCTTGGCACAACCCGTGCCCATGCCAGACCCGAATCAGTACCAGGCACAAGGTGGTTGGACTGCGAATCGGCGTGCACAGGCGCAGGCCGATGCACGTGCTCGATTTGAACACGACTGGCATGTGGCACAGACCGCAGAGACTCAGCGTCAGCAGCAACTGGCTGCGTACCAGCGGGAGTACGACCAGTGGGCCCAGTCTCAACTGTCGAAGGTACGTCGACACAATGCTGGCGTTCTCGAGGTAACTGAAGGGGTGAGACGAGGGGAATCTGACGCAGTCGTCGAGTACTTCTCAGCCGCTCTCTACTCCTCGACGGCGTGGCTGGAGGGCTTCCCTCGTCAGGTCACGGCGGCCTACGACTCCGCAGCACGGCAGTTGGTCCTCGATTGGGAGTTGCCCGGATACAGCGTCATCCCTGAAGCAAAATCGGTGCGGTACGTGCCGGCACAGGACCAGGACAAGGAAACCGCACGTCCCGCTGGCCAGCGACGGGCGTTGCACCGAGAGGTACTCGCGCAATGCATGCTGCTGGTTCTGCACGAACTCTTCGCGGCGGATGAGTTTGGTGCGCTTGAGTCGGTGGCGTTGAACGGGTTCGTGGATGACCACGATCCCGCCACTGGGAGACAGACTCACATCTTCTTGGCGACTGTCATGGCGTCCCGGTCCGTGTTCACGGACCTGCACTTGGAGCAGGTGGACGCCGTCAGTTGTCTCTCTGATGGGCTGAGGGGGCAACTTGCGTCTCGGCCTGACCAACTCGTTGCTGTACGGCCGAGTCGGCGACCGCAGGACATCGGGAACCGCGTTGTCACGCATGGCGGCGATGAAGACCCCGATCTGTTCGAGATGGATCCGATAGCGTTCGAGGCCCTCGTTGCCGACCTTTTCAGGGCCATGGGGATGCAGGCCGTCACGACCCAGCGCTCGAACGACGGCGGTGTGGACGTAGACGCCCTGGATCCGACTCCGATCCGCGGCGGCAAGATCGTCGTACAGGTGAAGCGCTACCGCAACACGGTGCCGCCGACTGCCGTGCGAGACCTGTACGGGACCGTTCAGGACGCGGGTGCCAACAAGGGTGTCTTGGTGACGACATCAGCGTTCGGCCCTGGATCTCACACGTTCGCCAACGGCAAGCCCTTGGAGCTCATCGCGGGCCGTGAGCTCGTTGACCTGCTGCATCGGCATGGACTTCGTGGACGTCTCGGCGAGGGGGGACGAGCAGCATCGGCACAGCCGGCACCGTCCGGTCCCACATCCCTGCCTGACGATTACAACGTGCTGGGCATGGTGTGGTCCGGCAACGTTGCGTTGGACGTGTGCGCACTTGTTTGCTGCGGTAACAGAGTCCTCAGCGACGACCACTTCGTCTTCTTCAACAACCCTCAGACTCCGGACGGCTCAGTGCAGGCCCTTCCCGCAACGCCGCAGGACAAGGCTGCCCTTCGCGTCTCATTCGACGCGCTACCGGAAGCTGCTGATCGATTGGTTCTGGTGGCCGCAGTTGATCCAGAGGTGAATCCGATGTCAGACCTGTCCGGATTCACTAACGCCTGCATCAGATTGCTCGACCCGGCAATGGTTGAGCTGGGACGGCTTGAGGTCTCCGATGGCCGCCCGAGTGAGACTGCTTTGGTACTTGGTTCCTTCCGACGCAGGCCCAACGGGAACTGGGATTTCGTCCTGGGCGGTAAGGGCTACATGGGCGGCCTGGAACAGCTGGTTCAGGATTACGGCATCAACGTGGAGTAGATGCTCTGTGGCCTAGTGAGCGGTGGGGCTTGCCCACCACCGCACAGCCCAATTATCTCGGGGCTGACAGGCAACGGCCTAGCGAGTCCCTACAGGTGGCCGTCCGGTCCGACGACGGACTCGCACTCATCGCAGAGGGTCAGCTCGATCGGCCGGGTTTCACGCAGCGTTCCGGCGCTGCCACAGCGTTCGCAGACGTACTCGCTGGCGGCCATGAACTCGGCCACCAGCGCGTCGAGCCTGTCTGCCTCGTCATGCGTCCAGTTGCCACCCCGCTTCCACGGCCGGGGAAAAGCCTGGAAGGCCAGGGTCGCCCACTTCTGCTTCACTGCCAGAAGCTCGTACTCGGGGAACTCCGCGACGACCGCCTCATGGCACCCCAACACAATGGACCGCCAGCCAGGTCCCACACCGCAGCTGGACGAGGGGTCGCGGAAGTGGCGTCGAAGCGGCTCCAGTTCAGCGGCAGGCGCCGGTACAGGACGGCCGGTCATCTCTCCGCTCCCTTCGTATCGAACGCGTACACCCGTATGGGATCGAGGTGAACCTCGTGCGGGCCCATGCAGTCGGCAGCGAGGGTGGCGACGAGGACACCACATCCGCAGGCCATGTTGCGGCCCCCGGTGCCTAGCGGGCCACAGCAGCCCCGATGCGGGCCACCCTGGTCCAGCAGCCGCAGATCCGGTACATCGTCAGGATGCACGACGACGGTGTTCCCTCGGCCCGGCCGTAGTCCAGTCGGTCAGCTCGGGTGGCATGAGCAGTCGGGCGCGGACCATGCGGCCGTGGTTCGCCGGTTGGCGGGGTGAACGGTGCGCCCCACGGCTCGGGATCAATCGCATAGTGCCCTTGCGGCACAGTGGAGGAAGCCAGACGTGTCTCCTTGTCCCGACCCCTGTCACGGTCAGAGACCTCCGGAACGGCGGGTAGCTCAACCAGGTCCGGGGTGAGTTCGACTCCGCAATTCGCGCAGAAGAAGACAGTCATATATGCCGTTGTAGCTGCCAGGTGCTTGCCGACGCATCCACGTTTGCGATGAGGATGCGGCTCTCCTGTTCTGGAAAGGCTCGGTGCTTGACCCGAGCAATCGTCAAGAGTTGTGGATCAGCAGCGTCAGGGAGTGCTCCGGCGGTAGGTCCACATCTCGGCCATCTGACCGTCGAGGAGTCGGATCAGCCAGATGAGATGGCTGTCGATCGTGCCTGGGCGACTTTCATGGCCGACGCCGCCGACCACGGACAGCAAATCGTCGGTGCCGAGGATCGTGTCGATGTGGAAACGGAGTCCTGGCCGGCTGGCGTGGGTCTGCGTGACGGCGCGTTGAACGTCGGTGGGCCCGGTCACCTCTGGGTGTGCATGGTCGGTCCAGTCCGGGCTCAGCACGTCCGGAGCGATCGAGGTATCGCCCGTGTTCCACATCTGAAAGTACCGCTGCACGACGTGATGGGAAGGGGCCGCTTGCGCGTCCATCGTGTTCTCCTTGCTCCTGACGGGGACAGCATGCGGGATGAACCGTAAAGATCACGCGGCTCGCGTGTCTGTCCGTTCGGCCAAGACGCCGTTCTCGAAACGGGCGCCGGAGCGGACCAGGGCAACGAGGTGGGCTCCCGTGATCGCGCGCCAGCGGGCCTGGGCGGACTCGACGAGCTTGAACACCATGGCCAGGGCGGCGGCCGGGCTGCCGGCGCCGCGGGTGACCTTGGTACGGAGCTTGACGGTGGAGAACGTCGACTCGATCGGGTTCGTGGTCCGCAGGTGGACCCGTGCTCGGCAGGGAAGTCGTAGATCGCCAGCAGTTCGTCCCGGTCGCCGGTGATCTTGGCGAACGGCCTTGGGCCACTTCGTGCCGTAGGTGCGGGCGAATTCCTCTATGGCTTTCTCGGCGTGGGCGCGGTCCGCGGCGTTGTAGATCTCCTGCATCGCCTTCGTCGCACCCGGCTGTGCGGACTTCGGCAGTGCTCCCCGCACGCTCCCCGGTCTCTGGAAGGAGCTCGACGGCTCGCACAGAGAGGGGTGGCCGTGCGGACGGCTCGGGTCACGATCATGTCGCCATCGGGCCGATGCCACAGCGGCTCTGGCAGATGCACGGTGACGGGGCCCTCCGCCTGTGGATAGGGGTCCAGCCACGGGTATTGAGTGGGGGTCACCCGTCACCGTGCACAGCTATTAGGTCGTGAGCATTGCTCGCTTGACCTGCCGTGGCCCTCTCACGGCCATCGAACACGACGCCAACGCGAGGGGGCCGCGATGCTGCGGAAGCTGACGGGTGATCCGGAGTGCAAGAACGGCACGTTGCCCGCCCTTGTGGGCCACTGAGGACGACACGAACTATGTTCGGGGGTACCAGCCACAATGCTGGCACCCCCGATTCCTGTTTTCCAGATCATTCTCTCCACTGGATTTTCAGCAAGCCCGGATTGAACGGGGCCCTCCCTCGGCGCTCCACAGGAAGCACGATGACCGCATGCATGGCTTCTCGGATCAGCGCCCGCTTCTGCGCATTGTCCAGCTGACCAGACTCCCACCGTGCACGCACGTCAGCAGTCACTTCAGCGGCCCGCTGCTGCCTCAGGGCGTGGCGCGTACGATCCGCGCGAAGCTCCTTGATGCGCTTCTCCATCCGCGCATTCTCAGGGAAGAACAACTCTCCGGAAAGCTGGTCATTCTGCCACGCCTGGAGCATTTCTCGCTGCTTCAGCATAAGCCTGCTCAGCTCTTCCTCTCCGCCCCACGCCTCGGCTTCTTCCCGCTTCATCGCGGCACGCTCCTCCAGCTTGGCCAGGAGTGTTTCCGTGATGTACTCGTCGACCTTGGCTCCATTACGGCCAAGGCCACCACATCCGCCCATTTCCCGGCTCGGGCACTGGTAGAGATAGCCGCCGCCGAGTCGCGCCTGCGCGCTTACACGAAGCGGCGCGTTGCAGATCGTCCCGTCCTCTCGCGGCTTCCCGCACCGGAGAATTCCGGTGAGCAAGTAATGCGGTGTGCGGTAGTCGGTCACCGAGCCGTCGGCCCTGATGTTCGGCCCGACGCGAGAGGAGAAGAGGGCGTCGATCGCCATCCATTCCTTCGGCGCGATGATCGGGTCCCAAAGGCCGATCACAGGCACACCGGTCTCGTCGCGCACAAGCTCTCCGTTGAGCTTGCGCCAGCCGCAAAGACGAGGGTTCCAGAGCGCCAGCTTCAGCGCACGGCTCGACCACCTGTTGCCATGCACGGTGCGCACGTCCGCGTCGAACCACTCCTTCAGGATGGAGTGCAGGGACTTGCCTGCAATCACGTCTCGTGCGGCCTGGGCCAAGAGCGGCGCTTCATCCGGGTGAAGCGTGAGCTTGTCGTCCTGCCAGCCGAAGGGGCGCTTGCCGCCGACGGGAATACCGCGCTGGGCACGGGACCGGTGCGAGTTCCGCGCACGGCGCTGCATCTTCCGCACCTCCATCTTGGAGATGACCACGCCGAAGAGCCCCATGGATTCGACGTCTTCGCTGTAGAGGTTCTTCGACCCCCTGGCGTCCGCGTAGACGCGCCCTTCGTCGTACGTCAGGGCGTCCACGAAGCGTTCGTAGTCCCCCGCCCGGCGGGTGAGCCGGTCATCAGCGACGGCGAGCACGCCGACCACGGGCTGACCGTCAGGCATGTGTCCTGCTTTGAGCGTCCGCAGCATGGCTTCGAAGTCGGGCCGTATCACGGTTGCCTTGGCGGCTGACAGGTCGTTGTCGGTGTATTGATGGACGATCGTCCACCCGAGTCGGGCGGCGGTCTCAGCATTGATCTTGTGCTGGTCCTCGACACCATGAGCGTCCCGAGCGGTGTCGGCAGAGATCCGGGCGTACGAGACGACCGGGATCACGCGTGCCTCTTCGAGCACTTCCTCCCCTTTCACGCAACATTTAATTGCACGCCAGGGGATGTGCTACATCAGCAGTAACTGGACAAGAACCAGCGCGGGGTGCTACGGGCTGGGCGGCAGCGGCGTTCCTGCCCCATCGGCGTGGCCAAGGTGGATGGCTGAAGTACTTCCGCCGGACATCCACGCGACGCTGTGTGCGCTGCTGACCGGCTCTGATCCGGTGAGCAGCGCTCTGCGTGCTCAGATCCCCCCTGCAGAGACCACTGCCCCGAACCTCCGCCGTGTTCGAGCGAGAGCAGTCACCGGCAGCTTGGTCCAGGGGTGCGGGCGGTGTGCCCGCGGGATAGCCTTTTGAGAGCAAGGTCTGGTTCTCCGGGCGGTTCACCGAGCCGCCGGTCGCCCTGTTCGCGATGATCAATTCTTTCTGTGGAGACCTGACGAGCGCGGTGCACCCCCTCGCACTTCGCAGGGGTGGGCAACGGCCGAATTCCTCCTCCAGAGGCATGTCGCGCGCTTTGGGTACCGGAGTGGCGCCGGCTTCAGGGTCCGCAGCTCGCACTCCCTGACTTGGAGGTCGGGATGAGAGTCGTCGTTGATCTTTCCCGGTGTGAAGGGTATGCCCAGTGCGCGTTCCTGGCTCCGGACGCATTCCGGATGCACGGCGAGGAAGCGCTGATGTACGACCCGAATCCCGACGACGCCCGGCGCGAGCAGGTGCTGCGCGCCGCGGCGGCCTGTCCGGTCCAGGCGATTCTGGTCGACCAGTTGGAGGGACGGGACGTACCGGCGGAGGCGTCGAGGTCATGACCAGCGCCGACAACCTGCGAGCTTTCAAACGCGACGGCCGCATCGTGATCGTCGGGGCGTCACTGGCGGGGTTGCGGGCCGCGGAGTCTCTGCGCGACGAGGGTTTCACCGGGTCGTTGACCATGATCGGTGACGAGTTGGGCGAGCCCTATGACCGTCCTCCCTTGTCCAAGCAGGTACTGACGGGGTGGGTGCCCGCCGACGGCACCAAGCTGCCGCGGCGTCGTGACATCGACGCGGAGTGGCTGCTGGGCGTGCCCGCCGGCGGACTGGACCTGGCGACCAACCACGTGCGTCTCACCGACGGACGCGAGGTGCCCTTCGACCGGGTGCTGATCGCCACCGGGGTACGGGCCAGGCCGTGGTTCGTGGAGAGCGAGGCTGCCCTGGACGGGGTGTTCGTGGTGCGTACGCGCGAGCACGCCGAGGGCCTGCAGCGGGCCCTCGCCGCCGGGCCGTCCCGGGTACTGGTCATCGGTGCCGGATTCACCGGCTCCGAGATCGCCTCCATCTGCCGCGAGCGGGACATCCCGGTGACCGTCGCCGAACTCGCGCCGGCCCCGCTGGTCGGGGCGCTCGGTGCCATGATCGGTGAGATCGCGTCGGACATGCAGCGTGCTCACGGCGTCGACCTGCGGTGCGGTGTCAAGGTCACCCAGCTGGAGGGCGACGCGCAGGGGCGGTTCCGACGTGCCCACTTCGACGACGGCAGCACGATCGACGCCGACGTGGCAGTGGTGGCGCTCGGGGGCATCCGCAACACCGAGTGGCTGCGGGGCTCGGGGCTGGCGGCGGGTGTCTGGGGAATCGCCTGCGACACGGGCTGCCGCGCGCTCGACCTCAACGGCCTGGTCACCGATGACGTCTTCGTCGCCGGCGACGTGGCACGCTGCCCGAACCCGGTCTACGAGTACCGGCTCATCTCGCTGGAGCACTGGGCCAACGCCGTGGAGCAGGCCGAGGTCGCGGCGCACAACATGGTCAGCGCGCAGGCGGACCGCTGGCCCCACCTGTCCATCCCGGTGTTCTGGTCGATCCAGTTCGGCGTCAACATCAAGTCCGTCGGCGTGCCGACCTTCGCCGACGAGGTGGTCGTCACGCAGGGGTCGGTGCCGGACCACCGTTTCGTCGCTGCGTACGGCTATCGGGGCCGCGTCACGGCTGCGGTGAGCTTCAACAACGCGAAGTGGCTGGACCACTACCGGCAGTTGATCGAGACGGCCGCACCTTTCCCGCCGCCGTGCCCCACGCCCGACCAGCCCGTCGACGTGAAACCGGTGCCCGTCGACTTCCCCGGCCCCGTTCTGCTCGCTCAGGGCGCCACCGTGGTCGTCACCGGTCATGACCCGGGTGAGCGGCGCGTCACGGCTGCGCACCAGCACCGGTAGGAGGGAAGCGAGATGACCACGACCGAGACGCCCGACACGCTGCGCCGGATCCTCGACTACTCCTCCCGGGCCGACCCGTACCCGCTGTACGCCGAGCTGCGCAAGACGCCGGTGGCCCGGCAGGAGGACGGCAGCTACGTCATCAGCACCTACCGCGAGTTGACGGACATACTGCACAATCCACACCTGAGTTCCGACGTCCGCAATCTGTCGCGTCCGATGGAGACCGCCGAGGGACAGACCGCGCCGGCGTTCATCAACGTGGACCCACCCGAGCATGATCGTCTGCGGCGTATGGCGATGCGTCATTTCGGTCCTCCGCACACACCGGGGCTGGTGACCGGCATGGAACCCGGCCTGGCCGACATCGTCAGCAGCCTGATCGACGACTTCACGGGCAAAGAGCAGATCGACATCGTCGACGACTTCGCCTACCCGTTCCCCGTCACGGTGATCTGTCACCTGCTCGGCGTTCCGCGCGAGGACGAACCGCGGTTCCACCTGTGGGTGAACGACATCATCAACGCGATCGACTACAACCCCAAGACGGACCCGAAGGAAAAACTGGAGAAGGGCGTGCAGGCCCGCAAAGACCTGCGTCAGTACCTCGGTGGGCTGGTGGAGCAACGCCACGGCAAGCCGAGCGACGACCTGTTGTCACGGCTGGCCAACGACGACGGGCCCGACGGGCGGATGACCGACGAGGAAATCGTCAGCACCGCGAACCTGCTGCTGATCGCCGGCCACGAGACCACCGTCAACCTCATCGCCAACGGCATGCTGACGCTGCTGCGCCACCCGCAGGTCCTGCAGCGCCTGCGCGACGAACCGGACCTGGTCGTGCCGCTGGTCGAGGAACTGCTGCGCTACGAGCCTCCCGTGCACATCATTCCCTGGCGGGCGGCGTACAGCGACATCACCGTCGGCGACACCGTCATCCCCAAGGGCTCGCAGATCATGCTTATGCTGGCCTCGGGCAGCCGCGATCCGAACCGCTTCCACGATCCCGACCGGTTCGACCCCGACCGGCGTGACAACCAGCATCTCGGGTTCGGCAGTGGCATCCACCTGTGCTTCGGCGGCCCGCTGGCCCGGCGGGAGGCCCAGATCGCACTGAGCGAGCTGGTGCGCCGCCTCGACCGGCCCAGGCTGGTCGCCGACCCGCCGCCCTATCGGCCCAGCCCCGTTCTTCGGGGTCCGATCCATCTGCACATCGAGCAGGGTGCCGGTTGACCCGACAGCAGAGGGCGCCGGCAAGGTCGCGCCGCACCGCCCGGCCGGCGCCCTTGGCCTGTAACCGTCTCAGAGCCGGAGGCCGCCATGGGTAAAGATCTCGGCGATGTACTGGGTCTGGCCGCCGGCGTCGCCGTGAGCCCGCTCCCGGTCGTCGCGTGGGGGATGGCATCAGCAACCTCACCGCCTGGCTTGATCTTTCAACCTCTCAAGGTCGTGGGGCTCGCCTGTCCCCGCGTTGCGCCAGTTCCTCCTCGTCGACGAGGACGAGCATGGGCTTGCCGGGTTCGCACATCATCGTGACGAGGAACCGACACCGTACGTCTGTGCGGTTGTTGCCGTCCTGGTAGTGGATCACGTCGCCTCCCGGCTCCCAGAAGGCCTCCCCGGCCCGGATGACCCGCTCGGGCTCCCCCTCCAGCTCGAACAGCATTTCCCCCTCCAGCACATAGCCGAAGGCTGGTCCGAAATGGCGGTGCGGAGGGGTGCCGGGGTCTCCGGGAGGGAACTCGACGAGCACGGTCATGACGTGTGCCCTCTCCGGAACGGAGGGTGGTTTCGCCTCCTGGATCACGGTGAGCGCGGTCTTCCAGGCCTCGGAGCGCTTCCCCTGATGTCCTGGGGGGTTCGCCACCGGTTCGTTGTCCGGCATCACGCCACCTCCGGTCTCGGCGCCGATTCGCGGCTTCAGCCTCTTGGCCGGAGCCGCCGTGTCATCTCCGTCGCAATGATCACGCTACGCGACCCTTGTCTAGGGTGCGGTGATTTGAGGCGATACGTATAGATCTGCGGGCACCCGGAGACGCCGGCAGCGGTCGGTGTGGCACAACAACTCGTCGAGAGGGGCGTCATGAAGTTCACGGTCCTGGGTGGAAGCGGCCTGATCGGCAGCCAGGTGGTCGAACGGCTGAGAGCAGCCGGTCACGACGTGGTCCCCGCTTCGCTCTCCACCGGAGTCGACGTCATCAGCGGCAAGGGCCTGGAGAAGGCCCTCGAGGGCGCCGATGTGGTGATCACTCTGACGAACTCCCCGGTATTCGACGAATCCTCCATCGAGTTCTTCGAAACGTCGATGAACAACATCGTCGCCGCAGCGGAGGCGGCCGGCGTCCGCCACCATGTGATTCTCTCGATCGTCGGCGTGGACCAAGTGCCCGAGCTCGACTACTACCGGGCCAAGACCGTCCAGGAGAACATCCTCAAGGGCGGGTCGACGCCTTACACGATCGTGCGCGCCACACAGTTCTTCGAGTTCGTCGAACCGATCATGTCCTGGTCGGCCGAAGGCGACACCGTCCATCTGCCTTCCACGCCCGTGCAGCCGATGGCCTCCGCCGACGTCGCCGCGGCGGTCGCGAAGGCCGCCACCGGCATCCCGTTGCAGGACATCCGCAACGTCGCAGGACCCGAGGTGTTCCCTCTCGACGAACTGGGCCGGATCACGCTGGCCGAACGCCCCGACGGCCGCAGCGTGGTCACCGACGACCGGGCGGGCATGTTCGCCGTGGTCACCGGAGACGTGCTGATCGCACCGAAGGGCGCCGACCTGGCCTCCACGCACTACAGGGACTGGCTCCAGCAGCAGCCACAGCCGGGGCGACAGCCCTGAGAGAACGACTCAGGACACCGGGCCCCATGGCCGGGCAGATGCCGGGCGGCGCCCGTCCCCCAGGTCTTCCGGAGGGACGGGCGCCGCGCCCGTCTGTGGCAGTTCGCCGAGTTCTGCTGCGACTCGGCAGGGGTCAGTACGGCGCGGGCCCGTACCCCGCCATGGAGTAAGGCCCGTAACCGGCCATGGACGGCGGGGCCATCGTCGGGGCCAGCTGCACCCCGGGCGTCAGGCCCAGTGCGACCAGGGCGTCGGGGAGGCCGCGGCCGGTGCGGGCGCCCTCGAGGGTGCCGGGGGCGGCCAGGGGGCGGCAGCTCGACGCGATGATGTCGAAGAGGTGCTGCACCCGGACGGGTCCGCGCGGCGGCAGGTCGCCGCGGAAGTCCTCGTGGTGGGCGAGCACGAGGGCGGCGAGTCCGGCGACATGGGCGGAGGCGGTGCTGGTGCCGTCCAGCGCCGCATATCCGCCGTGCGGCGAGCACGACAGGACCGCCACGCCGGGGGCCGCCACGTCGACCTCGGGGCCGAAGCAGCTGAACCGCGCCGCGAACAGGCCCTCGGGGGTGAGGGGCGGGGCCGCGTGGGTGGCCTGTGAGGTGTCGGGCGGATACGAGCCGAGGGCGCCCAGCGCGCCGACGGTGAAGACGGTGGGCAGCGAGCCGGGGAAGGCGACGGGGCCGGCCGTGTCGCCCGCGGGGGCGATGCACGCGATCCCCGCGGCATGGGCGTCGGCGAGCTTCCGCGAGACCAGTGCCGACGGGTACGGGGTGGCCACGCCGATGTGGGCGATGTCGATCTCGTTCTCGATGCAGTGGTCGAGGGCCGCGATCAGGTCGCTGAAGCAGCCGCCGGGCAGCACCCGGCAGGCCTCGATCTGGGCGTCGACGGCGATGCCGATGACGCCTGTGCCGGTGTCCGCCGCGGCGATGATGCCCGTCGCATGCGTGCCGGTGCCCACCATGTCGTGGGCCCAGCCGCGTTCCGTACCGCCGACGATGTCGACGCCGGAGCGCACTCGGTCCTTCAGATCTGCGTGGTCCGTGGCGATGCCCGAACCGATGATCGCGATCTTGATGCCGAAGGCGCGGAAGGTGGGCGGCAGCCGGTCCAGCCGCATGGCCTGCTGGCCCCAGCCGTACTGCTGCCGTTCGTCGAGACCCGGATACACCTTCGTCAGCGGCGTGAGGGTGACCAGGTTCTCCTCGGTCATCGACAGGTCGGGGCGGTTGATCCAGCGGTCCACGTATCCGCCCGCGGGGCGGACGTACAGGGCCTGGATGGACTGCGCTGTCTCCGTGGCCAGCACGATGGTGGCCGTGCCGTCGTCGCCCGTGATGCCCTGGACCGGCCACGACGATCCGATCAGGAACACCCCTGCCCCGGCCAGCGGTTCGCCGTCCGGACCGGAGACACGCAGCGAGATCTCCTGCGCATGCTCCAGCGGCACGACCATCCCCGGATCGCTGAGCGGGAGAACGCCCGCGGTCGCCGTGGGGGCCGGGCCGGTGCCGCCCAGTTGCAGGTCCGGCTCGACGTGGACGTGTACCGACCGCATCGCGGGCACCTGGTCCTCGGCCGCTTCGACCACGGCGATCTCGGGGCAGTTGGGGCGCAGCCCGGCCCCCTCGAGCTTCGCCGACGGCTGGAGCCTGCGGACGACTCTGACCTCGGGCATCCGCTCCAGCCGGTCGCAGACCGCGTCCATGCTGAGCTCGGCCACCGCCGGCGGGAGCATGTACTGGGGCAGCGGCGTCACCAGGTACCGCTCACGGCGCGGCCGTACCGACACCTGCGACCGGGCGCCCTTCCTGCCGGGCTCCTCCTCCTTGCCGGCGCGCCCGGATCCGGCCGCCCCCGCACCCCCGGACTCCTTGTCGCTTCCGTTTTCGGGCCTGTTCTTGACCATCACGTCCACCTTCACCACGCCTCTGTCGTTCCCTGTGCCCCTGGTCCGGGTGCTCTCCGGGTCCGGGTGCCCCTGCCGGGTGCTCCTGATCCGGGTGCCCCTGCCGGGTGCTCCTGATCCGGCGAGCGGACGGCCCGCGCTCCCGCGGTGACGGCACGTGTCCCCACGCGGCCCGTGCCCCACGGTGATGCGGTGTGCCCGGACGTCTCCTGGCACACCGCACCTGCCGCCCTGGCGTCAGCCGATGCCGAAGGGCTGCTGCGTCATCTGGCCGAAGCCGAACCCGGGCTGCTGGTACTGCTGGTACGGCTGCTGGCCGCCCCCGCCGCCCCACTGCTGACCCATGCCCTGCTGGCCGTACCCGCCGCCCCACTGCTGGCCCATGCCCTGCTGGGACTGCTGCGACTGCTGGAGCAGCGTCACGATCGCCGTCGGCAGCGCCTGCTGCACGGACTGCTCAACGGCGTGCCGGATGCCGCTGTGCAGCGAGCGGTGCAACGCGAGTGCCAGGTACGGGTGCGCCTGCTGGGCGAGGCCCTGCTGCTGGAGCTGCTGCTGGATCTGCTGGATCTGCTGGAACGTCTGCTGTACTCGCTGCGCGACCTGCTGCGCAGCCTGCTGACAGGCCTGCTGGACTGCCTGCTGAACCGCCTGCGCGATCGGCTGCTGGCCCAGTTGCTGGCCGAACTGCTGCTGTTGCAGGGGCTGAGTACCGGTCATTACGGACATGAATCCTCCGCGAGATGAATGTGATGAAAATCCGGCACAGAAAAAGCCTCGGGCATAAGACCACGGGCAGAAGGCCACGACCATAAGGCCAGGGGCAAGCACCCAGGCCCGCAGGCATTTGTCGGATTCTCGGTGGCATTTGAACGGTAGATCGAGCCCAGTGGCGCCGCAATCGGACCGACACATGCCGTACATCCGGAAAAAGCCACCCGTCCGGATCACCGCCTCATCCACCGAACGCATCACCATCGGCTGCGGAAACGCAAGATCAGGGATCTTCGAGGCGGCTTTTTGATCTACCTCTGGAGTTCCGCTTCTCGAAACAACTTCGACTAGCCCGAAATGGCTTGAGCCGATTCCATGCGCCAGAAAGGGCTGTCCTCGGCTTCCGCCGGCTCGAAACCAGTTCCATGGGCTCGAAAGTTCATGCCCCTGCCTCCGCCTGCTCGGAAGGGCCGTCCCGGCTTCCACTTGGCGGCACTGCTCCGGGCGTCGGAACTGGGCCGACTGGCCTGCGCCACGTTCACATGGACCGGCCCTCCCGCCACCCGTCCGGCGGCGTATCCCGCCAGGCCGAGCCAGTTACGCGATCACGGGAATCTGCGGTCCGGGCAAGGAAGCGGCCGTGCCTGGATTCCGGCGAGGTTGCGGGATTCCGGGGTTGCCGCATTGCCGCGGCGTCACGGCGGCGCGGCAACACGGCGGCGTGACGGTGGGACGGTGGGAATCGCCGCCGTTTACGAGACCGCCTCAGTCGCGGGAATACCGCGGATCATGAAAATGCCCGCCGACTCCGTTTCCCCGCCCATTTCGGCGATTCACGGCTAATGCCGCCATCCGGAAGACGCGATCCGTCAGCCGGAGCGCCCGCTGCCGTACGGCCGCGTCAGTATCTCCATGCTGTGGCCGTTCGGGTCGGAGAAGTACGTGCCGCGGCCGCCGTCGTTCGTGTTGATCTCGTTGACGCGACGGTGGTACGGGTCGGCCCAGTACGTGAGTCCCGCGGCGCGGATGCGGGCGAAGATGGCGTCGAAGTCGGCCTCGGAGACGAGGAACGCGTAGTGCTGAGAGGTGATCTCGCCCTCGGCGTCCATGTAGTCCAGCGTGACGCCGTTGTGCGTGGCGACCGGGATGAACGGGCCGAACGGCGCGCTCGTCTCCAGGCCGAGGAGATCGGCGAGGAACTGCGCCGACGCCTTCTTGTCGTGCGCGGCGACGATGGTGTGGTTCAGCTCGACGGACATCGTGGGGCCTCCCCAGGGGGTGTCATGCCTTGGCTTTCGGCCTCGACCTCGGCCGTCGCCTTCGGCACCTCCCACGCTAGGCAGCCGCCACCGGCCGTGGCATCCGTCGATCGGCCGAGTTCCGGTCCGCCGCTCGGCCTGGGTCCCCGGCCCCGGAAACGGCCTGCAGACGGCCTGGAAACGGCTCTGGGGGGCGCCCGCCAGGCGCCCCCCGAGCTCAGATGGTGCCCAGAAGCTCAGATCGTGGCCGTGTCGATCACGAAGCGATACCGCACGTCGCTGGCGAGCACCCGCTCGTACGCCTCGTTGATCTGGTCGGCGCGGATCACCTCGATCTCGGCGCCCATCCTGTGCTCCGCGCAGAAGTCGAGCATCTCCTGGGTCTCCCGGATGCCGCCGATGCCCGAGCCGGCGAGCGTCTTACGGCCGCCGATCAGCGAGAACAGGTTGAGCGAGATCGGCTCCTCGGGGGCGCCCACGTTCACCAGCGCGCCGTCCGTCCTGAGCAGCGACAGGAAGGCGCCGAAGTCCAGCGGCGCGGAGACCGTGGAGAGGATCAGGTCGAAGGTGCCGCGCAGCTTCTCGAAGGTCTCCGGGTCGCTGGTGGCGTAGTAGTGGTCGGCGCCCAGCTTCAGCCCGTCGTCCTTCTTGCGCAGCGACTGCGACAGGACGGTCACCTCGGCACCCAGGGCGTGCGCGATCTTGACGCCCATGTGTCCGAGGCCGCCCATGCCGAGGACGGCGACCTTCTTGCCGGGGCCGGCGTTCCAGTGCCTGAGCGGCGAGTACGTGGTGATGCCGGCGCAGAGGAGCGGCGCGGCCTCGTCGAGTGCCAGGGCGTCCGGTATGCGCACGACGAAGTTCTCGTCGACGACGATGTGCGTGGAGTAGCCGCCGTAGGTGGGGTCGCCGTTCTTGTCGATGGCGTTGTACGTGCCGACGTTGCCCTTGAGGCAGTACTGCTCGAGGCCGGCCTGGCAGTTCTCGCACTCACGGCACGAGTCGACCATGCAGCCGACGCCGACGCGGTCGCCGACGGCGTACTTCGTGACGCCCGGGCCGACCTCGGTCACGACACCGGCGATCTCGTGGCCGGGCACCATCGGGAAGGTCGCCTTGCCCCAGCCCTCGCGGGCCTGGTGGATGTCCGAGTGGCAGATGCCGGCGAACTTGATGTCGATCAGCACGTCGAACTCGCCGACCGGGCGGCGCTCGATGGTGGTGCGCTCCAGCGGCGCCTTGGGTGCGGGCGCGGCGTATGCGGGAACAGCGGAAACGGCGGAAGCGGTGGTCATTGCCGGGTCTCCTCGGGGGGTTGCCGTGCCCGGCTGCCTTTTCCGCCGGGCACGGCCGCAATCCTGCCGGAAGACCGCGAAGCCACCCAGACCACGGCTCTGCCTACGACCACTGGTCCTACTACTGGCGGGGTCAGGTTCGTGTGCGTACGACCGGAATACGACCGTGAATACTGGGCCGTATGGACATACACCCTGGTGAGGAGAGCGCGGCCGGCTCCAGCCTGGAGCAGCCGCGCCCGGAGCAGCCGCTCGACCGGCGTGCCGAGCTGAGCGAGTTCCTGCGCACCCGCCGGGCCCGGCTGAAGCCGGAGGACGTCGGCCTGCCGGACTTCGGGCGGCACCGGCGGGTGCCGGGGCTGCGCCGCGAGGAGCTGGCCCAGCTCGCCGGGGTCTCCGTGGCGTACTACACACGGCTCGAGCAGGGCAACGGCCGCAACGTGTCGGCGGAGGTGCTGGACGCCATCGCGCGCGCCCTGCGCCTGAGCGACGCCGAGCACGCCCATCTGACGCATCTTGCCAAGCCGAAGGGGCACAAGAAGAAGCCGTCCGCCCGGACGCAGCAGGTACGGGTCGCGCTGCGGCAGCTCATCGACACGCTGGACGGCGTGCCCGCCTATGTGACGGGGCGGCGTTCCGAGATCCTCGCCTGGAACCGGATGGCCGCGGCGCTGTTCGGCGACTGGTCGGAGCTGCCGCCGCAGGAGCGTAACTGGGCGCGGATGGTGTTCCTGTCCCCCGCTTACCGCGAACTGTTCGTGGACTGGGACACCAAGGCGGCCGACATGGTCAGCTATCTGCGCATGGACGCGGGCTGCCATCCCGACGACCCGCGGCTGTCTGCGCTGGTCGGCGAGCTGTCGGTGAAGAGCGAGGAGTTCCGGCGGCTGTGGGCCGCGCACGACGTGAAGGAGAAGAGCCACGGCGTGAAGCGGATGCGGCATCCGCTCGTCGGGGAACTGACCCTTTCCTTCGAGACGTTCAAGCTTCCCGACGATCATGAGCAGGCAATCATCGTGTACTACGCGGAGCCGGGGTCTCCGTCCGCGGAGGCCTTGCGGTTGCTGGCCAGCTGGGGCGTCGACGCGAGTGAGGCGGGGCGCCTGCCGCGGTGAGGTTGTTCGAGAGACGAAACACGGACGGCCCGCCGGACCATGAGGTTCCGGCGGGCCGCCCCGCGTATCAGCGGTCAGCTGAACGGCTACGTCGTCGGACGTAGCGTCCTGCGTCCGCTCACTTGCCGTAGTACGCGTTGTAGATCGACACGGTCGACTTGTTGCCCTTCTTGTCCGTGATCTTGGCGTGGAAGGAGATGCCCTTGCCCTTCGCCGGGTTCTTCACGGTGACCTTGCCGTTCTTCACGGTCAGCTTCTTCCAGGTCTGGCCGTAGTCGTACGACACGTACACCGACAGCGACTTCAGGTTGCTGCCCTTGGCGGCGCCCTGGATCGTCACCGGGACGGACTGGGTCCTGCCGGCGGGAGCCGTGCTGTCCAGGGCGAGCGCCGGGCCGAAGCGTGCCGTGGACAGCGGCAGCTGCGTGCTGTCGCTGGTCTTCTTGGAGCGGAAGGTCCAGCTGGTGTCGACGCGGGTGGAGGCCGTGCCGACCTTGACGCTGCGCCTGATGGACGTGGTCAGCTTGTACTCGGCCTCCGCGGACGGGACCTTGAACTCGCCGGAGCCGTCCAGCGGGTCCTCGTTCTCGACGATCTTGGTGCCGTTGCGGTACAGCGTCGACTTCACGGACAGGTACACCGAGGCACCAGCGTGGTTCTTGCCGTCGGCGTACATCGGCAGGTAGCCCGCGATGCTGTTGCCGTCCCGGAAGACGCCGTAGTCGGTACCCAGCCGCGGCCCGAAGACGCCGGTGTTGAACGTCTTCGAGTAGGTCGTGCCCGCCTTGAAGGTCTGCGGGGTGCCGAGTGTGTAGAACGCCTCCGTGACCGGGAAGCCGTCCTCGTCCGTGCCGCCGTACTGCTCGACGTCGAAGCTCCACTGCACCTTGTTCGCCGTGGACAGGTACAGCGTCCGCGTGCCGGGCATCGCCTGCGGGAGGGAGACCGCCGAGCCGCCGAAGTTGCCGGGCAGGTAGCCCCAGGCGGTGACCGCACCCGTCTTGCCCTTGGCGGACGCGCCGAGGCCGACCTTCACGGTGGCCAGTTCGCTCGCCTTGTAGTGCTTGGTGTAGCCGGTGGCGAGCTGCTTCACAGTGGCGCCGGTCGTGGTGTCGTACTGGGCGTCGTCACCCTTGGTCCAGTGCCCGTCCCACTGCTGGGACAGCGAGCCGTCGGTGATCTGCGGACCGAGGCCGCGGGTGTGGAAGTTGTCGTACGTGTCGAGCCACCAGCCGTAGCCGAAGCTGGAGTCGGCGGTGTCGACCGTGTACGACGGCGACGCGAAGACCGACGTGGCGGCCGCGTCCGGCACGGTGATGTCCACCGGCTTGGCGGTCCGGGCGTCGAGGGTGATCGTCGTGTCCTTGGTGATGCTCAGCTTCGGCTGGGCGAGCCAGTCGATGCCCTTGGTGGCGTCCTCCGGGTCGGCGACCGTGGAGGAGTTCAGGATGTAGCCGCCCTTGGGGACGCGGACCGTGACCGTGCCGGACGCGTCGTACGGCGAGAACCAGCTGTTCTCGGCGAGACCCGAGATGCCGGACAGGTCGGTGAAGTAGTTCGCGGTCGGCTTTCCGTCGCGGCCGATGTTCTTGAGCGTCACGTTGTACGACTCGACCTCGCGCTGGACCGCAGCGGCCGTGCGCACGGACTGGCCGCCGCCGATCGCCACGACGTAGGCGGAGTAGGCGCCGTCGACCGTGCCGCCCAGCTTGCTGTTGACCGTCAGGTCGACCGAGGCCTTGCCGCCCGCCGGGACCGTGACCTGCTTCGCGCCGAGCGTGAAAAAGCCGGCCGGGGCCGCGGCACCCTTGGGGTTGGTGGCCGTCGCCGTCAGGTCGAGGGTGACGTCCTTGGTGCCCAGGTTGCGGTAGGTGATCTGCTTGGTCACCGGCGTGTCGTCGGTGTGCGGCCACTGCTGCACACCGAAGCTCACCGACACCGGGTCGGCGATGACGCTCTGCGTGATGGCCTTGTCGACCTGGATACGGCCCGAACCCTGCTCGAACGGCGTGTAGTCGCCGCCCTTCGTGGACGCGGTCAGCGCGCCCTTCAGCTCGGCGTACGTCCAGTCGGGGTGCTCCTGCTTGAGGATCGCGGCGGCACCGGCGACGTGCGGGGTCGCCATCGACGTACCGGAGATCGTCAGATAGCCGGCGGGGTTCTCGCCGACCTCCTGGTCGATGACGCTGCCCGGCGCCGCGGCCGCGGTGATGTCCACACCCGGCGCGGTGACATCCGGCTTGATAGCGCCGTCGCCCACGCGCGGTCCGGTGGAGGAGAAGTCGGCCAGCTTGTCGTTGTCGTCGACGGCGCCGACGGTGAGCGCGGCGTCCGCGCTGCCCGGCGAACCGATCGAGTTGGGGCCGGAGTTGCCCGCCGCGACGGCGAACAGGATGCCCTTCTCGGCCGACAGCTTGTTGATCTCGGCCTCGAGCGGATCGATCTCCGGGGTGTCCTGGCCGCCCAGGCTGAGGTTGACGACGTCGGCGCCCTGTTCGGCGGCCCACTCCATGCCCGCGATGATGCCGGAGTCGTCGCCGGAGCCGTCGTCGCCGAGCACCTTGCCGTTGAGCAGCTTGGCTCCCGGGGCGACGCCCTTGTACTTGCCGCCGGACTTGGCACCCGTACCGGCCGCGATGGACGCGACGTGCGTGCCGTGCCCGAAACGGTCCACAGCGTCGGCCGAGGTGGAGAAGTTCTTCTCGGCGACCACCTGGTCCTTGAGGTCCGGGTGGGTCGCGTCGATGCCGGTGTCCAGGACGGCGATCTTCACGCCCTTGCCGTCGTAGCCGGCCGCCCACGCCTTGGGCGCGCCGATCTGCGGGACGCTCTTGTCCAGGCTCGCCTTGCGGATGCCGTCCAGCCAGACGGTGCCGACACCGGCGGTGGTGGTGACGGTGCCGTTGCTCTGCTCGCGGGTGAGCGCGTCCCACAGCTTCGCGGCGTCGTCCTTGGGCGTCGTGACCGCGTCGGCGTTCAGCGTCTTGAGGGTCCGCCGGACCTGGGTGTCGCCGGCGTCGCGCACCTCCGCCTTGGCGGTGGCGGCCGATGCTCCCTTGTAGCCGACGATCAGCTTGAGGCCGTTCTTCTGGGCCTTGCGGTTGGCGGCCTTGTTCAGCTCCGTGACGTCGAACAGTCGCTGGTCGATCTTGCCGGAGGCGATCAGGCGCTGTGCGTCGAAGGGAACCACATAGGTGTGCCCGTCCGCCGTCCGGGTCTGTACGGGTATGTGCTCGCGCCCCTTGGCGCGTTCGAGCCCGGCGATATGGCCCTTCGCGTCGAGCAGGACGCGGTCGCCGGTGATCAGCGTGATGCGGTGCCCCGGCCCGAGGTCGGCGCCCCCGGCCCGGGACGTGCTGCTGTTCGCACCGTTTGCGGACGCCGGGTTGGTCATACCCGCCGCCAGCGCCACGGCGGCTGCCGCGGCGACGGTGGTTGCGCACGCTCTTTTCACTTGTCTGCGCAAGTCTCCCCCTGAGACGAAAAGTGCCGGGTGAACCTGGTTCACCCGGCCGGGGGTTGTGCCGCACGTATGCCCGTACGCCCCCCGGATTTACGGAGTATGCCGGGGGGCGAACAGCTGATCAATACTGAGGCCTGTGTGAAGAGCCGAAAACGGGTCGGTTGGCTCCGATCAAGCCATTTTGGAAAGACTTCAGTCGATTGGGATAAGGATTTCGCCGCGGACTCAAGCCCTTTCGGTGACCGTGATCTTTCCCTTGCGGATCGTCGCCAGGCGCGGTGCCTTCTTCGCGATCGCGGAGTCGTGGGTGACCATGATGAAGGTCAGCCCGTGCTCCTTCCACATGGTCTCCAGCACGTCCATGATCTCGTCGCGCATGGACTCGTCGAGGTTTCCGGTCGGTTCGTCGGCGAGCAGCACCTTCGGCTGCTTGACCAGGGCGCGCGCGATGGCCACGCGCTGCTGCTGGCCGCCGGACATCTCGGACGGCAGATGTCCGAGACGCTCGCCGAGGCCGACGGACTTCAGCGCCTCGGCGGCCCGCTCGCGCCGCTCCGAGGCCTTGATCCCGAGCGGTACGAGCGCCGTCTCGACATTTTCCTGAGCGTTCAGCGTGGGAATGAGGTTGAAGCTCTGGAAAACGAAACCGATGGACTCGGACCGCACCTTCGTGAGCTTGGCCTCGGACAGCTTGGCCAGGTCGGTGCCGTCGAGCTCGACGCTGCCCGAGGTGGGCCGGTCGAGTCCGCCGAGCATCTGGAGGAGCGTGGACTTGCCGCCTCCGGTCGGGCCCTGGATGACGAGCCGGTCGCCGTCGCCGATGGTCAGGTCGATGCCGGCGAGCGCATGGACCGTTTCCTTGCCCCGGCGGTACTGCTTGGTGACGCCTCTGAGTTCATACATGGTGGGTGCAACTCCTGCGAGAAGTAAGGGGGTACGCGCACGGGACGCGGGATGCGGGACGCGGTGTCCGACGGCCGGGCCGCCCCCGGGGGGATCGGGACGACCCGGCCGCCGGGGCTGATGCGTCTACTCGACGCGGCGCAGCGCGTCCGCGGGCCGCAGCCGGGAGGCGCGCCAGCCGCCGAAGGCACCCGCGATGAGCCCGCCCGCGACGGCGAGGCCGACGGCTACACCGACGGTGCTGAGGCTGATCGGCGCGGTCAGCGCGACCTCGAGCGCCTTGGACGCGGTCTGCCGTCCGGGGCCGCCCATTCCGCCGCCCATGCCGCCGGGACCGCCCGTGCCGCCAGCGCCGCCGGTGGAGCCGAGCTGCGCCTGGAGGGTCGGGCTGACGGCGGTGACGGCGTACGCGCCCGCGAGGCCCAGAGCGATACCGAGGACACCTCCGAGGAGCCCGTTGACGACGGCCTCACCGACGACCTGGCGGGTGACACGCCCGGACTTCCAGCCCAGCGCCTTCAGGGTGCCGAACTCGCGTACGCGGCGGGAGACGGCCGACATGGTGAGCAGGCCGGCGACGAGGAACGCGGCCACGAGCACCGCGATGGACAGCCACTTGCCCACGTTCGAGGCGAGGTTGGAGGCCGTGGAGAGCGAACCCGAGACGGTGTCGGCGAGGTCGGCCGAGGTGGTCACGGTCGTACCGGAGATGTTCTTCTGAATGGTGCTCTTGACGGCGTCGATCTGCTGCGAGTCGGTCGCCTTGACGTAGACCGTGGTGACCTTGTTCTTCGAGTCGGACAGCGTCTGCGCCTGCTTGAGCGGGATGTAGAGGTTGGCCGCCGCGTCACCGCTGTCCGCCGTCGCGATACCGACGACCTTGAACTTGGTACCGGAGATCTTGACGGTGTCGCCGAGGGCGAGCTTCTTCTCCTTGGCGTACGAACTGTCGGCCACCGCGACCTTGGCGCTGGTCTCGGAGCTCTTGAACGTACGACCCTTGGTGATCTTGGAGGAGGTGAGCGGGCCGAGGTCGAGGTTGGTGACGTCGGTGCCGTAGAGCGTGAAGCTGTTGACGTCGAACTGGGCGCCGCCGCCCTGGACCTCGCCCTGCGGCTGACCGCTGGAGCCGCCCTCGCCGCCGCCGGGGCCGCCCTGCTGGCCACTGCTGCCGCTGCTCTCGTTCTGCTTGAACGTGCCGCGCTGGAACTGGCCGCTGACCTTCACCACGCTGAGGCTCAGTCCGCCGACCGCGTCGGAGACCCCGTTCTGCTTGCCGACCTTGGTGACGGTCGTCGAGGACAGCGTCTGGAAGCCCTGGACCATGACGCGGTCGCTGCTCTGCTCCTTGCTGGAGTCGCTGTCCTGGGCGTCGAAGTTGAAGCGCGGGCGCCCGCTGCTGCTGTCGCTGTCCGACGGCGGCGTGGCGGCCTTCGTGACGGTCATGTCGGTCCCGAGACCGTACAAGGACTCGAGGACCTTGCTCTGCGCCTGCTTCATGCCGGAGGACACGGAGCTGACCACGATGACAAGTGCGATGCCCAGTGCAAGCCCGGAGGCGACGACGAGGGCCGCCTTTCTGCGGCGGCGCAGTTCGCGCCTCAGGTAGGTGAAGAACATGGCGCGACGGTAGGGCCGCACCCTGATGACGCGATAAGCCCGGGATAAGAGAAGGATGAGAACGGATGTGAGACGGCTGAGGACAGCTGTGGCTGACGCCGATGGCCCGCACCCCGGCGGGGGTGCGGGCCATCGGCGTATGTGGAGCTCAGGTGCCGGGAAGGGCTCGGATCAGGGATCAGACCGCGGAGCCGGCCTTCCACTGGGCCCAGTCCATGTTCCAGCCGTTGAGGCCGTTGTCCGGGGCAATGGTCTTGTCACCGGTGTTCTGGACGACGACGACGTCACCGATGATCGAGTTGTTGTAGAACCAGGCGGCCGGGGTGTTCGGGTCGTTGGCGCCCTTGGTGTCCGACAGGCCCACACAGCCGTGGCTGGTGTTCACGCTGCCGAAGATGGACTTCGCGCCCCAGTAGTTGCCGTGGATGAACGTGCCGGAGCTCGACAGGCGCATGGCGTGCGGCACGTCCTTGATGTCGTACTCGCCCTTGCCGTCGTCGTCGGTGAAGCCGACGGTCGCGCCGTTCATCCGGGTCTCCTTGAACTTCTCGGAGATCACCATCTGGCCTTCGTACGTCGTGTTCTCGGGCGAACCGGCCGAGATCGGGATGGTCTTGATCGTCTTGCCGTCCCGGGTGACCTTCATGGTCTTGGTCTGGGCGTCGACGATGGAGACCTGGTTGCGGCCGATCTTGAAGGTGACCGTCTTCTGCTGGATGCCGTAGACGCCGCTTGCGCCCTCGACGCCGTCGAGGTTCAGCTTGAGGGTCACGGTCGAGCCGGCCTGCCAGTACTGCTCGGGGCGGAAGTCCAGGCGGTTGGTGCTGAACCAGTGGCCGACGACCTCCTGGCCGCTGCTGGAGCTGACCGTGATGCCCTTCTGCACGGCCGCCTTGTTGGTGATCGCCTTGTCGAAGTTGATCGACACCGGCATGCCGACGCCGACGGTGGAGCCGGCGTCCGGCGTGAAGTAGCCGATGAAGCTGTTGGCCGGGGCGACGGTGGAGAACGACGCGTTCTCGTGCGCGGCTCGGCCGTTGGCGTCCTTGGCGGCCGCCACGATCTTGTACGTGGTGGCCCGCGCCAGCTGGGCGCTGGGCTTCCAGCTCTTCTTGTCCGCGGATATCTGGCCTGCGACGGCCGTGCCGTTGGAGCTGGTCATGGTGACGTTCGTGAGCGTGCCCTTGCTCACCGTGACCGCGGTGCCGTTGTTGATGGAGGCGTTCTCGGAGCCGTCCTTGGGCGTGATCTTGATCTGCGCCTCGGAGGTCTTCTTCGCGGCCGCCTCGTCGACCTTGGCCTGCGAGCCGCTGCCGGAAGAGCTGTCGTCGGCGGCGCTGCTGCTGCCTCCGCTGCAGGCCGAGAGCATCAGCACACTGCCGAGCACGGCGGCCACAGTCGTGAACCCCCTGCGCCGCCTACCGTCCGTCATCACACGCTTCTCCATCGTTGCCGAATCCCCGAACCAGAAAAATTTATCCGCAGACCTTCCCAACGTACTGTCCGATTCGTGCCGTTCCACGACCGTTAGGACTGTGGGATACGCCACTCTGCCAAGCCTCTTTGGGTCTGCAGATGCTTCGGTGACTGAGGGTGCGGTCGTGACGAGCCATGAGTGGATGTGCTGCGGTTGTTGATGCGATTGTCGTGCTGATTGTTACTGCTGATGTTGATTGTTGTAGCAGCGCCATAGGAGACGAAGAAACCCCGGACGGCGGTTGCCGTCCGGGGTGTGGGCTGCGACACCTTTCCGCGCCGCCGCTACCGCTTTGTGCTGCTACAGCTCTCCGCCGCTGCTACAGCAGTCGATCAGCCGATGCGGTCGACGTCCTCGCCGTCCAGGTCGTCGGCGGCGTCGTCGTCCTCGTCGTCCCCGTCGTCCTCGTCGCCGAGTTCCCACTCGGGCGAGTCCGGGTCGTAGTCGACGTGTTCGCTGCTCCAGGAGGCCTGGGCGAGATCCACTCCGGGCACGTCGCCGACCAGGTCGAACGGGTCCACGAGATACGCGATGGCCTCGGCCTCGTCCTCCTGGACGGCGAACTCGGCGTGGGTACGCTCGTCCGCCGGCATGTCCTCGTCCTCGGCGATGCGTTGGAGTGCGGCGCCGGTGAGCGCACCGGAATCCTCGATCTCAAGGACCAGTTCCACACGGAGCCGAACAAAGCGGGATGTCTCAGGGGTGCTCATAGGCCGGATCGTACGGCCCGGACGCTGTTTCGTTCCCTCGTGACTTTCCCGTGACCCACCGCTTTCACTAACATCGCCGCACACGGCCAAATCACCAGCGCCACAAGGGGGATCGATACCGTGTCCGCCGCACGCCGATCGCTGCTCACCGCCACCGCCGCAGGCACCCTCCTGGGCGCCCTGTGGTTCGTCCCGTCCGCCAACGCGACCACCGACAAGGCGCTCTCCGAGGTGCAGCGCGGGGCGACGACGGCGACGATCAGAAGCGAGGGAACGCAGGGGTCGGCCGCCTCATCCGGCACCTCGGTCGCCACCACGTCCACCGAAGAGTCCGGCACCGGCGCACGGTTGGCGGACACGGGCGGCATCGACACGACCCCGTACGTGATCGGCGGCACGCTGTTCCTGGGCCTCGGGGCCGGGTTCGTGGCGTATTCGGTACGGCGGGGGCGGCTGGAGGCCTGCTGAGCGGCGCTCTGGCGCCACATCTGGCAGCCACCTGAAGAGGCTTTTCAAGAGGCATACGGAGAGGGGGGGGGGGGGGGGGGGGGGGGGCCCCCGGCCGAGTGGGTGTCAGATCGGGAATTGAATAGGAAATTATAAAGTGAAATA
>NZ_JBSFWK010000027.1:0-115275 GCF_053594815.1 Streptomyces sp. NPDC002577 | reverse complement strand
CCTGCCCCCGAGTGATCAAACGGAAGATGTCCAACTGGCCGCTCAAACGGGCCGAGCATCGCAACGGGACACCACCCGCACCGGACACCGTCACCGTCACCATCACCCGGCAGGACAGAACCTAAGTCACCGCCATTGGGACTAGGCCCTGTCGGCCTAGGGCGCGGGGAGCGGGGCGCCGCAAGATCTCCTCTTGTGCCCGGTTACGCTCGTAGCCATGAAACGAAGCGTGCTGACCCGCTACCGCGTCATGGCCTACGTCACCGGCGTCCTGCTGGTCCTGCTGACCCTCGGTGTGATCGCCAAGTACGTGCTGGACATGAACGGCGCCGCGGACTTCACGCGGGTCGTCGGCATCGCGCACGGCTGGCTGTACGTGGTCTATCTCGTCTTCGCCTTCGATCTCGGGTCCAAGGCCAAGTGGCCGGTCGGCAAGCAGCTGTGGGTACTCATCGCCGGTACCATCCCGACCGCCGCCTTCTTCGTGGAGCGCAAGGTCTCCCGTGAGCTCGAGGCCAAGGTCGCGGAGGACGGCGCGGCGGTCGCCGAGGCCTAACCGGCCGGACAGCCCCGTATGACCGCCCGCGACGGCATCGCTCCCGGCGATCACCCGCTGATCGTCGCCGCGCGCCGGCTCGCCGCCGACGTGCTCGCCCCGGCCGCCGAGGCGGCCGACCGCGAGGGCGTGGCGCCCGGGACGATCGCCGCGGTGAAGGCCTCCGGCGTGCTCGGCGTCGGCGCGCCCGAGCGGTACGGCGGTGCGGACGCGCCGGACGCCGTCGCCCGGGAGATCGCGGAGATCCTGGCGGGGGCCTGCTGCTCGACGTTCTTCGTGCAGGCCCAGCACCACACCCCCGTACAGCTGCTGCGGACCGGCGAGCAGGCCGCCCGCGAGCGCTGGCTCCGCCCGCTCGGCGAGGGCGAGCTGCTCGCCGGGATCGCCTTCTCCCATCTGCGGGCGTTCCCGGACCGGCCGGTGCGGGTCACACGCGAGCGTGCGGGCTGGCGCTTCGACGGGCGGGTGCCCTGGTACACGGGCTGGGGACTCAACGACGTGTTCCTGCTGGGCGGGGCCACCGACGACGGCGAGGTGGTCTTCGCCGCGGCCGAGCCCCGCGAGCAGTCCGGCCTGACGCCCACCGCACCCCTCCAGCTGGCGGCCCTGACCGGTACACGCACGGTGGGCCTGCTCCTGGACGGCCTCGTGGTGCCCGAGGAGGCGGTCGTGCAGCACCTCCCGTACGAGGAGTGGGCCACCGCCGACCGGCCCAAGAACACCAACACCAACCCGGCGGTCTTCGGCGTGGCACGCGCCGCACTGGATCTGCTGGACGCATCCGGCGACCCCGAGGCGAAGGCGACGGCCGGTGTCCTGCGCGACCGCCTCGCGGCCACGCGGCGGGACGCCTACGCGCTCGTGGACGAGGTCCCGGCCGGCGAGCGCATCCCCGACCGGCTGCGGCTCAAGATCCGCGCGTACGACCTGATGCGTGCCGCCACCACCGCGGCGATCGTCGCGGGCGGCGGCCGTGCCGTCGCGCTGAGCAACCCGGCCCAGCGCCTTGCCCGCGAGGGGCTCTTCCTGGTCGTGCAGGGCCAGACGGCTGACGTCCGCGCCGCGCATCTCGTGGCGTTGCGGTCCTGACCTGCACCGATGGGTTCCCTGGGAGACTGGCCCGAGTTCGGCCGTCGACATTTACTAGGACGTCCTAGTAACTTCGAAGTATGGACGCTGACGCCATCGAGGACGGCCGCCGCCGCTGGCAGGCCCGCTACGACGCTGCGCGCAAGCGTGACGCCGACTTCTCCACGCTCTCCGGGGACCCCGTGGAGCCGGTGTACGGACCCCGGCCCGGGGACGCCTACGAGGGCTTCGAGCGGATCGGCTGGCCGGGCGAGTACCCGTTCACGCGCGGCCTGTATCCGACCGGCTACCGCGGCCGTACGTGGACGATCCGCCAGTTCGCGGGCTTCGGCAACGCCGAGCAGACCAACGAGCGCTACAAGACGATCCTGTCGAACGGTGGCGGCGGGCTCTCGGTCGCCTTCGACATGCCGACCCTCATGGGCCGCGACTCGGACGACCCGCGCTCCCTGGGCGAGGTCGGCCACTGCGGTGTGGCGATCGACTCGGCGGCGGACATGGAGGTCCTGTTCAGGGACATCCCGCTGGGCGACGTGACGACGTCGATGACGATCAGCGGGCCCGCGGTGCCCGTCTTCTGCATGTACCTCGTCGCCGCGGAACGCCAGGGCGTCGACGCCGCCGTCCTCAACGGCACGCTCCAGACCGACATCTTCAAGGAGTACATCGCGCAGAAGGAGTGGCTCTTCCAGCCCGAGCCCCATCTGCGTCTGATCGGCGACCTGATGGAGTACTGCGCGCGGAACATCCCCGCGTACAAGCCGCTCTCCGTCTCCGGCTACCACATCCGCGAGGCCGGCTCGACGGCCGCGCAGGAGCTGGCGTACACGCTCGCGGACGGCTTCGGCTACGTCGAGCTGGGGCTCAGCCGCGGTCTGGACGTGGACACCTTCGCGCCGGGGCTCTCCTTCTTCTTCGACGCGCACGTCGACTTCTTCGAGGAGATCGCCAAGTTCCGTGCGGCGCGGCGCATCTGGGCACGGTGGATGAAGGAGGTGTACGGCGCGAGGACGGAGAAGGCGCAGTGGTTGCGGTTCCACACGCAGACCGCGGGCGTCTCGCTCACCGCCCAGCAGCCGTACAACAACGTCGTACGGACGGCCGTCGAGGCGCTCGCGGCGGTTCTCGGCGGCACCAACTCACTCCACACCAACGCCCTCGACGAGACCCTCGCCCTGCCGAGCGAGCAGGCGGCGGAGATCGCGCTGCGCACACAGCAGGTGCTGATGGAGGAGACGGGCGTCGCCAACGTGGCCGACCCGCTGGGCGGTTCGTGGTACGTCGAGCAGCTCACCGACCGTATCGAGGCGGACGCCGAGCGGATCTTCGAGCAGATCAAGGAGCGGGGGCGGCTGGCGCATCCGGACGGGCAGCACCCCATCGGGCCCGTGACCTCCGGCATCCTGCGCGGTATCGAGGACGGCTGGTTCACCGGAGAGATCGCCGAGTCCGCGTTCCGGTACCAGCAGGCGCTGGAGAAGGGGGACAAGAACGTCGTCGGCGTCAACGTCCACCAGGGTTCTGTCACCGGGGATCTGGAGATTCTGCGGGTCGGCCATGAGGTGGAGCGGGAGCAGGTGCGGGTTCTCGGTGGCCGCAGGGCCGCGCGGGACGACGCCGCGGTGCGGGCCTCGCTGGATGCGCTGCTCGCGGCCGCGCGCGGTGGCTCGAACATGATCGGGCCCATGCTGGGGGCGGTGCGGGCGGAGGCCACGCTCGGCGAGATCTGTGACGTCCTTCGGGCCGAGTGGGGCGTATACACGGAGCCGCCCGGTTTTTAGCAGGTGCCGCCGACGTGGGCACAACAGTGGTCAGTTGCTCGCCAAGCCCTCGATCAGCAGTCGCGTGAACCGTTTCGCCCACTCCTCGTCCACGGGTTCCGCGCTGACCAGGGTGCGGTGGACCACCGCGCCCGCGACCACGTCGAAGATGAGGTCCGCCGTGCGGGCGGCGGCTGCCGGGTCCTTCTCCACGGGGAGTTCGCCGCGTGCCTGGGCGCGGCTGCGGCCCTCCAGTACGAGGCGCTTCTGGCGTTCCACGATCGACGTGCGGATGCGTTCGCGCAGTGGCTCGTCGCGGGTGGACTCCGCCACCACCGCCATGAGGGCGGTCTTCGCCTCGGGCCGGTCGAGGATGGCCGCGAACTGGAGCACCACGCCCTCGATGTCCGCCGCGAGGCTGCCGCGGTCGGGGAGTTCGAGCTCGTCGAAGAGGACCGCCACCGCGTCCACGACGAGTTCGTTCTTGCCGGCCCACCGCCGGTACAGCGTCGTCTTGGCGACCCCCGCCCTGCTCGCGACGTCGCCCAATGTGAGCTTGGACCAGCCGAGTTCGACCAGCGCCGCCCGGGTCGCCTCCAGGATCGCGGCGTCCGCCGCTGCGCTGCGCGGGCGGCCCGTACGGGAGGCGGAGGGCGTACGACTCGGCATGCGGGCGACCCTACTCGCAGCTTCTGTGCCCCTGGCTCAGTGAGGCAGATCACCGGGTAAGAGCCCTGCAAACACCGCCCCGGCGCCCCGCCGCACAGTTACGCTACGACCCGTATCGAAAGCGGTGGCGAGGGCGCCTGCGGCGCATCTCGCACCGAAAGAGTGACAACCACCCGCGCCAGGTGGGGACCCGGCGCAGTGCAGAACACGAACGCTTTTCACAGTCGCGCGCGAAAGGGGGAGGATGTAGCCATGCAGCCTAGGAACATGTCCATGAGCGGCGTCGTCGACCTCGCCGCGGTGAAGGCGGCCCAGGAGGCCAAGGCGAAGGCGGAGCAGGCGCGCGCCGAAGCGGCCCGGCAGGGCGGGGGCGGAGCCGTGTCCCCCGCCAGCCTCGTCATCGATGTCGACGAGGCGGGTTTCGAGCTCGACGTCCTGCAGCGCTCCACCGAGGTTCCGGTCGTCATCGACTTCTGGGCCGAGTGGTGCCAGCCGTGCAAGCAGCTCGGTCCTCTCCTCGAGCGGCTGGCCCTTGAGTACAACGGGCGCTTCGTCCTGGCCAAGGTCGACGTCGACGCCAACCAGATGCTCATGCAGCAGTTCGGGATCCAGGGCATCCCGGCGGTCTTCGCGGTGGTGGCCGGCCAGGCGCTGCCGCTCTTCCAGGGCGCGGCCCCCGAGGGGCAGATCCGGCAGACCCTGGACCAGCTGATCCAGGTCGCCGAGCAGCGCTTCGGCCTGACGGGCCTCATGGTCGACCCGGACGCGCAGGGCGAGGAGGCCCCGGCCCCCCAGGTGCCGGCGGGCCCGTACGACGCGTTGCTCGAGGCCGCGGTGCAGGCGCTGGACGCGGGCGATCTGGGCGGTGCCGTCCAGGCGTACAAGAACGTCCTCGCCGACGACCCCGGCAACACGGAGGCGAAGCTGGGCCTGTCCCAGGCCGAACTGCTGAAGCGGGTGCAGGACGTGGACCCGCAGCAGGTGCGCAAGGACGCGGCCGACAAGCCCGGCGATGTCGTGGCGCAGATCGCCGCGGCCGACCTGGATCTGGTGGGCGGGCACGTCGAGGACGCCTTCGGCCGGCTCGTCGAGACGGTGCAGCGCACGGCGGGTGACGACCGGGACGCGGTGCGGCTGCGCCTTCTCGAGCTGTTCGAGGTGGTCGGCTCCGAGGATCCGCGCGTGGCGACGGCCCGCAGGGCGCTGGCGCGGGCCTTGTTCTGACCCGTTCCCGGCGCTGGGGCTTGTGATGCCCAAGTGAAAGATTTGGTGATGGGGGACCAGAGCGGCCGCGTTTTACCAAAACTTGGTAAACGCGGCCGCTGTTACTCCAAGTAAGTCGGGGGTCGTTTTCTGTCCGGTTCTGCCCGGTGATCGGCCGAAGTGTCAACGGCTGAGAAGGCACCCTCAGTTGCCATTCCATACCCGCCGGTACTGGTTCGGTTATGCGGCCGTTACTAGTCAGTAACGAACCCCCTTGTGTCGGCGCCGAGAATGCACCACGATCGGCCACGCTCGGTCCATTGCCTTTCTGCCCGACAGCCAATCGGGGGAAGGGTTTTCTGGGTCCCCACCGAGTGGGCCGGCGGACAGGAGCGCCGGCCGAGGACAGGGGGGTCTCCGTCGTGAGGCGGAGCCTGTCCATCAGGTTGTGCGTGATGAGTTCAGGCGCGACCAGTGGTTGTCGCTCGGGGGTGATCGCCGGTGTTTCGGGTGCCGTCAGCGCCTCGACGCGGCGCTCTCCTTCCCGAGGACGTAGCACTTCTCCCATCCCAGGTCGGGCCCTGGAGCACGACCGGAGATGTACGTCCGAGAAGGAGGAAATATGGAGTCCCAGGTGCGTGGCGGGACCAGATGGAAGCGTTTCGCGGTTGTGATGGTGCCGAGTGTGGCCGCCACCGCCGCAATAGGCGTCGGCCTGGCGCAGGGCGCGCTCGCAGCGTCGTTCAGCGTCTCCGGCCAGTCGTTCAAGGTGACGACGGACGAGCTCGTCGGCAAGGGCTTCTCGCAGTACGGAGCCATTGACGAGGGGTACACCCTCAAGGGTGAGAAGACGGCGCACGCGGTCGCGGTGTCCGGGTTCAAGACCGCGTCGATCACGAACATGTGCCAGTCCGTGGTCACCCCGGACGTGCCGTTCCTCGGTTCCGTCACCCTGACGCTGACGGCCGGTGGCGGCGGTACGCCGGTCAAGGCGCAGAACCTGTACATCGACGTGGCCGACCTCAACGCCGACGCCACGTTCAAGGGCCTCGACATCGGTGTTGCCGCCGGGAAGGCCGACAAGGGTCCGGGCATCTCCGAGGACGACCAGGCGAACCCGTTCGGCTTCGCCCAGCAGGCCGACGAGGTCGTGCTGAAGAACGTGAAGCAGACGGCGTGGGCCACCACCGCCGGAACCTTCAAGCTCAGCGGTCTGCACATGTCGCTGTCCACGGGCGTCAAGGAGTGCTACTAGGCACTCCGGTGGCGGGCGGGGGAGTCTCGCGGCTGTCCCGCCCGTCCGCTCCACCCCTGCCCTCACGCGCGGCAACACCCCTAATCCAGCCTTCACTTCCCACAGCAACGCCGTTCCAGGGAGCTGTTTTCGATGAGCGCCGAGACTCCGGCTACGCGCGGCCGATTCACCGACTGGCGGCTGCGGTTCCGCGCCTGGCGTGGCGATCGGCCGTTCTGGGCGGGCCTGTTCGTCCTGTTCAGCGGAATCCCGATCGCCTACTTCCCGTACGCGAATCTCCAGCTCGGTCATCTGTCGCTGGCGATGTCCACGACGGCCGGCGCGGGGTCCCTGATCATCGGCGTGCTGCTGATCGTGCTCGGCATAAGCCTGTGGTTCCAGAAGCACGTGCGGGTCTTCGCGGGTGTCGCGGCGATTCTGCTGGCGCTGGTGTCGATCCCGGTGTCCAACCTCGGCGGCTTCGTGATCGGCTTCCTGTTCGCGCTCATCGGCGGTGCGATGGCCGTCTCGTGGGTGCCGGGTGCGCAGCCCGCCCCCGAGGAGGGCACCGCGCCGGAGGGTGATGCGGCGGCCACGGGCGTGGACGGTCTGAGCAAGGCTAACGACCTGTCAGGAACGAGCCCGGCCAACGGGGCGAACGGGAGGCACAGTGCCGGCTGACGAGGTGACCCACGGGACTGAGGTGGACGAGTCCCGTGTGAGAACCGGGCCGCGCCACGCGGCACCCAAGAAGCCGCTGTTCACCAGGTTCCACATGCCGGCCGGCAAGGCTCTTGCCGTGGCCGCGATGCCCACGGCGGTCATCATGGGGATGGGCTTCACGCCGACGCTCGCCCGCGCCCAGGACCAGCCGTCGGCGAAGAACCTGACGGTCGACGAGTACCAGAATTGTGTCGAGGCTCTGGACGACTCCGCGGACGGCAAGGACGCGTCGGCCTCGCCGTCGCCGTCCGCCTCCGCGTCGGAGAGCGCCACCGACTCCGCCGACAAGGCCGAGGCGACCCCGTCGCCGTCCAAGGACACGACCTCTTCGTCGGATTCAGGTTCCGACGACAAGGCCGAGCCCTCGCCGTCCGCGTCCTCCGCGGGCACGTCGCAGAAGTCTTCGGACAGCGGTACGTCCACCGCGACGCCGGCCCCCTCGGCGTCCGCGAGCAGCGACAACCTGCTGGACAGCATCGGCGACGCGATCACGGACGTCCTCACGGGCGGCAGCGGCTCCTCGGCGAGCGCGACGCCCACGCCGTCCGCCTCGGCGAGTGCGAGCAAGGACACGTCCGGCGACGACGCGTCCGACACCGTCAAGGACACCGTCGACAAGGTCACCGACACGGTGAAGGACACCGTCAAGGACACGACCGACAAGGTGTCCGAGGCGGCAGAGGACACCGCGGACAAGGTCACCGACGCGGCCACCGCGACCCCCAGCCCATCCGCGAGCTCCACCACGGACGCGGAGGACTGCCCGGCCGCCACCGACGACGAGGGCGGCGTCGAGCCGATCGTGGCCCTGCCCGACGACCCCTGGTACCTGGACGCCAGCTCGCTGCTGCTCAAGGGCGCCGACTACAAGGGCATCGTCAAGGTGAAGACCGCCAACGGCACGGTCAAGGAAGTCCTGAAGTACGTCATCTCCGACGGCACGGACATCGGCGACCTGCACCAGACGGTCAAGGACGACCAGGCCGGCAAGACCTACCACGTGCAGGCGGCCGAGGGCTCGACGTCGACCATCCGCAACGGCGAGACGGTCATGTACACGGAGAGCATCTCCGGCAACCTGTTCGGCCTGGTGCCGGTCACGTTCAGCCCGGACAACCCGCCGCCGCTCAACCTCCCGCTGATCTACTTCACCAAGGTGAAGGTCGTGCAGGCCGGCCAGTTCGGCGGCGACCTGCACGTGCCGGGACTGCACCAGTACACGACCGACCTGAACTGACCGGGCACTGCCGCAGCCGCGGCCGTATCGGACCCGTCCGGGAGCCGCAACACAGCTGAGGGCGCCCCCTGTCACAGGGGGCGCCCTCAGCCGTTTCGCGATGCTGTTTCCGGTTGCGGGATCAGTCCCGTGCGGCGGCGCCCAGGTGGTGCACCCGGACCATGTTGGTGGTGCCGGGGACGCCGGGGGGCGAGCCGGCGGTCATGACCATGATGTCGCCCGCGTTGTAGCGCTGGAGCTTGAGCAGCTCGGCGTCGACGAGCTCGACCATCGCGTCCGTGTTGTCCACGTGCGGGACGACGAACGACTCCACGCCCCAGCTCAGCGCGAGCTGGTTGCGGGTGGACTCCTCCGTGGTGAAGGCCATGATCGGCTGGGAGGCGCGGTAGCGCGAAAGGCGGCGGGCGGTGTCACCGGACTTGCTGAAGGCGACCAGCGCCTTGCCACCCAGGAAGTCCGCGATCTCGCAGGCGGCACGGGCCACCGAACCACCCTGCGTACGCGGCTTCTTGCCGGGCACCAGCGGCTGCAGGCCCTTGGACAGCAGCTCCTGCTCGGCCGCGACGACGATCTTCGACATCGTCTTCACGGTCTCGATCGGGAACGCACCGACGGACGACTCCGCCGAGAGCATGACCGCGTCCGCGCCGTCCAGGATCGCGTTGGCGACGTCGGACGCCTCGGCGCGCGTCGGGCGGGAGTTGGTGATCATCGACTCCATCATCTGGGTCGCGACGATCACCGGCTTGGCGTTGCGGCGGCACAGCTCGATGAGGCGCTTCTGCACCATGGGGACCTTTTCGAGCGGGTATTCGACGGCCAGGTCGCCGCGGGCGACCATCACGCTGTCGAACGCCATCACGACGTCCTCCATGTTCTCGACCGCCTGCGGCTTCTCCACCTTGGCGATGACGG
The DNA here is from genome assembly GCF_053594815.1 of Streptomyces sp. NPDC002577. Classification (NCBI taxonomy): domain Bacteria; kingdom Bacillati; phylum Actinomycetota; class Actinomycetes; order Kitasatosporales; family Streptomycetaceae; genus Streptomyces; species Streptomyces sp. NPDC002577. Next base: position 105,889 of record NZ_JBSFWK010000027.1, on the reverse strand, counting down.
GGACCCGGCGGCCCTCCTCGTCCATGACCCGGTGCACGTCCTTGACGTCGTTGGCGTCCCGGACGAAGGAGAGCGCGACCATGTCGCAGCCCATGCGCAGCGCGAACCGGAGGTCCTCGATGTCCTTCTCGGACAGCGCAGGGACGTTCACATGGGCGCCGGGCAGGTTGATGCCCTTGTGGTCGGAGATGACACCGCCCTCGATGACGACCGTCCTGACGCGCGGGCCGTCGACCTCGACGACCTTCAGCTCGACGTTGCCGTCGTTGATCAGGATCGGGTCGCCCTTGGACACGTCGCCGGGCAGGCCCTTGTAGGTCGTGCCGCAGATCGACTTGTCGCCCGGGACGTCCTCGATGGTGATGGTGAACTCGTCACCGCGCACCAGCTCGACGGGGCCTTCGGCGAAGGTCTCCAGGCGGATCTTGGGGCCCTGGAGGTCGGCGAGGACGCCGATGGCCTTCCCGGTCTCCTTGGCAGCGGCCCGGACGCGGTCGTACCGCCCCTGGTGCTCGGCGTGCGAGCCGTGGCTGAAGTTGAAGCGGGCCACATTCATGCCGGCTTCGATCATCCCGACGAGTTTTTCGTGGGAATCGACGGCGGGGCCCAGCGTGCAGACGATTTTCGAACGGCGCATGGGGCGATCCTATCGGTTTGTTTCGCTTCGGAATATTCCGTCTGGCGGAAGATACAAATGGGCGAATGGGTGCTCAGGCGTTGCCATTTTCGGTCCTCGCTGATGCGACAGCTGATGCGACAAGTGCGTAGCTCTGGCGAGCGATCTCCAGTTCCTCGTCGGTGGGTACGACGGCGACCGCCACGCGCGCGTACTCGGGCGAGATGAGCCGCGGTCCGTCGGCCCGGACGGCGTTCAGCTCGCCGTCGACCGCCAGGCCCAGCTCCTCCAGGCCCGCGACGGCGGCCTCCCGCACCGGGGCCGCGTTCTCGCCCACGCCCGCGGTGAACGCCACCGCGTCCACCGTGCCCAGTACCGCGTAGTAGGCGCCGATGTACTTCTTCAGCCGGTGGATGTAGATGTCGAACGCGAGCCGCGCCTGTTCGTCGCCTTCGTCGATCCGGCGGCGGATCTCCCGCATGTCGTTGTCGCCGCACAGCCCGATCAGGCCGCTCTTCTTGTTCAGCAGTTCGTCGATCTCGTCGGCCGACATGCCGCCGACCCGCATCAGATGGAAGATGACGGCCGGGTCCATGTCACCGGAGCGCGTACCCATCACGAGCCCCTCCAAAGGCGTCAGCCCCATGGAGGTGTCCACGCACCGCCCGCCGCGCACCGCGGACGCCGACGCGCCGTTGCCCAGGTGCAGCACGATCACGTTGACCTCGGACGGGTCCTTGCCGAGCAGCTTCGCGGTCTCGCGGGAGACGTACGCGTGCGACGTGCCGTGGAAGCCGTAGCGGCGGATGCGGTGCTCGTCGGCGGTCTTGACGTCGATCGCGTAGCGCGAGGCGGACTCCGGCATCGTCGTGTGGAAGGCGGTGTCGAAGACCGCGACCTGCGGCAGGTCCGGGCGCAGGGCCTGGGCGGTGCGGATGCCGGTGAGGTTCGCCGGGTTGTGCAGCGGCGCGACCGGGATCAGCCGCTCGATCTCGGCGAGCACCGCGTCGTCGATGACGGTCGGCTCGGTGAAGTGCTTGCCGCCGTGCACCACGCGGTGGCCGATCACGGCGAGCTCGGGGGAGTCCAGGCCGAGCCCGTCGGCCGCCAGCTCCTCGGCGACCGCCTTGAGCGCCGCGTCGTGGTCGGAGATCGGACCGGTGCGCTCGCGCTTCTCGCCGCCGTCGGTGAGGGGGGTGTGCACCAGGCGGGAGGTCTCCTCGCCGATCCGCTCGACCAGGCCCACGGCGAGCCGTGAGCTGTCGCTCATGTCGAGGAGCTGGTACTTCACCGACGAGGAGCCGGAGTTGAGGACGAGTACGCGAGTCGCCGCGCGGGTGTCGGACACGGATGGGGTGCTTTCTGGTGCGGAGGAGGGGGTGCTGTCGATGCGCCGGGACGGGCCTCGCCCGGTCATGCCCTGGCTCGTGCCTCGGCTCATGCCTTGGCGGGGCCCTGGGCCTGGATCGCCGTGATGGCGACCGTGTTGACGATGTCCTGGACGAGCGCTCCCCGGGACAGGTCGTTCACGGGCTTGCGCAGGCCCTGCAGCACCGGGCCGACGGCGATCGCGCCGGCCGAACGCTGCACGGCCTTGTAGGTGTTGTTGCCGGTGTTCAGGTCCGGGAAGATCAGCACGCTGGCCTGGCCCGCGACCTCGGATCCCGGCAGCTTGGTGGCGGCCACGCTCGGCTCGACCGCCGCGTCGTACTGGATCGGGCCCTCGATCAGCAGATCGGGGCGGCGCGAGCGCACCAGCTCGGTGGCCTCGCGCACCTTGTCGACGTCCGCTCCGGAGCCCGACGTTCCGGTCGAGTACGACAGCATCGCGATCCGCGGCTCGACGCCGAACCGGGCGGCGGTGGTGGCCGACTGGATGGCGATGTCCGCGAGCTGCTCGGCGTCCGGGTCCGGGTTCACGGCGCAGTCGCCGTAGACGAGGACCTTGTCGGCCAGGCACATGAAGAACACCGAGGACACGATCGACGCGTCCGGCTTGGTCTTGATGATCTCGAAGGCGGGACGGATGGTCGCGGCCGTGGAGTGCACCGAGCCGGACACCATGCCGTCGGCCAGGCCCTGCTGGACCATCAGCGTGCCGAAGTAGTTCACGTCCGCCACCACGTCGGTCGCGAGCTCGACGGTGACGCCCTTGTGGGCGCGCAGCGCCGCGTACTCGGCGGCGAACTGGTCGCGCAGCTCCGAGGTCCCCGGGTCGAGGATCTGCGCGCCGGAGAGGTCGATGCCGAGGTCGGCGGCCTTCTTGCGGATCTGCTCGTCGGGGCCGAGGAGGGTCAGGTCGCACACATCGCGGCGCAGCAGCACTTCGGCGGCGTGCAGGACGCGCTCCTCCGTGCCCTCGGGCAGCACGACCCGGCGCCGGTCTGAGCGGGCCTGCTCCAGCAGCTTGTGCTCGAACATCATGGGCGTGACGCGGGTGGTGCTGGGCGCCGAGACCCGCTTGACCAGGTCGCTCGTGTCCACGTACCGCTCGAAGAGGCCGAGCGCCGTCTCCGCCTTGCGGGGCGTCGCGGCGTTCAACTTGCCCTCCAGCGCGAACAGTTCCGCCGCCGTGGGAAAGCTGTTGGTCGCCACCGAGACGACCGGTGTGCCGGGGGCCAGGCGGTCCGCGAGGGCCAGGATCTCCGGCGTGGGCACCTCGCCCAGGGTCAGCAGCACACCCGCGATCGGCGGTGTCCCCGCACTGTGCGAGGCCAGTGTGCCCACGACGAGGTCGGCGCGGTCCCCCGGAGTGACGACCATGCAGCCGGGGGTCAGCGCGGTGAGGAGGTTCGGCAGCATAGCGCCGCCGAAGACGAAGTCGAGCGCGTCGCGGGAGAGGCCGGCGCTGTCGCCGAGGAGCACCTTGCCGCCCAGCGCGTGGGTGATCTGCGCGACCGTCGGAGCGGACAGCGCGGCATCGTCCGGCAGGACGTAGCACGGCACCGGCAGACGCGTGTCCACGCCCTGCTGGACGGCCTCGCGGTCCTCCGGCGCCACCCGGTTGGCGATCATGGCGATGACGTCGCAGCCCAGACCCTCGTACGCGCGATGGGCGTTGCGGACCTCGGCGAGCACCGACTCCGCGGTCTGCTTCCTGCCGCCCACGACCGGCAGCACGGACGCGCCGAACTCGTTGGCCAGGCGCGCGTTCAGAGCGAGCTCGTCGGGCAGCTGGGTGGCGGCGAAGTCGGTGCCGAGGACGAGGACGACGTCGTAGTCCCGGGCGACCCGGTGGAAACGGTCGACGAGCCGGGAGACCAGCTCGTCGGTGCCCTGCTCGGCCTGGATCGCCGAGGCCTCCTCGTACGGGAGGCCGTAGACGGATGCCGGATCCTGCTCCAGACGGTAGCGGGCGCGGAGCAGTTCGAAGAGGCGGTCCGGGCCTTCGTGGACGAGGGGACGGAACACGCCCACCCGGTCGACCTGGCGGGTCAGGAGCTCCATGACCCCCAGCTCGACGACCTGGCGCCCGTCGCCCCGGTCGATCCCGGTCACGTACACGCTGCGCGTCACGCTTGCTCTCCGTTTCGTCGCTGTCCGGTGGTGGCCGCCATGGACGTACTCGTGGTGCACATCGGAGCCGAGCGCTCGGATCGTGACCAGTCAGACAGAAAATACCCGCTGTCGTGGGCGTTGCCCTCTTGACAATACCCTTGGAGGTGGTTACGGCGCCCGCCGGGAGAAGGGCCTGGTGGGGGCCGGGGAACAGCACTGCGGACCGAGTCCTGGGGGCCGCCGCGGGGGCCCAGATGGCGCAGGACGCGAAGCACCTGGGGCCGTGAAACAATCGGACTGGCTCACAAGTATCACCAGCGAGCAGGAGACACAGCACGATGCGTATCGGAGTTCTCACCGCAGGCGGCGACTGCCCTGGGCTGAACGCAGTCATCCGGTCGGTCGTGCACCGCGCCGTCACGCACTACGGAGACGAGGTCATCGGCTTCGAGGACGGTTACGCGGGCCTGCTCGACGGGCGCTACCGCAACCTCGACCTCAACGCGGTGAGCGGCATCCTGGCCCGCGGCGGCACGATCCTCGGCTCATCCCGCCTGGAGCGCGACCGGCTCCGCGAGGCCTGCGAGAACGCCCGCGACATGGCCCGCGAGTTCGGCATCGACGCGCTCATCCCGATCGGTGGCGAAGGCACCCTGACCGCCGCGCGGATGCTCTCGGACGCGGGTCTGCCCGTCGTCGGGGTGCCGAAGACCATCGACAACGACATCTCCTCCACGGACCGCACCTTCGGCTTCGACACCGCGGTCGGTGTCGCCACCGATGCGATAGACCGCCTCAAGACCACAGCCGAGTCGCACCAGCGCGTCATGGTCGTCGAGGTCATGGGCCGTCACGCCGGGTGGATCGCGCTGGAGTCCGGCATGGCGGGCGGCGCGCACGGCATCTGCCTGCCCGAGCGTCCCTTCGACCCGGCCGACCTGGTCAAGATGGTCGAGGAACGCTTCGCGCGCGGCAAGAAGTTCGCCGTGATCTGCGTCGCCGAGGGCGCCCATCCGGCCGAGGGCACGATGGACTACGGCAAGGGCGCGATCGACCAGTACGGCCACGAGCGCTTCCAGGGCATCGGCACCGCCCTCGCGTTCGAGCTCGAGAGGCGCCTGGGCAAGGAGGCCAAGCCGGTCATCCTCGGCCACGTCCAGCGCGGCGGCGTCCCCACCGCTTACGACAGGGTCCTCGCCACGCGCTTCGGCTGGCACGCCGTGGAGGCGGCCCACAGCGGCGGCTTCGGCCATATGACGGCGCTGCGCGGCACGGACATCGCCATGGTGCCGCTCGCCGAGGCCGTCACCGAGCTGAAGACGGTGCCGAAGGACCGCATGGACGAGGCGGAGTCGGTCTTCTAGACATCGGTCTCCTGGACGTCGGTCTCCAGGACGTCGGTCTTCTAGGACACGGCCCGGCAGGGCCGTTCCTCTACTGCCCCGGAACCCACCGGTACTGGAACTCCGGCCGCCCCACCTGCCCGTACTGGGGACTTCGCGCGGCCCGCCCCGTGGTGACGAGGTGCTCCAGGTAACGGCGCGCCGTGATCCGGGAGATGCCCACGGACTCGGCCGCCGCCGTGGCCGTCAGGCCGTCGGCGGAGTCGCGCAGGGTGCGGGTGACCCGTTCCAGGGTCGGGCCGCTCAGGCCCTTGGGGAGCGCGGCAGGCCCGGGGGCCCGCAGGGTCGCGAGCGCCCGGTCCACCTCGTCCTGGCCGGTGGCCTCGCCGGCCGTCGTACGGAACTCCGCGTACCGTACGAGCCGGTCGCGCAGCGTCGCGAACGTGAACGGCTTCAGGACGTACTGCACGACGCCGAGCGAGACCCCCTCGCGGACCACCGCGAGGTCCCGGGCCGACGTCACCGCGATCACGTCGGTGTGGTGGCCGGCCGCGCGCAGGGTGCGGGCGAGTTGGAGGCCGTGGCCGTCCGGCAGGTGCAGGTCCAGCAGGAGCAGGTCGACCTGTATGCGGTCGAGGGCGCGGCGGGCCTCGGCGGCGCTGTGCACCACTCCGGCCACGGTGAAGCCGGGGACCCGGCCGACGTAGAGGCGGTGGGCGTCCGCGGCGACGGGGTCGTCCTCGACGACCAGTACGCGGATCTCCTCCTGCGGAGTGCTCACTCTTTGCCTCCGGGACCGGAGCCGTATGCGGCTTCCCTCGAGTCGGTTTCCGTCTCACCCGAGGGAGCCGGAATCGTGGGCACGGCGGTCGGCCGGGCACCCACAGCGGTTGCACGGCTGCCCACAACGGTGGTGGTCAGCGGCAGGCTCGCCGTGAAGTCCGCGCCGCCCTCCGCCGATTCCGTCACCGTCAGCGTGCCCCCGTTTCGTAGCACCGTCTGCCGTACCAGGGCCAGGCCCAGGCCGCGGCCGCCCGAGTCCGCGGGCTTCGTGGACCAGCCGCGCTGGAACACGGCCTCGGCGTGGGCCGGGTCCACTCCCGGGCCGGTGTCCGACACACGCAGGATCAGGCCGTCGTCGGCCGCGCGCGCCGTGACGGTCACGCACGCGTGCAGGGAGCCCTGGGCCGCGTCGACGGCGTTGTCGATCAGGTTGCCGAGGATCGTGACGAGGTCGCGGGCCGGCAGGGACTCCGGCAGCAGGCCGTCGTCGATGCGGCTGTCGTCGGAGACGAGAAGCTCCACGCCCCGCTCGTTCGCCTGGGCGGCCTTGCCGAGCAGCAGCGCCGCGAGCACCGGCTCGCCGACCGCCGCGACCACCTGGTCGGTGAGCGCCTGCGCCAGCTCCAGCTCGGCCGTGGCGAACTCGACGGCCTCGTCGGCCCGGCCCAGCTCGATGAGCGACACGACGGTGTGCAGCCGGTTCGCCGCCTCGTGCGCCTGGGAGCGCAGGGCCTGCGTGAAGCCCCGCTCGGAGTCCAGCTCGCCCATCACGGCCTGCAGCTCGGTGTGGTCGCGGAGCGTCACGACCGTACCGCGGCGTTCGCCGCCGGACACCGGCGAGGTGTTGACGACGACGACCCGGTCCGCGGTCAGGTGCACCTCGTCCACGCGCGGCTCCGTGGCCAGCAGCGCGCCGGTCAGCGGGGCGGGCAGGCCGAGCTCCGCGACGTTCCTGCCGATCACGTCGTCAGCGGCGGACACGCCGAGCAGCTCCCGCCCGCCGTCGTTGATCAGCGCGATCCGCCGCTGCCCGTCCAGCATCAGCAGCCCCTCGCGGACGGCGTGCAGGGTCGCCTCGTGGTAGGCGTGCATACGGCTGAGCTCGGTCGCGTTCATGCCGTGGGTGTGCCGCCGCAGCCGGGCGTTGATCACATACGTGCCGATGCCCCCCAGGATCAGCGCGCCCGCGGCGACGCCGAACAGCGCGGCCAGCTGGCTGCGCACCCGGGCGCTGATCTCGTCGACGCTGATACCCGCGCTGACCAGCCCGACGATCCGCCCGCCGCTGCGGATCGGCGTCACCACGCGCACCGACGGGCCCAGCGTGCCCGTGTAGGTCTCGTAGAAGGTCTTCCCGTGCAGCGCCGGCTCGATGTGGCCGAGAAAGTGCTGTCCTATCTCCCGCTCGTTGGGGTGCGTCCAGCGGATGCCGTGCGTGTCCATGATCGTGACGAAGTCGACGCCGGTGCTGCGCTGCACCTGAAGCGCGTACGGCTGGAGGACCAGCGACGGCTCGGCGTCGTCGACCGCGTCCCGCACCGTCGGCGCCACCGCGACCGCACGCGCCGCCGCGCCCGCCTGGCGCCGCGCGGCCTCCTCGGCCTGGCGTCCATCACTGATGTACGTGAAGAGGGCGCACCCGGCCACGACGACGGCGACCAGCACGACCTGCATGGCGAAGAGCTGGCCGGCCAGGCTGCGGGGGCGGGACACGCGGGGCAGACGCATGGAGCCAGTCTGCCTCGGTGGATAAGCGTGAACTAAATGAACGCAAGGGTGACCGCGCTCACAGCCTGGGAGATAGTCACCGCATTGAATCCGGCCAGGACGTGAGCCGCACGGACTGCGCGTATCGCGCCGAGTACCGCCCCTGCCGTACCCGCGCACGCCAATGATGTCGTTCAAGGAGGCACACCCGTGTCCGCAGCACAGGTGACACCCGTAGCCAAGCGGGACCGAACCCACTATCTGTACATCGCGGTGATCATCGCGGTGGCGATCGGCATCGCCGTGGGCCTGATCGCCCCCGACCTGGCGGTCGAGCTGAAGCCGATCGGCACCGGCTTCGTGAACCTGATCAAGATGATGATCTCGCCGATCATCTTCTGCACGATCGTGCTGGGCATCGGTTCGGTCCGCAAGGCCGCCAAGGTCGGCGCGGTCGGCGGTATCGCGCTCGGCTACTTCCTGGTGATGTCGCTGGTCGCGCTGACCATCGGTCTCGTCGTCGGCAACATCCTGCACCCCGGTGACGGGCTGCACCTGACCGACGCGATCAAGGCGACCGGGCACGACCAGGTGTCCAGCGAGGCGCTGCCGCCCGTCGAGTTCGTGCTGTCGATCATCCCGATGACCTTCGTCTCCGCGTTCACCGAGGGCCAGGTGCTGCAGACCCTGCTGGTGGCGCTGCTCACCGGCTTCGCGCTGCAGGCCATGGGCCCGGTCGGCCAGCCGATCCTGCGCGGTGTCGAGCACATCCAGCGGCTGGTCTTCCGCATCCTCTCCATGGTCATGTGGGCCGCCCCGATCGGTGCCTTCGGCGCCATCGCCGCGGTGGTCGGGTCCGCCGGTCTCGACGCGCTCAAGAGCCTCGCCGTGCTGATGCTCGGCTTCTACGTGACCTGCTTCCTGTTCGTCTTCGTCGTGCTCGGCATCCTGCTGCGGGCCGTCGCGGGGCTGAACATCTTCACGCTGTTCAAGTACCTGGCCCGCGAGTTCCTGCTGATCCTGTCCACCTCGTCCTCCGAGTCCGCGCTCCCGCGGCTCATCGCGAAGATGGAGCACCTGGGCGTCAGCAAGCCGGTGGTCGGCATCACCGTCCCGACCGGCTACTCCTTCAACCTCGACGGCACCATGATCTACATGACCATGGCGTCCCTCTACATCGCCGACGCCCTCGGTACGCCGATGTCGATCGGTGAGCAGATCCCGCTGCTGCTCTTCCTGCTGCTCGCCTCCAAGGGCGCGGCGGGCGTCAGCGGCGCCGGCCTCGCCACGCTGGCCGGCGGTCTGCAGTCGCACAAGCCCGCCCTGGTGGACGGCGTCGGTCTGATCGTCGGCATCGACCGCTTCATGAGCGAGGCCCGCGCCCTGACCAACTTCGCGGGCAACGCCGTCGCCACCGTCCTGGTCGGCACCTGGACCAAGGAGATCGACAAGGAACGCGTCCGCCAGGTCCTCGCCGGCGACCTGCCCTTCGACGAGACGACCCTGCTGGACGAGGACTCCGCCGGTGAGCCGGCGGGCGAGGTGCCCTCGCCGCGGGACGGGGCGCAGGAGTCGGTCAAGGCGTAGCGCCCGCCTCCACTGATCGCCGACGCCGGACGGGCTGGATCACTCCAGCCCGTCCGCGCTTTCCTTTGTCGCCTGTTGCCTTGACGTCGGCGTCAAGGACTACGGTCGCTCGCATGCGAATCGGCGAACTGGCAGCCCGGGCCGGGACGACCACGCGGGCACTGCGGTACTACGAGTCGCGGGGGCTGCTGCCCGCGCGGCGCGGCAGCAACGGGTACCGCACGTACGACGAGCGGGATCTGCGGCTGCTGCAGCAGATCAGGACCCTGCAGGACTTCGGGTTCGACCTGGAGGAGACCAGGCCGTTCGTGGACTGTCTGCGGGCCGGTCATCCGGCCGGCGACTCGTGCCCCGCGTCGCTCGCCGTCTACCGGCGAAAACTCGCCGAACTGGACGCGCTCATCGGCGAGCTGGCCGCCGTACGGGACGGGGTCCGCGCGCAGTTGGAGCGGGCCGAGCAGGCGCGCGACGAGCTGGCGGCCGAGGCGGGGGCTCCGGGTGGTCCGGAGCCGCACTGCGAGCTGGGAAGGTGACGGAAATGATCAAGGCGGCAGGCGTGGCCGAGGTGACCGACGCGGACTTCGAGTCGGAGGTGGTGGCGTCGGGCGTACCGGTCCTGGTCGAGTTCACGGCGGACTGGTGCGGCCCGTGCCGGCAGCTCGCGCCGGTGCTGAGCGACATCGCCCGGGAGGAGAGCGACCGGCTGAAGGTCGTACAGCTGGACGTGGACGCGAATCCGCAGACGACGATCGCGTACGGCGTGCTGTCGATGCCGACGCTCATGCTCTTCCGCGACGGCGAACCCGTGAAGTCGATGGTGGGCGCGCGCCCGAAGAGGAGGCTGCTGGCGGAGCTGGCCGACGTGCTCTGAACCCGGCGGACCGCAGCGGACCGAACAAGAAATCCCCCGGCGCAATTGCGTCGGGGGATTTCTTTGGCGTATATTCAATCTTTCGTGACTTCAGGCCGGTTGAGTCACGGAGAAGTTCAATGACGACACTATATCCGGGCGGGAGCGGAATTGTCAAACGGGCGCATGGAAAAAGGTCGTAATACACCGGGTGTGGACGAGGAATTGCAGCGCGAACAGGAATTCATCGACGGCCTCTACGCGCGCGTGGACGCGCTGCGCGGCGGCACCGAGGCCGAACTGGCGGGCGCGCTGGCCCCGGTCGGCAACGGCCTGCAGGCACGGCTCGAACGGGATGTGCTGGTCGCCGAACGCTCCGGTCTGCTCGCCGCACTCAATGCGGTGGACGGTTCGCTCTGCTTCGGGCGTATCGATCTCACGGAGGGAACGACCCATCACATCGGACGCGTCGGAATCCGCGAGGACAATGCCGAGCGCACCCCGGTTCTGATCGACTGGCGCGCCCCCGTCGCCCGCCCCTTCTATCTCGCCACCGGCCATACGCCGATGGGCCTGCGCCGCCGCCGGCACATCACCATGAAGGGCCGCACGGTAACCGAACTGCACGACGAGATCCTCGACCTCGACGACGCAACCCGCACCGGCCATGAGGACCCGACCGGTGACGCGGTGCTGCTGGCCGCCCTGAACGCGGCGCGCACCGGCCGCATGGGCGACATCGTGCAGACCATCCAGGCCGAGCAGGACCGCATCATCCGCGCCCCGCACCGCGGCGTCCTCGTCGTCGAGGGCGGCCCCGGCACCGGCAAGACGGCGGTGGCGCTGCACCGGGCCGCGTATCTCCTCTACGAGCACCGCGAACTGCTCGCCAAGCGGGCCGTGTTGATCGTCGGCCCGAACCCGGCGTTCCTCGGCTACATCGGCGAGGTCCTGCCGTCGCTCGGCGAGACGGGCGTGCTGCTCGCGACGATGGGCGAGCTGTATCCCGGCGTACGGGCCACCGGCACGGACACCCCGCACGCGGCCGCGGTCAAGGGCCGCGCGGAGATGGCGGACGTCCTCGCAGCCGTCGTCGGCGACCGGCAGGCGCTGCCCGACCCGGTGCTCACCATCGAGCACGACCGGGAGGTGCTGCTGCTCGACGACGACCTCGTACGGGTGGCCCGCGACCGCACCCGCGCGACCGGCCTGCCGCACAACGTGGCCCGCGAGCACTTCGAGGGCCACATCCTCAACACCCTCACCGACATGGTCGCCGAGCGCATCGGCACCGACCCGTACGACGGCACGAACCTGCTCGACGCGAGCGACATCACCCAGATCCGCGACGAGCTCGCCGAGAACCCCGAGGTGTGGTCGGCCGTCGACGAGCTGTGGCCGCGGCTCACCCCGCAGCAGCTGGTCGCCGGATTCCTGGCCGATCCCTCCCACCTGTCCGACGAGGACGCCGCGGCGATCCGGCGCCCTTCCCCCAGTGCCTTGAGGGCCCGGGAGGTGCCCTCATCGCGCGCGTGGACCCCCGCCGACGTGCCCCTCCTCGACGAGGCCGCCGAACTCCTCGGCGAGGACGAGCGGATCGTGCGGGCCGCGGCAGACCGGGAGCGGCGCGAGCAGATCGCGTTCGCGCAGGGCGTCCTGGACGTCTCGTACGCCTCGCGGACCTACGAGTTCGAGGACAAGGAGGACAGTGACCCCGACGGCTCCGAGGTCCTGTCCGCGCACGACATCATCGACGCCGAGCGGATGGCGGAGCGGCACGAGGAGGCCGACCACCGCAGCGCCGCAGAGCGGGCCGCCGCCGACCGTACCTGGGCGTTCGGCCACATCATCGTCGACGAGGCGCAGGAGCTGTCGCCGATGGCGTGGCGGCTGCTGATGCGCCGCTGCCCGACGCGCTCCATGACGCTGGTCGGCGACCCGGCCCAGACGGCGGAGGAGGCCGGCGTCGGCTCCTGGGAGAAGATCCTCGAGCCGTACGTCGAGGACCGCTGGGAGCACAACCGGCTCGGCGTCAACTACCGCACGCCCGCCGAGATCATGGACGTGGCGGCCGCCGTGCTCCGCGCCGAGCATCCCGGCTTCGAACCGCCGAGCTCGGTGCGGTCGACGGGGGACCGCCCCTGGGCGCGCGCCACCACCAGGGCCGAACTTGCGGGCACGGTCGCGAAGGCCGTCGCCGAGACGGCCCCCGCCGAGGGCCGGCTCGCGGTCATCGCGCCTCGCGACCTGCACCGCGAACTCGCCGCGCAGCTGCCGGGTGTCACGGCCGGAGCCGAACCGGACCTGACGCACCCGGTGGTCCTGCTCGACCCGCGTCAGTCGAAGGGTCTGGAGTTCGACACGGTCCTGGTCGTCGAGCCGTCCCGCTACGGCACGAGCGACCTGTACGTGGCCCTGACGAGGGCGACGCAGGCCTTGGGCGTCATCCACAGCACCCCGCTGCCGGAGGCACTTATCAGCCTGTCCGGCGTTTGAGGACGAGGCCGTTCAGGCCGATAGAAGGGGGTCCGGGGGGCGAAGCCCCCCGGGGTACGGGACGGGCAGGGGCGGAGGGGGCGAACTCAGGCCGGCCGCAACCACACCGTGGCAAGCGGCGGCAGCGTGAGCCGGATGCTCGCAGGGCGCCCATGAGCGCCCTGCGGCTCCGGCTTGACCGGGTCGGGGTTGTGCACGTCGCCACCCCCGTACCGCGCCCGGTCGGTGTTCAGCACCTCGTGCCACGCGGGCACGTCGTCGGGAACCCCCAGCCGGTACTCGTGACGCACCACCGGCGAGAAGTTGGAGACGACCAGAAGCGGGGAGCCCTCCGCGTCATGGCGCAGGAACGCGAAGACGTTGTCCTCCGACGCGTTGCCCTCGATCCAGGCGAACCCGGCCGGGTCCGTGTCCCGCTCCCACAGGGCGGGTTCGCGCACGTACACCGCGTTCAGGTCACGCACCAGATCCCGTACGCCCCGGTGGTCGGGCTCTGCCGAGTAGGCCGGGTCGAGCAGCCACCAGTCCGGGCCGTGGCTCTCCGACCACTCGGCGCCCTGCGCGAACTCCTGTCCCATGAAGAGGAGCTGCTTGCCGGGGTGGGCCCACATGAAGCCCAGATACGCACGGTGGTTGGCGCGCTGCTGCCACCAGTCGCCCGGCATCTTCGACACCAGCGAGCCCTTGCCGTGCACCACCTCGTCGTGCGAGATGGGCAGCACGTAGTTCTCGCTGTAGGCGTACACCATCGAGAACGTCATCTCGTGGTGGTGGTACTTGCGGTGCACGGGCTCGTGCGACACATAGCCCAGCGAGTCGTGCATCCAGCCCATGTTCCACTTCAGGCCGAAGCCGAGACCGCCGAAGCCGCCCGGGCCGACGTGGTGCGTGGCGCGCGTGACACCGTCCCAGGCCGTGGACTCCTCGGCGACGGTGACGACGCCCGGCACCCGCCGGTACACCGTGGCGTTCATCTCCTGCAGGAACGCCACCGCGTCCAGGTTCTCCCGGCCGCCGTACACGTTCGGGGTCCACTGGCCGTACTCGCGCGAGTAGTCGAGATAGAGCATCGAGGCGACGGCGTCGACGCGGAGCCCGTCGATGTGGAACTCCTCGCACCAGTAGACCGCGTTCGCCACCAGGAAGTTGCGGACCTCGTCGCGACCGTAGTCGAACTCCAGCGTGCCCCAGTCGGGGTGCGCGGCCCGCTGCGGGTCCTGGGGCTCGTACAGGGGAGTCCCGTCGAACTCGGCCAGCGCCCAGTCGTCGCGCGGGAAGTGCGCCGGGACCCAGTCCATGAGCACGCCGATGCCAGCCCGGTGCAACGCGTCGATCAGGTACTTGAAGTCGTCGGGGGTGCCCATACGGGCCGTCGGGGCGTAGAACCCGGTGACCTGGTAGCCCCACGAGCCGCCGAAGGGATGCTCGGCGACGGGCATCAGCTCGACGTGTGTGAAACCCAGGTCGTTGACGTACGCGGGGAGCTGCTCGGCCAGCTGGCGGTACGTGAGCCCCGGCCGCCAGGACGGCAGATGCAGCTCGTAGACCGAGAACGGCGACTCGTGCACGGGACGGGCGGCGCCGCGCCTCGCCATCCACTCGTCGTCCCGCCAGACGTGGTGCGACTCGTCGATCACCGACGCGTTGGCGGGCGGGACCTCCGTACGGCGGGCCAGCGGGTCCGCCCGCACCGTCTTCGAGCCGTCGGGCCGGGTGATCTCGTACTTGTACAGCTCGCCCACGCCGAGCGACGGCACGAACAGCTCCCAGATGCCGGACGAGCCCAGCGAGCGCATCGGGTAGCCGGTGCCGTCCCAGTAGTTGAAGTTCCCGACCACCCGCACGCCGCGTGCGTTCGGCGCCCACACCGTGAAGCGGGTGCCGGTCACCCCCTGGTGCACCATCGGCCGCGCACCGAGCGCCATCCACAGCTGCTCGTGCCGGCCCTCGCCGATCAGATGCAGATCGAGTTCACCGAGCGCGGGCAGGAAGCGGTACGGGTCGTGGGTCTCGACCTCGGCTCCTTCGTACGTCACGAGCAGCTTGTAGTCGGGAATGTCCCGCAGCGGCAGCACACCGGAGAAGAAACCGTCGCCGTCGTCGTGCAGTTCCGCCCGCAGCCCCTTGCCGACGACCGAGACCGACCGCGCGTACGGCCGCAGCACACGGAACACGACGCCGGCGCGCACCGGGTGGGCACCGAGCACCGAGTGCGGGGCGTGGTGCGTACCGCTGAGGAGCCGCTCCCGGTCGTCGTACGGCACGGGGTCGGCGGGCCGCCCGCCAGGCCGTCCCGGAGGGGAGTTCCTGGGCCCGTTCCCTTTGCCGGACGCGCCCTGCTCGGCGGCGGCATTGCCGGACTCGGCGTTGTTCGGGGCCGCTTCCCCGCCGGACGCGTTGCCGGGGACGGGTGCCCCGGGAGCCGTCCCGCCGGAACCGCCCGCTGCGGGGGACGCTTCGCCGGCTGCGGGGTCTTTGGCCGCCGCCATGGCCGGGGTGGTGTTCTGCTGTGCGGCGTTGCCCGAGACCGGGATCGCGCGGGACGCCCCGCTCGAGGCGGCCGTCGCACCGGCTGCCCGGCCGGGGGCAGTCCCTGAGGCCGTTTCATGGGAAGCGGCTGCTGCGCGTGTCGCCTCGCCGGCTGCGGGGTTCCCCGCAGCCGCCGTGGTCCTGGCGGTCTCGGCCGGGACCGCGTCGCCCGCGGCGGCTGCCGCGCGGGCAGCCTCGCTCGACGCGGCCGCCGAAGCCGTCCGGATCGCCCCGGCCGAGGGGGTTGTCCCGGCGGTCACCCGGCCGGAGGCGGCCGTACCCGCCTCGCGGGCCGTCTCGCTGAGAGCGGTCCCGGGCTGTTCCTTGCGTTCCTTGCCTGAAGCGGCCTTCCCAGTCACTGTCTTCTCCGAAGCCGCCGTGTCGGTCACTGCCTGGCCGGTCACTGCCTTGTCCGTCGCCGTCCCGCTCGTACTGGTCGCCTGCGATTCCGCCCCGCCGGCCTTCGCCTCCTTCGCGGCGACGCCCTTGCCGGAGGTCCTCGACGTCCTCGACGTCCGTGGCGTGCTCGACGTGCTCTTCGGCGACGTGCTCTTCGCGGAGCCGCCGTCCGGTTTCGCCGATGTCTTCTTCGTCTCCTTCTTGGCGGCACCGGCGCCGGAACCCGCGGCGCCCTCGGAGCTCGGTTCCGCTGATCGCGGCGCGGGCGGTGCGGGCGGCGCGGCCGGAGCCTCGGACTCGTCGGACGGCTTGCGGGCTGGTGGGCGGGTCACGGGGGAGGCCTCCTCGGAGGGCATCGTGTCGGTCGCGGGGCTTGTCGGCGGGTCGTGGCGGTCGTGGGCGGTTCGTGCGCGTCGATGGGCCGATGTCAGCGGCCCGGGCCGGGGTCGCGGGCCGACGCGGCGAGCCGGCGTACGGCGGCCAGCGGTACGGGCAGCCAGTCGGGCCGGTGCCGGGCCTCGTAGAGGACCTCGTACACCGCCTTGTCCGTCTCGTAGGCGCGCAGTATCACGGGCTCGGTGCGCGGGTCGCTGCCCGACACCTCGGCGTACCCCCTGCAGTACGCGGCCCGGCAGGTGTCGGCCCACTCGGGCGCCCACGGCTGGTGGGAGCGTGCGGCGTAGTCGAAGGAGCGGAGCATGCCCGCGACATCCCGCACCGTCGGCTGCGGCATCCGGCGTTCGGCGAGCGGACGCGCCGGCTCGCCCTCGAAGTCGATGAGCGACCACTCTCCGGCCGGCGAGCGCAGACACTGCCCCAGGTGCAGATCGCCGTGGACGCGCTGGGCCGTCCAGGTCTGACCCTCGGCGCCCAGCTGGGCCAGCGCGTCGAAGGCGGAGCGCAGCCCGGGAGCGTACGGGCGCAGGGCGGGCACCGCCTGGGCGGTCGCTTCGAGGCGCTCCGTCATCCCGCGGGCGAGGAGTTCCACCTGGGCACGGCCCAGCGTCGCGGTGGGCAGCGCACGGCCGAGCGCGAGGTGCACTTCGGCGGTCGCGCGGCCGAGGGCCCGCGCCTCCCCGCTGAAGTCCTCGCCCTTGGCGAGCATGCGCAGCGCCAGCTCCCAGCCGTCCGCGGACCCCTTGAGATAGGGCTGCAGCACGCCGAGTACGAGCGGTTCCGCCGCAGGACCCGGCTCGTGCGACTCGAACCAGGCGACCGGCGCCGGCACCCGGCCGCAGCCCTGCCGGGCCAGCGCCCGCGGCAGCTCCAGGTCCGGGTTCACACCGGGGACCACACGCCGGAACAGTTTCAGGATGAACGTATCTCCGTAGACGAGCGATGTGTTGGACTGCTCCGCGCCCAGCGCGCGCGGCACCAGCCCGAACGGGATGTCCACGCGGGTGTCGCGCCCGAACTGCAGCTCCCCGAGCCGCCCGGGCAGCCGCAGCCGCTCGAGCAGCAGCTCGGCGATGTGCGGATCGTGCAGCCCCTCGTACACGGTCTGCCCGGCCAGCGGGCCGTGGGTCACGTGCCCGATCAGTGCGGGCGCGAGATGCGGGGGCAGCGCCTTCCGTACGCCGATCAGCAGCTGGTAGCAGTCGGTGTGCGGGGCGCTGCTGTGTCCCGGCGTGCCGGCGGTGTGTATGGGCTGATGGTGCTGCTCCGCCTGGACGAGGAGGTGGAGGACACCGGGGGAAGTCAGGGGCGGCTCCACCAGTTCGGTCGCGGAGACCAGCGCGAAGCCGGTGACGGGCCTTCCCTTGCCGGCGAACCAGCGCTGCCGCGGCAGCCACTCACGCAACAGGGGATCGAGCGACGCCAGCAGGTCGGGAGGCGCGATGGACGTCGTACCCCTGCGGGTGGCGGCTTCCGACATGGCGTCGCGTCCTTTCCCCGGGCACCCACAGAAATGCGCGTCAAGTGTCCCGGAATGCGGCAAATGCTGTGCGGCTGTGCGGGACGTGTCGGGTGAGGATGGTCCGTACGGGATCGACCGGTACGACAGGTTCGGCCCGTGCGACGGGCTCGACCGGTGCGACACCGTACGGACTCGGTGATGGTCACAGTTCCCAGGGCGGGGCGGCGGAAACCGCCCCGCCGCCCGGAACTACGCGGCGCCTTCCTTGCGCAGCCGGAACCAGTAGAAGCCGTGCCCGGCGAGGGTCAGCAGATACGGCAGCTCACCGATGGCCGGGAACCGCACCCCGCCGATCAGCTCCACCGGATGCCGGCCGTCGAAGGCCTGCAGATCGAGCTCCGTCGGCTGCGCGAAGCGCGAGAAGTTGTTCACGCACAGGACCAGGTCGTCCTTGTACTCGCGCAGGAAGGCCAGCACGGCGGGGTTCGACGAGGGCAGCTCGGTGAACGAGCCGAGCCCGAACGCCATGTTCTGCTTGCGGATCTCGATCATCCGGCGCGTCCAGTGCAGCAGCGAGGACGGGGACGACATCGACGCCTCGACGTTGGTGACCTGGTAGCCGTAGACCGGGTCCATGATCGTCGGAAGGAAGAGCCGCCCCGGGTCGCAGGACGAGAAGCCCGCGTTGCGGTCGGGTGTCCACTGCATCGGTGTCCGCACCGCGTCGCGGTCGCCGAGCCAGATGTTGTCGCCCATCCCGATCTCGTCGCCGTAGTACAGGATCGGCGAGCCGGGCAGCGACAGCAGCAGGGCCGTGAACAGCTCGATCTGGTTGCGGTCGTTGTCCAGCAGCGGTGCCAGTCGGCGGCGAATGCCGATGTTGGCGCGCATGCGCGGATCCTTGGCGTACTCCGCGTACATGTAGTCGCGCTCTTCGTCCGTGACCATCTCGAGCGTGAGCTCGTCGTGGTTGCGCAGGAAGATGCCCCACTGGCACTTGGTGGGGATCTCCGGCGTCTTGGCCAGGATCTCCGAGACCGGGTAGCGCGACTCCCTGCGGACCGCCATGAAGATGCGCGGCATCACCGGGAAGTGGAACGCCATGTGGCACTCGTCGCCGCCGATCGCGTAGTCGCCGAAGTAGTCGACGACGTCCTCGGGCCACTGGTTGGCCTCTGCCAGCAGGACCGTGTCCGGGTAGTGGGCGTCGATCTCCTTGCGGACCCGCTTGAGGAACTCGTGCGTGGCCGGGAGGTTCTCGCAGTTGGTGCCCTCTTCCGCGTACAGATACGGCACCGCGTCCAGCCGGAAGCCGTCGATGCCGAGGTCCAGCCAGAAGCGCAGCGCGGCGAGGATCTCCTCCTGCACGGCGGGGTTCTCGTAGTTCAGGTC
Organism: Streptomyces sp. NPDC002577; assembly: GCF_053594815.1. Taxonomy (NCBI): domain Bacteria; kingdom Bacillati; phylum Actinomycetota; class Actinomycetes; order Kitasatosporales; family Streptomycetaceae; genus Streptomyces; species Streptomyces sp. NPDC002577. The sequence goes on along the minus strand of NZ_JBSFWK010000027.1, from coordinate 86,831 downwards.
CGGCTGGTGGGCGAAGAAGCGGTGGAAGAAGTACTGCTTGCGGACCGGGTCGAAGGTCCAGTTGGACACCTCGGTGTCGACGAAGATGATCCGCGCGTCCTGGTACTGCTTGTCGTCGTCGGCCCACATGTAGTAGTCGCCGTAGGGGCCGTCGGGGTGGGCGCGGGACTCCTGGAACCACGGGTGCTGGTCGCTGGTGTGGTTCATGACGAAGTCGATGATCACCCGCATACCACGCTGGTGAGCGGCGTCCACGAACTCCACGAAGTCGGCGAGGTCACCGAACTCGGGCAGGACGGCCGTGTAGTCGGAGACGTCGTAGCCCCCGTCGCGCAGTGGCGATTTGAAGAAGGGCGGCAGCCACAGGCAGTCGACGCCGAGCCACTGCAGATAGTCGAGTTTGGCGGTGATGCCCTTCAGATCTCCGACGCCGTCGCCGTTGCTGTCCTGGAACGAGCGGACCAGTACCTCGTAGAAGACGGCTCGCTTGAACCACTCCGGGTCCCTCTCCTGGGCGGGAGTGTCCTCGAAGGTGTCCGGGACGGGTTCGTTGACGATCATGTTGTGGGTGACCCTCCGATCGGTGAGGACGGTCGCAGGACGTTGAAGACGTGCGCGGGCGCTCGACCCGGCTCCAGGCGCACGTAATTGGCCCTGCCCCATTGGTAGGTCGTTCCGGTGAGCTCGTCGCGCACCGGGACGGTGTCGTGCCAGTTCAGTCCTAGCAGCGGCATGTCCAACGAGATCGTCGCCTCCTGGGTGTGGTGCGGGTCCAAGTTGGCGACGACCAGAATCGTGTTCGAACCGTTGCGCTTTGAGTACGCGATGATCGCGTCCTGGTCCGAGTGGTGAAAGTGCAGGTCACGCAGTTGCTGAAGGGCCGGATTGAGGCGCCGGATCCGGTTCAGCGTGGTGATGAGGGGCGCAATGGTGTTCCCCGTGCGCTCTGCGGTCTTCCAGTCGCGCGGGCGCAGCTCGTACTTCTCGGAGTTCAGATACTCCTCGCTGCCCTCGCGCAGCGGGACGTTCTCGCACAGTTCGTATCCGCTGTAGACGCCCCAGGTCGGCGAGAGCGTGGCGGCCAGCACGGCCCGCACCTCGAAGGCGGGCCGACCGCCCTTCTGCAGGTAGGCGTGGAGGATGTCGGGCGTGTTCACGAAGAAGTTGGGCCGCATAGAGGCGGCCGCGTCCCCGGACAGCTCGGTGAGGTAGTCGGTCAGCTCCTGCTTGCTGTTGCGCCAGGTGAAGTACGTGTACGACTGCTGGAAGCCGATCGCGCCGAGTGTGCGCATCATCGCCGGGCGGGTGAACGCCTCGGCCAGGAAGATCACGTCCGGGTCGGTGCGGTTGATCTCGGCGATGACCTTCTCCCAGAACACCACCGGCTTGGTGTGCGGGTTGTCCACGCGGAAGATCCGCACCCCGTGGTCCATCCAGTGCCGCAGCACCCGCACGGTCTCGGCGACCAGGCCCTTCATGTCCCGGTCGAAGGCGATCGGGTAGATGTCCTGGTACTTCTTCGGCGGGTTCTCCGCGTACGCGATGGTGCCGTCCGGCCGGTGGTGGAACCACTCGGGATGCTTCTGGACCCACGGGTGGTCGGGGGAGCACTGCAGCGCGAAGTCGAGAGCGATCTCGAGGCGCAGCTCCGTGGCCTTGCGCACGAAGGCGTCGAAGTCCTCGATCGTGCCGAGGTCCGGGTGGATGGCGTCGTGCCCGCCCTCAGGGGAGCCGATGGCCCACGGCACACCGACGTCGTCCGGACCCGCCGACAGGGTGTTGTTCGGTCCCTTGCGGAACGTTGTGCCGATGGGGTGAACCGGCGGCAGGTACACCACGTCGAAGCCCATCGCCGCGATCGCGGGCAGGCGCTCGGCCGCGGTCCGGAAGGTGCCGCTGACAGCGGGCCTGCCTTCCTCGACGACCGCGCCCTCCGAGCGCGGGAAGAACTCGTACCAGGAGCCGAACAGCGCCCGCTTCCGCTCGACCAGCAGCGTCAGGGGCTCTGAGGAGGTCACCAGCTCGCGCAGCGGGTAGCGGGCGAGCACCTCGTCCAGCTCGGACGTGAGCGCCGCCGCCAGCCGGGACGCGGCCGGGCGCCCGGTGTCGCGCAGTGCGTCCACCGCGGCCAGCAGGGCCTCACGGCCGCCGTCGGCCTTGGGCACCCCCTTGGCCGCCCGCTCGTACAGCAGGGCGCCCTCCTCCAGGACCAGCTCCGTGTCCTGGCCGGCGGGGATCTTGATCCGTGCGTGGTGGCGCCAGGTGCTGACCGGATCGCTCCAGGCCTCCACCGCATACGTCCAGCGGCCCTCGGCGTCGGGCCTGACCGTCGCGCCCCAGCGGTCGGTGCCCGGTGCCAGCTCGCGCATCGGAGTCCACGGCCCGCTGCGGCCTTCCGGATCGTGCAGTACGACGTTGGCCGCCACCGCGTCATGGCCCTCGCGGAAGACGGTCGCGGTGATCTGGAACGCCTCGCCCGCCACGGCCTTCGCGGGCCTGCGACCGCAGTCGACGAGGGGGTGGACATCCAGAACGGGGATGCGGCCGATCATGGGATCACCTGGGGAGTCTCTATGGAGGGGTGTGGGCGATATGCCCTTTGCCCTTTGTATCTGTGGTGTCGACGACTGGCGCGTTGCGGGCATGACCGCTCCTGTCCGCGTTCACTCATTCGGAGGGGCGCCGATGGCGCTCCGACTGTTCTGGTGTCAGGAGGGGGGTTGGCCGATACGAAGGTATGAAGAGGGTCTAACACGGGAAACGGACGGCGAGGTGTCCGAGAGGTTTCTGTGCGTACCGGATGAGCCTTCCCCACGTCCTCGGGTGGGCAATCCGGTGGAGTGTTAACTACTCGCGCGTAGGTGCGCACACAACACCGGCCCCGCCGCGGAGACGGGGCCGGTGCCATGAACACGCCTTTCTCGACGGCTTTTCCTTCGCCAGTGCCCCGAGGGGCCCGAGAGGTACCCCCCAGGCTGCTACGGGTTGTTGACCTGGAGAAGCTTGTTGGGCGAGCCGGGCAGTGCGCCGGTGATCCTGCCGGACACGGCCCGGTCGACGAGAGCCTTGCTCACGTCGGCCGGAGATGCCCAGGCGTGGTCGGCCAGATAGAGCGCGGCAGCGCCCGCGGCGTGCGGCGCCGCCATGGACGTACCGGAGAAGGTCGCCTCGCCCGTGTCGTCAGCGTATGACGCCGATGTGATGTCCACACCGGGAGCGAACAGGTCCACTCGCGCTCCCCAGTTCGAGAAGCTCGCCCGGGCGTCCTTCTGGTCGGTCGCGCCGACCGTGATCGCCTCCCGCACCCGGGCGGGTGAGTCGAGGGAGGCCGGGAGCCCCTCGTTCCCCGCGGCCACCGTGTACGTCACACCGGAGGCGATCGAGTTGCGCACCGCCGCGTCCAGCTGGGCGCTGGCGGGACCGCCCAGGCTCATGTTGGCGACCGCCGGCTTGTGCGCGTGCTTCGTCACCCAGTCGATCCCGGCGATGACCTGTGCCGTCGTGCCGCTGCCCGCGTCGTCGAGTACGCGTACGGCGACGACGTTCGCCTTCTTCGCCACGCCGAACCTCGTGCCCACGGCGGTGGCCGCCACATGGGTGCCGTGGCCGTTGCCGTCCTGGGCGACGGCGTCGTTGTCGACGAAGTCCCAGCCGCTGCTCGCCCGGCCGCCGAAGTCCTCGTGCGTGGTGCGGATGCCGGTGTCGATGACGTACACCGTCACTCCCTGGCCCGCGGACTCCGGCCAGGTGTAGGACTTGTCGAGCGGCAGGTCGTCCTGGTCGATGCGGTCGAGGCCCCAGGACGGCGGGTTCTGCTGGTTGTGGTCCACGGTCACCTTCGCGTCCTGGACGACCGAGGCGACCTTCGGGTCGGCCGCCAGACGCCGGGCCTCCGTGGCGTCCGCTCGCACCGCGTACCCGTTGAGTGCCGTGCTGTAGGTGTGGCTGATTTTCGCCCCGTACTTCGACGCGATGGCCTTGCCGGCGTCCGACGGGGCCTTCGTTCCCCCCTTGAGCGTCACGATGTAGCTGCCGCTGACGGAACCGGGTGCCCCGGCCCCCAGAACGAGCCCCTCCGCGGGGGCCGCATGCGCCGGCAGGGTGACGGCCGAAAGCACCGCGGCCGTGGTGACCGCGGTGAGAGCCCCTCCCCAGCGCAGACGCTGTGTACGCGTCAGTGCCATGTCGTGAGTTCCCCTCCTCAACTCGACATGCGCCGGGCAGAGTTCAGCCGCTGGTGCTGGTCTGTCGATCCCCCCGCCGACGCCACTTGGCAGCCTCTCGTGCGGTGTGAAGCGCTACAAGACCACCGGAGGGGGCGGAATCGGCCATATCGCCCGTGATGAGCTCGTGAAGGCTGCGAAGGTTGCGGCGATTTCCGGACACGTGTGCGGGCTGGGGGGCCGGCGCCCGCCGGGGGAGAGCGCCGACCACATCCCGTGCACCGGTGGACACACTGTGCGCCGTGGTTACGAGGCTGCCGCGCCGCTAGTGTCGAAGTCACGTGACATGCCTTGAGGGGCCCGTACCGTAATCACTGAGGCACCCCGACGGTGATCAACCACCTCCGCAAGAGCGGCGCCATCTCAGCGCCAAAGAGGAGCCACGTGAAGGCCATCCGTCGATTTACCGTACGTCCCGTTCTCCCCGAACCCCTCCGTCCGCTGAGCGACCTCGCGCGGAATCTGCGCTGGTCGTGGCATGCGGAGACGCGTGATCTCTTCGAGTCCGTCGACCCGGGGAGGTGGGCCGACTCGCTGGGCGACCCGGTGCGGCTGCTGGGCAGCGTGCCGTCCGAGCGCCTGAGCGAGCTCGCCCGGGACCAGCAGTTCCTGCAGCGGCTCGGCACCGTCGCCGCCGATCTGCAGGACTATGTGAGCGGCGACCGCTGGTACCAGCAGCAGTCCGCCGAACTGCCCGCCGCCATCGCCTATTTCTCGCCCGAGTTCGGCATCACCGCCGCGCTTCCGCAGTACTCCGGAGGGCTCGGCATCCTCGCGGGCGACCATCTCAAAGCGGCCAGCGACCTCGGCGTACCGCTGATCGGGGTCGGCCTGCTCTACCGGCACGGATACTTCCGGCAGACGCTGTCTCGCGACGGCTGGCAGCAGGAGCACTACCCCGTCCTCGACCCGAACGAGCTGCCGCTCTCCCTGCTGCGAGAGGAGGACGGCACCCCCAGCCAGGTCGAGATCGCGATGCCCGGCGGAAAGTCGCTGCGCGCGCACATCTGGCTGGCCCAGGTCGGCCGCGTACCGCTGCTGATGCTCGACTCCGACGTCGAGGAGAACGACCTCGGCGAGCGCGACGTGACCGACCGGCTGTACGGCGGCGGCAGCGAGCACCGGCTGCTGCAGGAGATGCTCCTCGGCATAGGAGGTGTGCGGGCCGTCCGGACGTACTGCCGGCTGACCGGGCACCCGGAACCCGAGGTGTTCCACACCAACGAGGGGCACGCCGGATTCCTCGGCCTCGAACGCATCCATGAGCTCGCCGGGCAGGGGCTGCACGGCCCGGGCCTGGACTTCGACTCCGCGCTCGAGGCCGTGCGCGCCGGGACCGTCTTCACCACCCACACGCCCGTCCCGGCGGGCATCGACCGGTTCGACCGCGAACTCGTCGCCCGCCACTTCGGGCCGCACGCCGAGCTGCCCGGCATCGACGTCGAGCGGATCCTGCGGCTCGGCATGGAGACCTACCCCGGCGGTGAGCCGAACCTCTTCAACATGGCCGTCATGGGGCTGCGCCTCGGCCAGCGCGCGAACGGCGTCTCGCTGCTGCACGGCCGTGTCAGCCGCGAGATGTTCGCCGGGCTCTGGCCGGGCTTCGACCCCGAAGAGGTCCCCATCACCTCCGTCACCAACGGCGTCCACGCCCCGACCTGGGTCGCCCCCGAGGTCTTCCGCCTCGGCTCCCGGCAGACCGGCGGACGGCGCGCCGAGGAGGCGCTCGCGGTCGGCGGCGCCGAACGCTGGGACACCGTCGCCGACATCCCCGACCAGGACATCTGGGACCTGCGCCGCGTCCTGCGCGAGCAGCTGGTCACCGAGGTACGCAAACGGCTGTACACGTCCTGGCGGCAGCGCGGCGCCGGCGCGGCCGAGCTCGGCTGGATCGACAGCGTCCTCGACCCGGACGTGCTGACGATCGGCTTCGCCCGGCGTGTCCCCTCGTACAAGCGCCTGACGCTGATGCTGCGCGACCGCGACCGGCTGATGGAGCTTCTGCTGCACCCGGAGCACCCCATCCAGATCGTGGTCGCGGGCAAGGCGCACCCCGCGGACGACGGCGGCAAACGGCTCATCCAGGAGCTCGTGCGCTTCACCGACGACCCGCGCGTGCGCCATCGCATCGTCTTCCTGCCCGACTACGGGATGGCGATGGCGACGAAGCTCTACCCCGGCTGCGACGTCTGGCTCAACAACCCGCTGCGACCGCTGGAGGCCTGCGGCACATCCGGTATGAAGGCGGCACTGAACGGCTGTCTGAACCTGTCCGTCCTCGACGGCTGGTGGGACGAATGGTTCAAGCCCGACTTCGGCTGGGCGATCCCCACCGCCGACGGCTCGGGCATGGACACCGACCGGCGTGACGACCTGGAGGCGCAGGCGCTCTACGACCTGCTGGAGCAGCGGGTCACCCCCCGCTTCTACGAGCGCGGTCCCGAGGGCCTGCCGGACCGCTGGATCGACATGGTCCGCCAGACGCTGACCCAGCTCGGCCCCAAGGTCCTCGCCGGGCGCATGGTCCGGGAGTACGTGGAGCGGCTCTACGCACCGGCCGCCCGCGCCCACCGTGCGATGGACCCGGAGTCGGCGCGGGAGCTCGCCGTCTGGAAGTCCCGGGTGCGCGGCGCCTGGGGGCAGGTCGCCGTGGACCACGTCGAGGTCTCGGCCGCCACGGCGACCGCCGAGCTCGGGTCGACGCTGGGCGTGCGGGTCCGCGTACGCCTCGGCGACCTGCAGCCGGACGACGTCGAGGTGCAGGTCGTCGCGGGCCGCGTCGACTCCGAGGACCGCATCGCGGACGCGTCCGTGGTCGCGCTGAAACCCGCGGGCGGCCCCGACCTCGAGGGCCGCTGGGTCTACGAGGGGCCGCTCTCCCTGGACCGCACCGGGCCCTACGGGTACACGGTGCGGATCCTGCCCTCGCACCGGCTGCTGGGTTCACCCGCCGAGCTCGGCCTGGTGGCGGTGCCTTCCGAGGCCACCGGGGAGGAAGCCGGGGTTCTGATGCGGTGACGGCTGCGGAGCGGCATTGACGCGGACTGCACCGGTCGGGTCGTCAGCCCGGCCGGTGCAGTCCCGCTGTTCAGATCCTCAGCCCCGCTGCCGCAGCTCCAGCACCGGCTCGCCCGTGGCGTCCCCCTCGGGCGGGCCGATCACCGCGGAGAACGCCTCGGTCGTGACGAGCAGACCCGCGTCGGTGCGTTCGAAGGACGGAGCGAACGGCTCGTCGCCGCGGGCGGGTCCGTAGCGGACGGCGAAGACGGTCAGTCCGTCCGGGGCGCCCGGCACGGGCTCGGACTCCAGGGCGGTGGTCGCGACGGTGTGGCGCCAGCCGTCGTCGGGGTTGCCGTAGCCGCGCGGGTCGGCGGCGAGCGCGAACGCCGCCTGTTCCTGGGTGAGTTCGGCACGGGCGTCGAAGTACTCCACGCCCTGCGTCTGCGGGTGGGTCAGGCGTAGCGCACCTGCCGACGCCACCGCGCCCTCGGCCGTCCGGCGCACGCGGTCGCCGTCGTCCGCCGCGTACGGCAGACCGGCGAGCAGATACGGGTCTCCGGGCAGGCGTTCGACGGCAACCGTCGTCCACAGGCTCGTGCCGTCGGTGACGTAGAGGGACCGCACGTGCCGCAGGACGTGGTCTCGGCCGACCACCGGCTTGGTGACCAGCTTGGCCGCCAGGCCGTCGCTGCGCACGTCCCGTACCCGGATCCGACCCATGGGACGGCAGAACACGAATCCGCCCACCACGGGACCGAAGCCGTGCTGGCGGCCCACGGCCGCAGGCAGGTAGTAGGTGCCGCCCGCCTCGACGACAGACGGGGTCATACGGTCGTCGAACGCCACCGAGACGGTGCCCGCCCGGAGCTGGTGGCGTACGGGCTCGGCCGAGGGTGTGCGGTGCCAGCGTGTGGGGTCCTGGATCTGCCAGACCAGCATCCAGGCGAAGTGGCCGTCGACCCCGCCGTCCGGCTTGGCCGCGTGCCGCCCCCAGCGGGTGTCGCCCCGATAGCGGCCCAGGTCGGAGCCGATGCGGCGGCTGAAGTAGCGCAGGCCGAGGACCGACTCGAAGCCGGAGTGCTGCTCGCTGTAGCGGGGACCGCCGTTGTCGAAGCCGCCGCCGGTGAGGCGGGCGTCGATGTAGCGGGCGAGCGCGTCGCCGTCCTCCGCGAAGATCTCCTCGCCGCTGACCCGGTGGGCCTGGGCGAGGAAGGAGAGGGAGATCGGGCCGTAGTTGTTGTCGTAGGCGCCGCCGTGCTCGGGGGGCAGCAGCGCGCCCCGGTCGCGTACCCGGTGGGCGCGGATCTCCTCGGCGTACAACTCGATCGCCCGGGAGCGGACCGCCTCTCCCTCCGCCGGCGGGAGGTGACGCGCCAGCATCAGGCCGCCGACCACGCACCCGATGGCCTGGTTGCCGGCCTCCTGCGGGTTGAAGAAGGTCGCCTCGGTCAGCCAGCGCCAGTAGCCCCGCGCCACCTCGAGCAGTCGGGCTCGCTGGTCGATGTCGATCAGGCCGTCCGGCGCGTCGAGGATGTTGACCGTCTGGAGCAGCGCCCACACCGTGCTCGGCCAGTCGCCGATGGGGTGGGCGCCCGCCTCCAGGACGTAACGGGCGCACGGGAAGCCCGAGTTGCGGATTCTCAGGTTCGGGTAGCCGGGGTTGTCCTCGGTGTAGACCCGCTCGCGCAGGTGGAAGGCGAGGCTGCGGTGCACCGGCTCCGGCAGGCGCGGGTCTTTTGTGCGCTGTTGGGCGAGCACCAGCAGAGAGGTGAGGCCGAGGGAGGTGTCGCCGATGTCGTCGACGCAATCGGGGTGCTCGAGGTTGCCCTCCGGCGTCATCCGCCGCAGAGCCTGCTCGACCACGTCGGCGAGGACGGCGTCGTAGGCCTCGGGGCTGTCCGGCAGGTCGTGCAGGGGGCCGCGCTGGTGGGGGAGGTGCACGGGGATCAGTCCTTCATGCCTGAGGTGGCCATGGCGTGGGTCGTCGGGGTCACACGACAGGTGCGGGCCGGCGGGCGCGCAGTGCGACGGACAGTGTGTGCGGGCCGTGTCCACCGATGTAGACGCGGTTCCCGGTCGTCGCATCGGTGCCGCCCACCACGGTGTAGTCCTGCCCCGGGTCGTAGCGCAGTACGTCGCTCCGGTCCGGCCCGGCCAGCGGTTCGCCTGCCTCGACGTCGGCCTCGACCCGGATCTCGTCGTCACCGACCCGGTAGGTCATCGGCCCGGTCGTCAGGCACCAGCGTCCGTCGCCGATCGGTACGGCGCCCTCTGGCACGCCACCCGGCCGGAAGGTCAGTTCGAGGGCCCAGGGCACCCGTGGTCCGCTGATGTCGATCCGCAGGTCGGCACCGTCTTCCCTCAGGTCCACCTCGACGCGGGTCGTGTGTGAGACCTCGTCCCGGGGCCGGTCCGGGAAGGCCATCGCGGCCGAGAAGCGTCCCTCGTCCGCCATACGGTAGGCGCCGTCGTCCCGTCGCCGGCCCGGCGGGAGCGGCTGGTAGTAGGCGGCCGTGAGGGTTTCGGTGAGCCGGTAGCGGCTGTCGGCGAGGCGTTGCATGCCGGCGGCGCGGAACGGGCCCATGTCGAAGAACCCCCGCGAGAGACGGACCGCGTCGAGGACGGCGTCGCCGGCGAACAGGCGCAGGAAGGTGGGATTGCAGGCGAGGCCCGAGCGGATGCGCCGGTGTTCGGGCACGTCGGAGCCGCCGTACACCACCGTGTGCGCGCCGGCCGAGGCGCGTGCGGCGAGGCGCGCGGTGGTGATGTACCGCTCGCGCGGAAATGTCTCCGCAGCCGGTGTCGGCAGGGCCCGGCACAGGTCCGGGGTGAGGAGGGTCTCGGCGAGCAGGTCGGGGTCGTCGATGCCGCCGGTGGCCGCCAGCTGCGCCGCCCGGCTGAAGTCGCCCCGGCCGGTGCGGATCGCGAGCAGCCGGTAGTGCGGCAGATAGGGCGCCAGCGGGAACGGGTGGTTCTGGTCCTGCCGTCGCGAGTGGACGGTCTCCACCGTGCCGTCCGGCCTGATGAGGTCCAGGGTGGTGGCGAGATTGCGTTCGACGGCGTGCAGCAGGTCGGCGCGGCCGAGGACGCCGGCCAGCAGCAGCAGTGAAGGGTTGGACACGTGGGCCGCGTAGTTGGCGCTCCGTTCCGCGTACAGGCCCTCCGCGTCGATGTCGACGCCCTCGGAGAGCCACTCCTCGATGCGGTCGAGCAGCCGGTCGTCGGGGAACGACCGGTGCAGTCGGGCCAGCGCCGCGCACAGCTCCCAGCGGTGGTTCGGGGTGTGCACCCCACCGGTCAGGAGACTGCCGGAGGCGGCGCCGGCGATCTCGGCGAGCGCGGCCGTGACGTCGCGCAGTTCCGGCCCCGCGCCGGCGGCGAGGACGTGCGCGTCGCACACGTCGTTGACGGTGAACGCGGAGTCCGGCGGTGACTGCACGTTGTCGCCGCCGGCGAAGAGGCCGGTGCCGGTCTGCGTGGCCCGCAGGGCACGCAGGTGGGTCGTCGCGGCGGCGACGGCCTGTCCGCTGCCGTGCAGTTCCGAGTCCGGGGACCGGTATGCCGCGATCAGGGTCTTCACCCGCCGCGCCAGACCACGGTGCGGCACACCGGCGGGTTCCTCGTCGGGGCGGGCCGCCAGCGGGGCGGCCGGCCGGTCGGCGGCGCGGGCCACCGCGCGGACGAACTCGTGGTCGAGCGGGGTGGGCAAGGTCAGTCCTTCAGTCCGGCATTGATGTCGGCGCCCATGACGTAGCGCTGGAAGACCAGGAAGATGACGATCAGCGGGATCATCGAGATGACCGATGCGCCGAGCAGGACCGACCAGTTGATGTTCTGCGCGCCGACGATGCTCTGGATGCCGATCTGCACGGTGAACTTGTTGGGGTCGTTGAGCATCAGCAGCGGCCAGATGTAGTCGTTCCACCGCCACTGGAAGGACAGGATGGCGAGGGTCAGCATGATGGGCCGGGAGAGCGGCACCATGATCCGCAGGAAGATCGACAGTTCGCGGGCGCCGTCGATGCGTGCGGCTTCCACGAGTTCGTCGGGAACCGTCAGGAAGAACTGGCGGAACATGAAGCATCCGGTCGCGGTGAGCACGGCCGGGAGGATGATGCCGGCGAACGAGTTGTAGAGGCCGAGGTTGCGGACCACCAGGAACTCGGGGGCGAGCATGACCTCGGACGGCAGCATCGTGGTGGCCAGGATGCAGATGAAGAACGCCTTGAGCCATCTGTTGTCGTACTTGGCCAGCGCGTACCCGGTGCAGCAGCTGACGCCCACCGTGAGGATCGTCGTGATCACGCACACGATGGCCGTGTTGATGAAGTACTGGGAGAAGTTGGCGCTGTCCCACGCTGCCTTGAAACCCGACAGGGTGGGGTTGTGCGGAACCAGCGTCAGCGGATAGGAGAACAGGTCGCTGGACGGCTTGAGGGAGCTGAGGATGAACCACAGCACCGGAAACCCGTACAGGCACGCCAGGATCCACAGCAGTGTCGTCGGGGCCACCGCCCGCCGGAGCCCGCCGCTGGCCGCCCCACGGGGCCGCTTCTTGGAGACGGCTCGTTTGGGATCGGCGTCGACCGGACGTGGCAAATCTGTGGTTGTCATCGGTTCTCCACCCGCCGGTTGACGATCAGCTGGATGATCGCGACGGCCATCAGGATGAGCATGAGCACAAACGACGCGGCGCTCGCGTAGCCGATCTGGCCCCGTTTGAAGCCGGTCTCGTAGATGTACTGGACGAGCAGGTTGTTCGACGTGCCGGGTCCGCCGTTGTTGAGGGCGGCGAACACCGGGTATTCCTTCATCGCGTTGATCGTGTTGAGCAGGATGACGATGAAGGAGGTGGGCGCGATACTCGGCAGCGTGATGCTGAAGAACTGGCGCCAGGGGCCGGCGCCGTCGAGCGAGGCCGCCTCATAGTAGGACACCGGTACGTTCTTGATCGCCGCGATGAACAGCAGCATCGAGAACCCGGTCCAGGCCCAGGAGGCCGCCATCACGACCACTATCAGCGAGAGGTCCGCGTTCGACTGCCACGGAACGGCGCTGGCGCCGAACTTCTCGATGACGTAGTTGACCAGTCCGAAGTTCTCACCGAACATCCACCGCCACAGGACACCCACGACGATGGGCGACAGCAGCCATGGGATGAAGAAGATGACGCGCGCGACCGACCCGCCCTTGGCGTTCTTGCTCACCAGCAGGTTGGCGGTGAGCAGCGAGACCGCGAAGTTCAGCGGTACGAAGAGCACGGCGTACAGCAGCGTCCGGCTCAGCGCGTCGTAGAACGTGGAGTCCCCGAACAGGTTGTGGTAGTTGTCCAGTCCGATGAACTGGAACGCCCCCACGCCCGTGTAGTTCGTGAAGGAGTAGACGAGCCCGATCACCGCCGGCCAGACGAAGAACAGCGAGAAGAGCACGACATTGGCCGCGATGAGGACGAGCGGTGCAAGGGTGTACCTACTGCGTCTCCTGGGCGGGCTCGCGGACACGTCCGAGGCGCGTTTTGTCATCTTCCTGACTCCGTGCTGGTGAATGGATTGCGGTGGGTTCACGCCATGAGCCCGGCATCGTGTGGGCTTCAGGGCCGGGCGGTGGTGTCGAGACACCGCCCGGCCCTGTGGCCTACGAACCGCCGCCGACCTGCTGGTTGTAGCCGTCCACGATGTTCTGCAGGGCCTTGTCGGCCGACTGCTGGCCGTTGATCGCCTTGCCGAGCTCCGTCTTGGTCGGGTCCTCGGTGAGGCTCTTGCCCTTCAGCACCCAGTTCGTCTGCGCGCCGTTGAAGTAGCCGGAGATGGGGGCGTAGAGCGGGATCTCCTCGTTGTACAGCTTGAACGCCGCCTGCGCGGCCTCGGACTTGAAGGGGTACGTCGGGTTCAGACCGCTCTCGACGGGCAGGAACCCGGACGCCTCACAGAGCGTCTTGTAGTGGGCCGGCTCGTACAGCCAGGACAGGAACTTCTTCGCGGCGGTGGCCCCGGCGCCGTTGTTGTTGAAGCCGACCGTCATGCCGCCGCTGTTGACGTCGCTGGCCTGCACCGGCTGGGCGGGAGTCGGGACGCTCGCCCAGTCGAACTTCTTGATGCTCTCCGCGAAGGCGGGAACCTGCCACACGCCGGACCAGTAGGCGACCACGTCACCGCTCTGGAACATGGCCGACGGGTCGGCGCCGCTGGTCCACACCGACTTCGGCACGGTCTTGTCGTCGTTCAGTCCGACGAAGTACTTCACGGCCTTCTTGGTCGCCGCGTCCACCGAGAACTTGCCGGAGGAGTCCGCGTGGACGTACTTCCCGCCCATCTCGTACACCATGGCGCGGAGCCGGGACGGCGACGGGTCGAACGTCAGGGAGTACTTGGCGCCGGTCTTCTCCCGGACCTTGTTCGCCGCCTTGATGAAGTCGGTCCAGGTCCAGGTCGTCTGGGGCGAGGTCGGGAACGAGACGCCGGCCTTCTTGAACAGCGTCTTGTTGATGAACAGGCCGGACGCGGTGACGTCCGAGGGGATGGACAGCACCTTCCCGGACGAGTCCTTGGCGAGGAAGTTGGCGTTGATGTTGTTGCTCTTCTTGTTGGCGATGGAGCTGAGGTCGATCAGCTTGCTCGACCAGATCGGGTCCAGCGCCGGCACGGCCGCCACGTCGGGCAGGGAGTTCGCCTGCGCGGCGTTGTGCAGCTTCGTCGTGTAGCCGTCGTAGGGGATGTTGACGAGCTTGACCTTGACGCCGGCTTCCTTCTTGTACTGCGCCACCAGCTTCTTCCAGCCCGCGTCCTGCCCCGGAACCGTGGAGATCCAGAACGTCAGCGACTTGGCGTTGCCGCCCGAGCCGGAGTCCGACCCGCAGGCGGAGAGCAGCAGGGCACCTGCCGTGGCCACGGCAGCGAGGGGAACCATGCGGCGTATGCTGCCGCGGCCGAGTCGGCGGGAGCGCCGCACACCCACATTGATCATCTTGATCCCTTTTCGTCGTAGCAAACCGAGCACGGCGCCGGCCGCTGGTAGTGGCAGGTCCCCGTTTCCTAATCACTGGGATTGAGCGCTTCCGCGGGCCGCGGCCTCGCCCGGCCGCACCGCTTGCGTGGGTCCAAGGCCCCGGTTCACTCGCTGCCTCGCAGCGGTGGTACGAGCACGCCCTCGTACTGGGACCTCACCCGAACCGGAGTCCCGCCGGTTGTGGTAAGCGCTTGCCCGGGACCCTGGCAGATGGGGCGGGGCGGAGTCAATGTCCTGTCATAGTGCCGAGGGTCACGGTTCGGACTCGCGGCTTCCGCAAAGGGCCATGGTGCCGAGGGGCCGGGTCGAGGTCAGGGCGGGGCGCCGTGGGTCGCGGGCGGAGCCGAGGTCAGGCCGGGGCACCGTCGGTCACCGCCCGGATCCCGCGGGCCACGGCGAGGCGGGTGGCGCCCACCACCGTGCCGCTGCTGCCGAGCACGCTGGACACCACATCGGTGGGCCAGCTGAGGCGGTCCAGCTCCGCCCGCACACCGGGCAGGAGCTGCGGATTCGCGCCGATTCCGCCACCGAGCACGAGCAGGCCCGGATCGAGTACGGCGGTCACGGCCGCGGCCAGCCGGCCGACTTCCGCGGCGTGGCCGTCGACCATACGGCGCGCGGTGGGGTGGCCGGCCGCGGCGAGCGCGAAGAGCCGCTCGGCCGACTCAGGGTGGTGTCCGTCGTCCGCCTGCCAGGACGCCTCGGCCCGGCACAGCAGCGACCGGGCGCCGACGTACTCCTCCAGGGCCTCGGGGCGCGCACGCTGTTTGTCGGCCCACGGGTAGGGCAGCCGGGCCACCTCGCCCGCGGCACCGTTCGCGCCGCGCAGCACCTGGCCGCCGATCACGATGCCCAGGCCGATGCCGTATCCGACCTGCAGATAACCGAAGCTGTGGCGGCCACGCGCGGCGCCTTCGTGCAGCTCGGCGAGCGCGGCGCAGTTGACGTTGTTCTCCACGTGGACCGGTACGCCCTCGGGCAGCCCGAGGGAGTCGAAGGCGGCGGCGATACGGGGGGTTGCCGGGCGGGGACCGGGGGTGGGGCCGGGATCCGCGCCCTCGCTGCCGGCGGCGGGGGCGGCGGCGACGTCGGGGACGGCGACGACGGCGGCGCGCAGCGGGCCGGTGCCGGTGCCCGGGCCGGTCAGCTGCTCGAGGACGGACCGTACGGCGTCGGCCGGTTCCAAGCCGTCGTCGGTGGTCCGGACGGCGAGAACGGTGCCGTCCAGCGCGCAGCCGCGTACCTCGGTGTGGGTCGAGCCCAGGTCGATGGCGAGCACCGTTCCCGCGGCGGGGCCGAGGCCGTAGACGGCGGCGGAACGGCCGGTGTTGCCGTGCGCGGTGCCCGAACGGGCCGCGAGACCGGCGGCCTCCAGCTCGGTCATGGCGGCCGAGACGGTGGGCTTGGACAGGCGGGCGAGCTCGGCGAGCCGGGGGCGGGTGGCCTCGCCGGACTCGGCCAGCACGGCGAAGACGGCTCTGGCGCTGTCGGTCAGCGCCGGGGTGCGGGCAGCCGGGATGCCGTTGCGGTTGCCGCGGCCTGCGCCCGCACGGCGCCTGCCGGCTGCGCCTCGGAGGCGGTGATCGCCGCCGTCGTCCGGAGCGCGTTGGTCACCTGCGGCGTGGCTGTCGCCTGTCGCGGGGCTTTCGCCTGCGGCAGCGTGTCCGTCGCCTCTGGTGCTGAAGATCATGTGTGTGGTCCCTGTGGCTGGTTGTCGACGACGCTGTTCTGGCCGGCCGGCGATGAGGCCCTATCGGCTCTCTGCAGTCCCTTGACGCAGCCTACTTCGTTAGTTAATTTCCTAACGAACCCGTGGCGTACGCCCGCCACGCTCACCGAGGTCCGTCCCGGGGCCTCCCTACCAACCGTCCCCATCCGTAGAACAGATGACCCTGTCACGGTTCGCCCGCCGTGCGCAGCACGTCCCCACGAGGCTGCTGCGATGCGAACAAGGCGAAAGAGGCTCCGTGCAGGACTCCACACCATCCGCGCAGGACTCCACGGGGTACGCGAAGGACTCCACCCGGTCCGTGCAGGACTCCACCGGGTCCATGCAGGGCGGCCCCACACCACTCGTCCCACTCGTCGTCGGCATCGACGTGGGTGGTACGAAGACCCATCTCCGCGCCTGCTCGGGCACGGATGTCGTCGTCGACACCGTCCGCCCGAGCAGCGGCTGGCGGCCGCACGATCCCGGTGAGGCCGCACAGTGGCTCGCCGGGCTCCTCCGGGAGGCCCTGCCCGCAGACGCCAGACCCGCGTCCGTCGCCGTCGGCGCGCACGGCTGCGAATCCCCGCGTCAGGGCGCTCTCCTGCAACAGGCGCTCGGCGCCCACCTCGACGTGCCACGGCGCATCGTCAACGACGCCGAACTCCTCGTCCCCGCCCTCGGCCTCAAGCAGGGCGTCGGTCTGGTGGCGGGCACCGGCTCCGTCGCCGTCGGGCATCTCGCCGACGGGACCCTGGTGCAGGTCGGCGGCTGGGGCGCCGTCCTCGGCGACGAGGGCAGCTCGGCCGGGCTCGTGCGCGAGGCGGCACGTGCCGTCTGCGCCGCGCACGACCGGGGCTATCCCCCCGACCTCCTCGCCCGCGGGCTGCTCGCGGCCTTCGGCGTGGCCGAAGTCCCGGCGATCGGCGCGGCGCTGGAGTCCGCAGCCGATGTGTCGGCGGACTGGGGCCGGCACGCCGACGCCGTGTTCAGCGCTGCCGCAGCCGGCTCCGGCCTCGCCCACGACGTGATCGCCGCGGGAGGGCGGGCGCTGGCCGCGCTCGTGACACGACTCGCCGACCGCGGGGCCGCCGTGGACGACGTCGTCGTGGCCGGCGGAGTCATCCTGAACCAGGCCGCCCTCTACAGCGCACTCGACGACGCGCTCGGCCGGGCACTCCCCGGCACCCGACTGCACCCGCTGCGGGTCCCGCCCGTCGAGGGTGCAGTCGAACTGGCCCGCGCTCTGCTGTAGCCCGACGCCCGGACGTACCCCGCCGGACGCACCGGCCGCAGGCCACACGGCCCGTGACGTACGACCGGTGACCAGCCGCCCTTGAACAGCCCGTACAGCCACCGAAAGGCCCACGCCAGCATGCGGATCATCGACGTCCGGTCGACCGATCTCTTCGTCGGTACGCAGCAGTCCCCCCGCCAGGTCGTACGCGTCACCCTGCAGGGCGGCACCGGTCCCGTACGGGTCCGGGTCGAGGGGCCGACGGTCAGCACACCGCAGCCCGCGCTGATCGCCGCACCCGGTCCGGGGCGCGAGGCCGTCGCCGAGGTCGGGGTCGTCTTCTCGGCCCCGGCCGCCACCGGATCGGTACACCGGGTCACCGCGATCGCGGAGCGCGCCGACGACTCCGGAGCCGACCGCTGCACCGCCGAGGCGGCCGTCACGGCTGAGGACACCGGCTGGACCATGTGGATGGTCTCCCACTTCCACTACGACCCGGTCTGGTGGAACACCCAGGCGGGCTTCACCGAAGTCCGCCACGAACTCCCCGATCTGCCCTGGGTGGACCGGCTCCGCCCGCCCCATGTACGCAGCGCCTTCGACCTCGTACGGGCACATCTGGACTCGGCCCGCCACGACGACGACTACCGGTTCGTGCTCGCGGAGATCGACTATCTCAAGCCGCACTGGGACGCCTTTCCGCGCGACCGGGCCGACCTGCGCCGCTTCCTGCGCGACGACCGGATCGAACTGGTCGGCGGCAGCTACAACGAGCCCAACACCAATCTCACCCACCCCGAGTCGACGATCCGCAACACCGTCTACGGCATCGGCTACCAGCGCGACGTACTCGGCGGCGACCCGCGTTCCGGCTGGCTCCTCGACGTCTTCGGTCATGACCCCGCGCACCCCGGGATCATGGCCGACGCCGGACTCGACTCCAGCGCGTGGGCACGCGGTCCGTTCCACAATTCCGGGCCGATCGGGCACGCGGGGGACATCGCCCGGATGCAGTTCCCGACTGAGTTCGAGTGGATCGCGCCCAGCGGCCGCGGCGTCCTCACCCACTACATGGGAGCGCACTACACCGCCGGCTGGGCCATCCACCGGACCGATTCGCTCGATGCCGCGATGGCGGCCGCGTACGAGCAGTACGCCCAGCTGAAGAAGGTCGCCGCCACCCGCAATGTGATGCTGCCCGTGGGCCACGACCACAACGTGCCGTCCCGCTGGTGCACCGAGGTCCACCGGGAGTGGGCCAAGCGTTATGTCTGGCCGCGCTTCACGATGGGGCTGCCGCGGGACTTCTTCGCGGCCGTGCGGCGCGAGGCGGAGTCGCCGTCCCACTCGCATACGACGAGGGTGATCACGCCGCAGACCCGGGACATGAACCCCGTGTTCACCGGCAAGGACGTCTCGTACATCGACACCAAGCAGGCGCAGCGGGCGGCCGAGACAGCCGTACTGGACGGGGAGCGGCTCGCGACCCTCGCAAGCCTCTTCGGCGAGCGCTTCCCCAGCGAGCCACTCGACAAGGCATGGCGCCTCCTCGCCTACGGAGCCCACCACGACGCCGTCACGGGCACCGAGTCCGACCAGGTCTATCTCGACCTCGCCGACAACTGGCGCGAGGCGTACGAACTCGGCGACAGGGTGCGGACGGACGCGCTGCGGCAGCTGGCCGCCCGCACCGATACCCGCGACACACGAACGCCTGGGCGATCCAGGCGATCCCTGCTGGTCGCGAACTCGCTTTCGTGGGAACGGGACGGTCTGGTCACCGTGGACGGCGCGGCAGGCGCCGAGGTCAGGGACGAGGCCGGGCGGCCCGTGCCCTCGGTCACCGACGGCTCCGCTCTCGCCTTCCTCGCCCGCGGCGTACCCTCGCTCGGCCACCGGGTCTACCAGCTCGTCGAGCCCGGGGCGCCGGCCGAAGGCGAACCGGGCGCGGGCCGACTGGAGACAGATCAACCGGCCACGCCCGGCTGGGCTCTCGTGCCCGAGGCCACGGCCATCGAGAACGAGAGCTTCCGGATCGAGGCTGATCCGGCCCGCGGTGGCGCCCTGAGCCGCATCACCGATCTGCGCACCGGCCGCGAACTCCTGCGCCCCGGCGGCCTCGGGGCCGAACTGACCCTGCAGGACGAGTACACCACCCACCCCGTCTGGGGCGAGGGTCCCTGGCATCTGCTCCCCAAGGGGCCCGGCACGGGAACCGGCACCCGGCCCGCCACCTCCGTACGCGTCGAGCACTCCGCCATCGGCGCGCGGATCACCAGTGAAGTACGCCTGGACACCCTGCGGTTCACCCAGACGGCCACCCTCCTCCACGGCAGCTCCCGCATCGACTTCCGCACGCGCGTGGACGGCTCCATCGGCGAGGACCGTCTGCTGAGGGTCCGCTTCGATCTCGACCTGCCCGGAGCGTTGCCGGTCTCGGAGGTGGGATTCGCCGCGATCGGGCGGCCTTTCGGCTTCCCCGAGAACGACACCGCCGAGCATCTGTGGACCCTGGACAACCCCGCCCACACCTGGGCCGGACTCTCCACCACCGCCCGCATCGCCCTGCACCCGGCAGCGGGCGCGGGCGACGCAGCTCCGCACCCGGTCGGCGATGTGCCCCCGCACCCGGCCGCCGACTCCGCCAACTCGGCGGACTCGGCCGAATACTCCGCCACCAGCGACGGCAGCGGCCACAGCACGCTGTCCCACGCCATCGGCGTCGCCGAGGTGATAGCTCCGGAAAACCACGACGTACGCCCCCTCCTTGCCGCGCTCGTTGCCCAGGGTGTGACCGCCACCTGCACACGCCCGGACGGCCCGCGCCACGGCTCGCTCGACGCGGACTCCAACCTCCCCGACATCAGAGTGGCACCCGGCACTGACAACGCCTTCGCCGAACGCGTCCTGGCCGCCACCGGAGCGGACGAAGCCGCCTACCGGGCGGCGCTCGCCGCCCACGGCCGCGTCTTCGTGCCCGCCGCCCGCACCCGCCGAGAAGCCTGGGTCCCCGGCGCCGACCTGCGCGGCCCTCGCGACCTGCCGGTCCTCATCGTGCGCGCCCCCGACACTCTCACCGCGGACCTTTCCGACGCGGTCGTCGACGTCCCCGTACCCGACGGTCTGCCCACCACGGCCGAGCCCGCCGACGACTACTCGACCGCCCTGGTCAACCACGGAACGCCCGGTTCCGTGGCCACCGCGGACGGCACCCTCTACCTCTCCCTGATGCGTGCCTGCACCGACTGGCCCAGCGGCGTCTGGCTCGACGGCCCGCGCCGCACCGCCCCCGACGGCAGCAGCTTCGCCCTCCAGCACTGGACGCACGACTTCCACTACAGCCTCGTCGCGGGCCCCGGCGACTGGCGCCAGGCAGGCTTCGTACGGGCCGGACGTGAGGCGAACCATCCCCTGCTCGCCCTGCCCACCACCCCCTCCGAAGGTGAACTTCCGCCCTGCGCGTCACTCCTGAACGTCGAGCCGGCGAGCGTCGTGCTCTCCGCGCTCAAACCGCGCGGCAACCCCATGGCCTCGGGCCTCCCCGGCGACACCGATCCCGCCACCGACGGCCTGGTCCTGCGCCTGTACGAGTCGGAGGGCCGGGCGGTGACGGCGCGGGTCCGACTGCACGGCGGATTCACGTCCGGCGAGGCCACGGACCTCCTGGAACAGCGCACGGTGCGACCGCTGACCGCCGGCGAGGACGGTTCGCTGAGCATCGGTCTGACGGCGGCGGACGTCGTGACGATCGCGGCCCGCCCGGGCCTCACCCGGTCGGACCCGCCCGCCTCGGACACCGATGGCGGCGGCCCGGCACGCGAGCCCGTCCAGCCCGTCTTCACCCGCTACTGGCTGCACAACACAGGCCCGGCCCCCATCGGTTACCTCCCGGTCAGCCTCCGCCTGGAGCGCACGGAACGATCCGGCCAGGTCGGCGAGGGAGGCGAGGAGACCATACGCATCACCGTCGCGACATCCGCCCTCCCGGCCAAGGGCACCGTTTCCCTGTACGTCCCGGCGGGCCTCACCGTGGCAGCGCACGCGCCACTCCGATACGACCTGGCTCCCGGCGAGTTCGCGGAGTTCGATGTCACGATACGCCCGGAGAAGGACGCAGCCCCCGGCACGTACTTCCTGGCGGCCCGGATCCTCGACGGCATCGGCCAGGTGCTGGAGGACGCGCTGCCCGTAACCGTCGGCGGAAGCACCCCTGCCGCTCCCTTCGACATCGACCTCTCGCACCCCTCCCCGGACCGCCTCGTCCTGCGCCTGACCGGCCGTGCGCTGGGCGAGGTCCGCGGCGAGGCCCGCATCATCAGCCCGTACGGCACATGGGGCGCCCCCGGCGACGCCGTCGCGATCACGCCCCGGATCCAGGGATTCACCGTGTCCCCGGGAGCCGTGACGGAACTCCACTGCACCGTCGCCCGACCCCGTACCGGCGAAAGCGGCGACTGGTGGGCGCTGGCAAAGGTCTCCGCCTTCGGCACCGTGCAGTACTCGGCCACGGTGCCTGTGACGGCATCTCCCTGACAGCCGAGTCGGGGCGCCGCGACGGTCACCGGGACCGGCAGATGTGGCGCAGCACCGCACCACATCGCCGGGCGTAGGCGCGCTGGAGGACCCGGACCAGCGGGCCTCCCGCCCGCACCCACCACTTCACCGGACGGCTGAACGCCGTCACCGTCAGCCAGACCGCGCCGTCCGCTGTCCGCTCCACCAGGAAGGCTTCCTCGCCGCACTCGGGATGCCCGGCCAGCGTGCCGTACGCGAAGCCCGCGAGGTTCTCCTCCTCGACCGTCCAGACCACACGGCACGGTGCCTCGATCCACCCCAGGCCGACCGTCACGTCCGCACCCGCTCTCGCGGTCTCCGCGGCCGCGTCGATGCTGACGCCGACGGCCCGGTGCATCTGCCAGGACAGGACCGCCCGCGCCGCCGTACGGAACACGTCAGCGCCCGCCCCGACACGGGTCCGCACCCGCAAAGGGTGGAACCCCGTCGGGCACCGGCCCTCGCGGGTCGCTCCCACGTGCTCGTATGTGAAGGCCATGGAAACAGCCTAGGCACGGTACGCAGCCGCAGCACGAGATGCAGATGCTGACAACCTTCAACACGCCTATAAAAAAGGTAAGTTGAATAGATCGAGTGCGGCAGTAATGCATCACCCACCGGGGGTCGCATGGCTACGGAAGAGATCGAAGCGGTCGAGATCGTGCGAGCGGGCGAGGCTCACTTACCGGACATCCTGGCGCTGGCGGAGTCCCGGCGGCTGGATGCCGCGGAACCGGAGCGGGCGCGCCGCGAGGGATTCCTGGTGTCCGGCTACACGCTCGAGGACTACCGGGCCAGGCTCACCACCGCCGAGCACTTCTGGGTCGCGGTCAAGGGGACCGAGGTGCTCGGTTTTCTGCTGGCCTACAGCGACCAGCGCATCGAACCGGACGAATGGCTCAACCACCGGATCAAGACCACGCTGGGCGCCTTCCTCGTCATCAAACAGATCTGCGTTTCGCGCTCCTCCGCGCGCACGGGAGTGGCCTCCCGGCTCTACCACCACGTTCTCGAGCAGTGGCAGGACACCCCGGTCATCGCCGCGGTCGTCACCGAGCCGTACAACGCGGCATCGACGCTCTTCCACCGCAAGCTCGGCTTCGAGGAGCTGACGCGGCTGACACCGCCCGACGGCAAGCAGCGGATGGTGTGGGTGTGGCGCAAGCCGCGGGAGGCGATGCTCCAGGCGCAGTACGCCGTCGCCATCGACCTCTACAAGCACGAGGACGCGACCAACTGGCAGAAGCTGAACAACTTCTTCTACATCACGGCCGGTCTGGCCGCCGCCCTCGGCTTCTCGCTCAGCGAGGACAAGTCGGAGCCCGGCTCCATGGAGTCCATGGCACACAGCCTCGCCGTGATCATCACGATCATCGGGCTCGCCTCCTCTCTCGCCTTCTCGCAGATGCTGCGCTTCGGCCGCCGCTATCTCGACGCCCGCAAGCGGGCCGCCATGGAGCTCGAGGACCACATGGCGTGGCACGGCGGGCAGCGGATCGTGGGCCGTGAGGTGGCCGACGACGGAAACGACTGGCTCAGGAGGTCTCCGACAGGGCTCATCATGATGCTCCTGCCGGTACTGGTGGCGCTGTGCTGGGCGGCGATGCTGGGTGTGCTGATCGCGAACTGATCCCTGGAGTGCACGCCGCAGGCTCCAGCTGAGTCGAGTTACGCGTTCTCAGCCGCGATGCACGTCCTGCCACACCATCCGGTGGTCCGAGCTCGGCACGGGTGTCGAGCCGTCGGCCTTCGGGCCGTTTGTGGGGAATTGGGAAGGCGGCGCCCCGGGGATCGTGCGTGGAGGAAGACCGGAAAGAGTCTCCTCCGCGGGGCGCCGCCTGAACGAGGCCGTCAGGCCCCGGCGTGCTTACGGGCTACCACCCGCGATCTACGGGAACGTCAGCTTCCAGCTGTTGATGTACCCGGTGTCCTGCGCCGCCTGGTCCTGGACCTTCAACTGCCAGGTTCCGTTGGCGACCTCGGAGGACGCGTCGACCGTGTAGGTCGTGCTGACGTTGTCCGCCGAGTCCGAGGAGCTGAAGCTCTTCAGACGGTACGTCGAGCCGTCCGGGGCCACCAGGTCGACGACCAGGTCGCCGCGCCAGGTGTGCACGATGTCGACGCCGACCTGGAGGTTGCTCGGCGCGTTGCCGGTGCGGCCGGTGACGGCGATCGACGAGGTGACCGCGGCGCCGTTGTCCGGGATCGACACGTCGGTGGTGTTCTCGAACGACGTGCCCGAGCTGCCGCCGGACCGTGTGCCGACGTTGATCGCCGCCCAGGCGTTCTGCACCGCCGCGTACTCGGTGCTGGACGTGCCGTACAGCTCACCGGCCACCGCGAGAGTGCCGGTGCGGGCGGACGCGTAGTTCGTCGTCGACGTGAACTTCGTGGTCAGCGCCTTGTACCAGATCAGCGCCGCCTTGTCGCGGCCGATGCCGGTGACCGGGAGGCCGTCCGAGGTGGGGGAGTTGTACGAGACCCCGTTGATCGTCTTGGCTCCGCTGCCCTCGCTCAGCAGGTAGAAGAAGTGGTTCGCCGGGCCCGACGAGTAGTGCACGTCGATCGAGCCGATGCCCGAGTACCAGGCGTCCTTCGACGAACCGTCCTTGCTGGGCTGGTCCATGTAGCGCAGCGGGGTGCCGTCGCCGTTGATGTCGATCTTCTCGCCGACCATGTAGTCGCCGACGTCGGACGAGTTACCCGCGTAGAACTCGACCGCGGCGGCCATGATGTCGGACGTCGCCTCGTTCAGGCCGCCGGACTCGCCGCTGTAGTTGAGGCCCGCGGTGTTCGACGTGACGCCGTGCGTCATCTCGTGCGCGGCGACGTCGATCGACGTCAGCGGCTTGGCGTTGCCCTCGCCGTCGCCGTACGTCATGCAGAAGCAGCTGTCGTCCCAGAAGGCGTTGACGTAGTTGCTGCTGTAGTGGACCCGCGAGTACGCGCCGACGCCGTCACCGCGGATACCGGTGCGGCCCTGCACGTTCTTGTAGTAGTCCCAGGTCAGCGCCGCGCCGTAGTGGGCGTCCGCGCCTGCCGTCTCCAGGTTCGACGCGATGCCGTTGCCCCATACGTCGTCCGAGCCCGAGAACAGCGTGCCGGTGCCGGACGTGCCGCGGTTGAGGTTGTACGTCTTGTGGCTGCCGCGGGCCGTGTCGGTCAGGTTGTACGTCGAGCCGGACTGCGCGGTGCCGAGGGTGACGGTCCCGCTGTACTGGGTGTTGCCCGTGCCCGTCTCGATGCCCTGCCACTCGTAGAGCCTCTCGCCGGTGGTGGCGTCGGTGACGACGTGCAGCTCGTTCGGGGTGCCGTCGTGCTGCAGTCCGCCGACCACCGTCTCGTACGCGAGGGTCGGCTTGCCGGCGGCCATCCACACCACCTGGCGCGGGGCGCGGTCGGCCTCGGTCTTCTTGGACCCGTCGGCAGCCGCGGCGCGCAGCGCCTGCTTCTCGGCGGTCGCGGGCTTCACGTCGGCGGTGGTGTCGACGCCCTTGAGCTGGGTCTTCACGGCCCGCGTGACGCCTTCGGTCTTGCCGGAGGCCGCCGTGTCGACCACCAGGTCGCCGCCCAGGACGGGGAGTCCGTCGTAAGTGCGTTCGTAGCGGGTGTGGACCGTGCCGTCGCGGTCCTTGACGACATCGCGGACGACGAGCTTCTCCTTGGCGCCGAGGCCCAGCTCCTCGGCGGTGTCCGCCTTGGTGGAGTTGGCCTCACGTATCAGTTCGGCGCGCTGGGAGGGGGAGAGCTTGGCGGGCAGGGCGCCCTTGTCGAGTTTGCCGGCGGCCGGTGCCTGCTGGGCGACGTCGGCGGTCGCCGCCCCTGTCTGGACGGCGACGGAGAGCAGGGCCGCCACGGCGACGAGCGCTCCGGTGGCCGCGGCGCGGCGCCGGGTGTGGGGGGTGTGGGGGGTGCGTCCGTGGGACGTGGATCCATGGGGCGACGCGGATCCGTGGGAGGTTCGTCTCAACACTGACTCCTTTTGTGCGGCCGCGGGTCGCGCGGCCAGGGGAGACCGGACGGTTGGTGGCCGTCCGGGCAGGACAAAGGCGGAACCGTGTACGGGTGTGTGCGCGGGTGCTGGGCCGTGCGGTGTGTCGGGCTGTGCGGTGTGTCGGGCTGTGCGGTGCAGGCGTGTGCGGTGCTGATGGCCCGTAACGCCCGGTCGACGCGCGTAGCTTGTGGATGTGCTGTGCGTCGACCGAGGGAAGAGTGGCAGGAGAGCCGGGTTCCTGTCAGGAGCGCGTCAAAAGGTTGGCTGGAAATGTTTCATAGCCCGTCGGTCACGGCCGCTGTACTGAGATGCCCAGAGGCGAGGGAGCGCGGGTCCCTGAGCGGTGTATGCGCGGTCCACGAACGCCTCGGTGACGACCGGCAGTCCGGCGCTCGGGGAGGTGACGGCGAGACCGGATTCAGCTGCGACCGACCGCCGGCCGAGACCGGATTCAGTCGCGGCCGGCCGCCGGCCCGCCGTGCCAGGTGCCCCACAGTGCCGCGTACGCACCGCCGGCCGACACGAGGCTGTCGTGCGTGCCCAGTTCGGTCAGACGGCCGTCCTCCATCACGGCCACCCGGTCGGCGTCGTGCGCCGTGTGCAGGCGGTGCGCGATCGCGATGACGGTCCGCCCCTCGAGGACGGCGGCCAGGGCACGCTCCGTGTGGCGTGCGGTCGCCGGGTCCAGGAGCGCCGTGGCCTCGTCGAGGATCAGGGTGTGCGGATCGGCCAGCACGACACGCGCGAGGGCCAGTTGCTGGGCCGCCGAGCCGTCGGTCCGGTACCCGTCGGGCCCGAGCTCCGTGTCCAGACCGTCCGGCAGTTCGTCCGCCCACTCGGCACCGACGGCGGCGAGGGCGGCCCACAGCTCGGCGTCCGTGGCCGACGGCTCGGCGATGAGCAGGTTGTCGCGGACCGTGCCGAGGAACACGTGGTGCTCCTGCGTGACGAGGACGATCTGCCGTCGCAGCTGCTCCGGATCCAGATCCGCGATCGGTACGCCGCCCACCGTCACCGTGCCGGTGCCGGGGGCGTCGATGCCCGCGAGGAGCCTGCTCAGAGTGGTCTTGCCGGCGCCGGACGGCCCTACGACGGCCAGTCGCTCACCGGGCCGCACCGTCAGGTCGACCCCGCTCAGCACCTCGTCCCCGCCGGGGTAGGCGTAGTGCACACCGGTCACGTCGATCCGGTCGTCCACCGGAGCGGCCGGGGCCGTGGAACCGGCCGGTGAGGTCTTGGGAGCCCGGGCCAGCCCCTCGACGCGGGCGAAGGAGGCGCTGCTGCTCTGCAACTGCTCGATCCGCATCAGGACCATGTCGAGCGGCTCGGGCAGCTGCCGCAGATACAGCGCCGCGGCGACCACGTCACCCAGGCTCAACGCGCCCCGCCCGTGCAGCACCCCGCCCACCAGCAGCACCACGGCCACGGGGACCGTGTACGAGACCTCCACGACCGGGAAGAACACGGTGCGCAGGTACAGCGTGTACAGCCGCCTGCGACGCGACGTCTCGAGCGCGTCCCGGCTCGCGGTGACGCGGCGCCGCTGCAGCCCGAAGGCCTCGACCGTGCGCGCTCCCGAGGCGGTGGCCGCGAGGATCTCGGCGACCTCCGAAGTGGCGGCTCCCTCGGCGAGATAGGCGGGGCGCGCCCGCCGCAGATACCAGCGCAGCGCGAACCAGATGCCGAGCAGGCCGAGCAGCCCGCAGCCGCCGAGCAGCGGGTCGAGGGCGAAGACGGCGCCGAGGAGGAACAGCACCTGCACGGAGGCGATGAGCAGTTCGGGACCGGCATCGCGCAAGGTGGTGCCCACCGCGGTGACGTCGGCCGTGCCACGGGCCGTCAGATCACCGGTGCCTGCCCGCTCGACGGTCGAGGTGGGCAGCGCCAGCGCCCGGTCGACGAACTCCTCACGCACGCGTGCCAGCGTCCGCTCCCCGAACCGGTGGCCCACGTACCGGGCGTAGCGCGCCAGCAGCAGCTGTACCAGCGCGCACACCAGGATGGTGAGCGCCAGCCGGTCGACCGCGCTCACGCCGCCACCGGCCCGGACCTGGTCGATGATGCGGCCGAGCAGCCAGGGACCGACGAGACCGGCGCCGGCGGCCAGCGCGTTGAGGAGGAGCACGGCGGCGAAGGCGCGTGCGTCCGCGCGGATCAGCCGGCCCGCCGCCCGGCGGACGTCGGACGGTTCGGCGATGGGGAGTTGCCCGGCCGGCCGCGTCGAATCCAGCGCCGGTTGCGTCCTTGCCTGTCGCGTCTTCGCTTGTCGCGTCCTCGCCGTCATCGAACGGCCCCCTCTGTGTCCGTGTCGCGGGCCACGAGCGCGCGGTATCCGGGTTCCTGGTCGAGGAGTTCCCGGTGGCTGCCGACGGCGGCCACCTTGCCGTCGACCAGGTAGTACACGGTGTCCGCCTGGTCCAGCAGCAGCGGTGAGGTGGTGGTGACGAGGGTCGCGCGGCCGGAGCGCACGGCGCGCAGCCGGGCCGCGACGGCGGCCTCGGTGTGCGCGTCGAGCGCCGACGTGGGCTCGGCCGCCAGCAGTACCTCGGGATCGGCCAGCAGCGCCCGGACCAGGCGTACGCGCTGCCGCTGGCCGCCGGAGAGGTTGCGGCCCTGTGCGTCGATGAGCGAACCGAGCCCGTCCGGCAGGCCGCGGACGATGTCGTCCGCCACGGCCGCGTGCAGGGCGCGGGCGATGGCCGCCTCGTCCTTGCCGTCCGGTGCCCAGCGGCCGCAGACCAGGTCGCGCAGCGTGCCGGCGAACAGGTCGGCCTCGTTGTCCGCGACCAGGATCCGTGCCCGGACCTGCGGCAGGGCGATCCGGTCGAGGCGCACCCCACCCCAGGTGGCCGCCGATTCGGTGTACCGGCCGAGGCGGTCGACGACGGCCGCGGAATCCGCGGGCCGTGCGCCGACCAGCGCGGTCAGCCCGCCCGGCGCGACCTCGACGCCGGACTCCGCATCGCGCAGCACGGACGGGGACGCCGGCGCGTCCAGCAGAGGCTCGGGCCGCTCCGGGGCCTCGGGCCGCTCCAGAGCCTCGAGCCGCTCCGAAGGCTCCAGCGCCAGAAACCGTACGACCCGCCGGGCCGCCACCAGCCCCCGGCTGACCTGGTACGCAAGGTCGATGAAGAACGCCGCGGGCACCACGAGGACCGCGACATAGCCGTAGACCGAGACCAACTCGCCCACCGTGAGCGCACCCTGCGCGGCCATCCGCGCCGCCAGCCAGGTCACGACGGCGAGGAACAGCATCGGCAGTCCCATGCCCAGCGCCTGGAGCCAGCTGGTCACCGCCCCGACCCGGTACCCCTCCTCCAGCAGCCGCCGCGAGTCGCGCCGGAAGCCGTCTGCGTACAGCCCCTTGCCGCCGAGGCCGTTGAGGACCCGCAGGCCCTCGGCGAGGTCGTCGATACGGGCGGTCAGCCTGCCCTGCCGCTCGCGGTACCGCGTCTCCGCGCCCTGCAGCCGCCCCATGAGCGGCCGCACCAGAAGGCCGATCACCGGTACGCCGAGCAGCACCACCGCGGACAGCGGCAGCGAGATCGACATCAGGAGCGCGGCCACCACGACATAGGCGGCGACCGAGCCGACGCCGGGGCCGAGGATGGTCAGGCACTGGCTGATCGTCTGCACGTCGCTGACGCCGATCGTGACCACCTCGCCGGCCTTGGCCTGGCGCGGCAGGGCCGCCCCCAGCCGGACCGCCTGCCCGACCACCACCTTGACCGTGCGGAAGTTGGCGTCCATCCGGACCCTGGTCATCGTGCGGTGCCGCATGATGCTCACCCAGGCGTTGAACGTCCCGAGGCCCAGCAGAACCCCGGTCCAGCCGGCCAGCGCGGCGAAGTCCCCGGGCTCGAGGCCGTCGTCGACCGCACGCGACAGCACGTACGGCGTGATCGCCATGAGCACCAGCCACACGGAGCCGAGGAGCGCGCCGGCGGCGGTTCTGCCGGGCTGTCTGGTGACCAGCCACCACAGGTACCGGCCGCCGCTGCGACAGTCCGGAGTCCCAGGATCCGCGTAAGCGTCGATCATCCGCCCCGACCTTTCCCCTGCACGCTTTGCCCTACACGGCCCTACACGAGACTGGTGCGCCACGCCCGGTGCAGATCCGCGAACCGGCCCTCGCCCGCGACGAGTCCGGCGGGCGTCCCGTCCTCCACGATGCGGCCGTGCTCCATGACGAGCACCCGGTCGGCGATCTCCACCGTCGACAGGCGGTGCGCGATCACGACCGCCGTACGGCCGTTGAGGACCGTGTGCATCGCACGCTGCACGGCCCGCTCGCCGGGGATGTCCAGCGAGCTGGTCGCCTCGTCCAGGATCAGCACTGCCGGATCGGCGAGCAGGGCGCGGGCGAAGGACACCAACTGGCGCTGACCAGCGGAGATACGGCCGCCGCGCTTGCGTACGTCGGTGTCGTAGCCGTCGGGCAGGGCGCTGATGAAGTCGTGGGCGCCGATGGCCTTGGCCGCCTGTTCGATCTCCTCGCGGGTGGCGTCGGGGCGGCCGATGGCGATGTTCTCGGCGACGGTGCCGGAGAACAGGAACGCCTCCTGGGTCACCATCACCACACCGCGCCGCAGTTCGGGAGCCGCGAGGTCGCGCAGGTCGACGCCGTCGAGGAGGACCCGGCCGGCCGAGGGGTCGTAGAAGCGGGCCAGCAGCTTGGCGAGCGTCGACTTGCCGGCTCCCGTGGACCCGACGACGGCGACGGTCTGCCCTGCGGGAATGGTCAGATCGAAGCGGGGCAGCACCTCGGCGCCTGTGCGGTAACGGAACGAGACGCCCTCGAAGACGACCTCGCGCCCGGGGCGGTCACCGGGCAGCGGAGGCAGCGGGCGCGGCGACCCGGACTCCGGCACGGACGGCGCCTGGTGCAGCAGACCCGCGATCTTGCGGAGCGAAGCGGCCGCCGACTCGTACGAGTTGAGGAACATCGCGAGGCGGTCGATCGGGTCGTACAGCCGCCGCACGAACAGCACGGCGGCGGCCAGCACGCCGAGCTCCAGGGATCCGGCCGCGACGCGGTAGGCACCCCACAGCACCATGCCGGCCACGGCCGTGTTCGCCACCAGCCGTGAGCCGACGACATAGCGCGCCATCTCCAGCAGGGCATCTCCGTTGGTGCGCTCGTGGCGGTGGTTGAGCACGGCGAAGTGCGCGTCGTTCGCCCGCTCCCGGCGGAAGGCGCGGACCGGCCGGATGCCGTTCATGGTCTCCGCGAACTTCACGATCACGGCGGCGATCGCCGTCGACCGCTTCTCGTACACACGGCCCGCGCGCCGCCGGTACAGCCGGATCAGCACGTACAACGGCACGAACGACAGCGCGGCCACGCTTCCGATGCCGAGGTCCAGCCAGAGCAGCATCGCCGTGATGTAGACGGAGGCGAGGACGACGTTGATCAGCTCCTGCAGCCCCTCGGCGAGCAGCTCGCGCAGGGACTCCACGTCCGTGGTCGCACGGGAGATGAGGCGGCCGGAGGTGTAGCGGTCGTGGAAGTCCACACTGAGGGCCTGCGCATGGCGGAAGATACGGCCGCGCAGATCGAGGAGCACGTCCTGGTTGACGACGGCGGACAGCCGTACGAACGCGTACAGGAAGGAGCCGGAGCAGGCCGCCGCCAGCAGATACCCGACGGCGACGGCGATCAGCGGCCCGTAGTCGTGCGTCCGGAACGCGGGCACCGCGGTGTCGATCGCGTACGCGACGAGCAGCGGACCCGCCTGCACGGCGGCCTGCTGCAGGAGCAGGCAGAGGCCGACCGCCCAGACGGTGCGGCGCCGGGGCGCGAGCAGCGAGCGCAGCAGGGCGCCGGTCGCGCCCTTGGGGGTCGGCAGGTCGTCCTGATCGAACGGGTCGCCTTCGGCGGGTGGCTGAGGCTCGTCGACCGGGTCGGAGGCGGTCGGCGGTGTCTTCGCGGCGGTGGTGGTCATGGTGCGTCGTCCCCCTGTTCGCCCTGCTTACCTTGTTCGCCCTGCTCGCGCTGCTCGCCCTGTGCGCCGTGTCTGCCGTTTCGCTCCTGCGGGCCGCGCTGCTCCTCGCCGGACATCAGGTGCCGGTATTCGGCGTTCGTCCGCAGCAGCTCCTGATGCGTGCCCACCGCGGCGATCCGGCCGCCCGACAGCAGCGCCACGCGGTCGGCGAGCAGCACGGTCGACGGCCGGTGCGCCACGACGAGAGCGGTGCTCTCGGAGAGCACCTCCCGCAACGCGGCCTCCACCAACGCCTCCGTGTGCACGTCGAGAGCGGACAGCGGATCGTCGAGTACGAGGAAGCGGGGCTCGCCCACGACGGCCCGGGCCAGCGCGAGCCGCTGCCGCTGACCGCCGGAGAGGCTGAGGCCCTGTTCGCCCACCTGGGTGGCGGCGCCTTCCGGGAGCCGCTGGACGAATCCGGCCTGGGCGACGCCGAGCGCCCGGTCGAGATCTTGGTCGAAACGCTCGAGCACCGCGCGCCCGTCGGCGCCTGTGCCGTCCGCGCCTGTGCCGTCCGCGCCCATGAGGACGTTCTCGGCCACCGACGCCGAGAACAGCGTCGGCTCCTCGAAGGCAACGGACACCAAGGTCCGCAACTCCTCACGCTCCATGGCGGTGATGTCCCGGCCGTCCAGGGTGATGCGTCCGCCGGTGATCTCGTGCAGGCGCGGCACCAGCGCCGTCAGGGTCGTCTTGCCGCTGCCCGTGGCGCCGACGAGTGCCATGGTCTCGCCGGGCCGGATGTGCAGATCGATCCGATCGAGGACCGGGACAGACCCCTCCAGGGCGTCCGGATAGCGGAACTCGACCGCGTCGAACCGCAGCCCGCCGTCGCCACCGCCATCGCCCTCGCGTCCTTCGGCGCCGACCGCGCCGGGCCCCTCCTCCACCGCGTCCATGACCTCGAAATACCGCCGCGTCGCGGTCGCCGCCTCCTGGCTCATGGCGAGCAGGAAGCCGATCGACTCGATGGGCCAGCGCAGCGCGAGGGCGGTGGACAGGAAGGCCACCAGCGTGCCCGCCGACAGCTCCCCGTCGGCCACCTGCACGGTGCCGAGGACGAGCGCGGCGCCCAGAGCCGTCTCCGGCAGGACGGTGATCAGGCACAGGATCCCGGCGAGGAGCCGCGCCTTGGTGAGTTCGGTGCCCCGCAGCCTGCGCGAGAGCTCGCGGAAGGCCCGTGCCTGGCTGCGGTGCCGCCCGAACCCCTTGATGATCCGGATGCCGAGCACCGACTCCTCGACCACGGTGGTCAGGTCGCCCACCTGGTCCTGTGCCTTGCGCGCGGCGCCGGCGTACTTCGCCTCGAAGCGGTAGCAGAGGAGCATGAGCGGTACGGCGGGCACGAGCAGGACGAGCCCCAGCGTCCAGTCCTGCGCGATGAGAAGCCCGAAACCCGCCAGGATGGTCACGCCGTTGACCAGCAGGAATGTCAACGGAAAGGCCAGGAACATCCTTACGACCATGAGGTCGGTCGTGCCGCGGGACAGCAACTGCCCTGACGGCCACCGGTCGTGGAACGCCACCGGGAGCCGCTGCAGATGCCGGTACAGATCGGCCCGCATCGCCGCCTCGACACCGGCGAGCGGCCGCGCCACGAGCCACCGCCGCAACCCGAACAGCAGGGCCTCGGCGACGCCGAGCCCCAGTAGTAGTCCCGCACCGAGCCACACCCCACCCGGATCGCGGTCGGCGACCGGTCCGTCCACGATCCACTTCAGCACGATGGGGAAGACGAGCGACAGACACGACGCCACGACGGCGACCGTCGCTGCGCCGAACCAGCGGGCTCGTACGGGGCGTACGTACGGCCACAGGCGCAGGAGGGATCGCGCGGCGGACGGGGCGGGTACGGGTGTAGTGGACATCGTTGGCGAGCCTACGGTTCGCCACTGACAGTGCCCACCGAGTTTTGGCCGGGCTGGCGTGGTCCCTTGGCCGTACGACTCTTCCCCAATCCCACCCCCTACCCCACCGGCACAACCCGCAGCAACAGAACCGCCCGAGCCGGCACCGTCACCGCCACCCCCGCCGGGTGAACCACCCGCTGGGGCTCCCCCTGCTCCTCCCGCGACGTGTCGACAACGACCTCGTACCGCTCAGCCCAGGGCGCCCCCGGCAACACGAAACTCACCGGCCGGTCCCCGGCATGCAGCACCGCCAGGAAGCTGTCGTCCACGACCGGCGCCCCCCGCTCGTCCCGCCCGGGAATGTCGCGCCCGGACAGGTACATCCCGAGCGTCGCGGCAGGCGCGTACCAGTCCCGCTCCGTCATCTCCGCGCCGCGCGCCGTGAACCACGCGAGGTCGCGCAGCCCGTCCGCGGAATGCGGACGGCCGGAGAAGAAGGCCCGCCGCCGCAGCACCGGATGCGCGTGCCGCAGCGCGATCAGACGGGACGTCAAATCGAACAAGGCGCGCCAGCCGGGGTCCTCCAGGTTCGACCAGTCGACCCAGCTGATCTCGTTGTCCTGGCAGTACGCGTTGTTGTTGCCGCGCTGCGTACGGCCCATCTCGTCCCCGGCGACCAGCATCGGCACGCCCGTGGACAGCAGCAGCGTCGTCAGCAGGTTGCGCAGCTGGCGGCGGCGCAGGGCGTTGATGCGCTCGTCGTCCGTCTCGCCCTCCGCGCCGCAGTTCCAGGCCCGGTTGTCGTTCGAACCGTCCCGGTTGCCCTCCCCGTTGGCCTCGTTGTGCTTGCGCTCGTACGACACGAGGTCCCGCAGCGTGAAGCCGTCGTGGGCGGTGACGAAGTTGACGGAGGCGTACGGACGGCGGCCGCCCCAGGCGTACAGGTCGCTCGAGCCCGACAGGCGGTAGCCGAGGTCGCGTACGTCCGGCAGTGTGCCCCGCCAGAAGTCGCGCACAGCGCCCCGGTAGCGGTCGTTCCACTCGGTCCACAGCGGGGGGAAGGAGCCCACCTGGTAGCCGCCCGAGCCGACGTCCCACGGCTCGGCGATGAGTTTGACGCGCCGCAGCACCGGGTCCTGCGCGATCACCGCGAGGAACGGCGACAGCATGTCGACGTCGTGCATGGCGCGCGCCAGCGCCGCGGCGAGGTCGAAGCGGAAGCCGTCGACGCCCATCTCGGTCACCCAGTAGCGCAGCGAGTCCGTGATGAGCCGTAGCACCTGCGGCTGCATCACGTGCAGGGTGTTGCCGCAGCCCGTATAGTCCGCGTACCTGCGCGCGTCCGGCTGGAGGCGGTAGTAGCCGCGGTTGTCGATGCCCTTCAGGGACAGCATCGGGCCCAGCTCGCCCGCCTCCGCGGTGTGGTTGTAGACCACGTCGAGGATGACCTCGATCCCGGCCGCGTGCAGCGCCCGCACCATCCGCCGGAACTCGCCGACCTGCTGACCCCTGGTGCCGCTCGCCGCGTACGCCGCGTGGGGCGCGAAGTAGCCGATGGAGTTGTAGCCCCAGTAGTTGCGCAGGCCCCTGCGCAGCAGATGGTCCTCGTGCGCGAACTGGTGCACGGGGAGGAGTTCGACCGCGGTCACCCCGAGGCGTACGAGATGGTCGATCGCGGCGGGGTGGGCGAGGCCGGCATAGGTGCCGCGGAGCTCCTCCGGTATGCCGGGGTGCAGCTTCGTGAAACCGCGCACGTGCAGTTCGTAGATGGCCGAGTCCGCCCAGGGCGTCTTCGGGCGGCGGTCGTCGGCCCACTCGTCGTCGGGGTCGTCGTCGTGGACGACCACGCCCTTGGGGACGAACGGCGCCGAGTCCCGCTCGTCCCGCACGGTGTCGGCCACCTCCTGCTGCGGCCAGTCCCGTACGTGCCCGTACACCTCCGCGGGCAGCCTGCTGTAGTCATTTCCTCTGGCGCCGTCCACCGCGCGCGCGTACGGGTCGAGGAGCAGCTTGGCGGGGTTCCAGCGGGCTCCCGTCCACGGGTCCCAGCGGCCGTGCACCCGGTAGCCGTACCGCTGCCCGGGCATCACGCCCGGCACGAAACCGTGCCAGATCTCGTGCGTCAGTTCGGTCAGTGGACAGCGCGTCTCACGGCCCTCGTCGTCGAAGAGGCACAGCTCGACCGCCTCGGCCCCGCCCGCCCAGAGCGCGAAGTTGGTGCCCGCCACCCCGTCCGGGCCGACCCGGAAGCGCGCTCCGAGCGGAGTCGGCGCCCCGGGCCACGCCGGAACGGCCGGCAACGCCGGTTTGCTGCGCCGGCCTCCCCCACTCTCGACTTCGCTCGAGCGGGGGGACCCCCACAGCACGGCTGCAGGGCGCTCGGGCGTCCCGTTGCCCGTGCGCCTGCCTTCCTGAACTGCCTCCTGCTCGGCTGCGCTCGACACCTGTCAGCCTCCCGCGGCTCGGTTGGACGTGGCGCGACGGAGGCCCAGGCGTCCCGACCTCGGCCTCCCACGCGTCGTCCTCCCCACTGTTCTGCCCACCGCGTGGCTCGCACTCACGTTTCCCCAAGAGGGGGAGAAGCGGTTTTCCCGGGAAGGGGAAGAACCGGTTTCCCCAAGAGGGGGACGGTCGTTGGAACGGACATGATCGAGAATGTTCAGAAAGTGGCGCGCAACAGACGCGCAGGCGCCGTACTGGCCGCCGTGCTGACATGGGCCTGCCTGCTGGCCGGAGCGGCCGGATGCACCTCGGACGGGGTCGCCGGCAAGCCGTCGTCCCTCGAGGACACGATCCGTGTCACGCCGGCCGACGGCAGCAAGGGCGTGCGCGTCGACACACCCATCAAGGTGTCGGTGCCCGACGGACGGCTCGAGTCCGTGAAGGTCGTCAGGTTCCAGGACGCCCAGAACTACCCGGTGCCGGGCCGTGTCTCCCAGGACGGCATGACCTGGCGGGCGAACGACGAGAAGCTGGTCATGGCCGCCAAGTACACGCTGGACGTCGTGGCACTGGACAGCGAGGGCCGCCGCTCGGCACGCCACACGACCTTCACGACGGTCGTCCCCGCCGAGCGGTTCATCGGCTACGTCACTCCGGAGAACCGTTCCACCGTGGGCACCGGCATGATCGTCTCGCTTACGTTCAACCGCGAGATCGAGGACCGCGCGGCCGTCGAACGCGCCGTGCGCGTCCGGTCGGTACCGGCCGTCGAGATCGCCCCGCACTGGTTCGGCGACACCCGCCTGGACTTCCGCCCGCAGAACTACTGGAAGCCCGGCACCAAGGTCACCGTCGATCTGCGGCTGCGCGACGTGCAGGAGGCGAAGGGGATCTACGGACTGCAGCAGAAATCCTTCTCGTTCACCATCGGCCGCAGCCAGGTCAGCCTGGTCGACGTCGCCGCGCACACCATGCAGGTGCGCCGCGACGGCCGGCTCGTCGCGACCCTGCCGATCACCGCGGGCGCGCCGAAGACCACCACGTACAACGGGAAGATGGTGGTCTCCGAGATGCTCGAGGAGACCCGGATGAACAGCCAGACGGTCGGTTTCGGCGGTGAGTACGACGTCCCGGACGTCCCGCACGCGATGCGCCTCACCACATCCGGCACGTTCCTGCACGGCAACTACTGGCTGTCCCGGGCCTTCGGGGAAGAGAACGTCACCCACGGCTGCATCGGTCTGCGCGACGTGAGGGGCGGCGACCAGGACACACCGGCCGCCTGGTTCTTCGACCGGAGTCTCGTCGGCGATGTCATCGAAGTGGTCAACTCCGCCGACAAGCTGGTCGCTCCCGACAACGGCCTCAACGGGTGGAACATGGACTGGGCCGACTGGAAGGCGGGCTCAGCGAACTGACGACCCCTCCGGCAGTCCGGCCCCTCACCACCGTCACCAGGGCTCATTGCGATTGAAGTTGGAACTGAACGGTGACAATCGCAGGGAGTCATGGCCGTCGAACGTGTGGTTAATGTTGCGCAGTGCGCGCGTGACGCGCGGGGGGCGGGCCTGACCAGGCCGCGTGAGGGGAGAAACAAGTGAACAGGCGACCGATATCAGGGGCGCCGGTCGGGGCGCGGTTGCGTCCGGTGCGAAACGGCGGTGCGGGGCGAGGGCGTGGCAGCGGGCGCCGGACCCGTGCGGGCCGAGGGGGCGGCACGCATCTTCTGGCCCTGCTGCTGGGGGCGTTGCTGATGCTCGTCACGGCGTGCGGCGGGGGCGGCGGGTCGGGCTCCGGCAGCGGCGACAACGACGGCAAGGGCTCGGGCGAGTCGGCGGGAGCGACCGCGCCCTCGCAGGCCGTCGTGAAGATATCCCCCAAGGACGGCGCGGACGACGTCGCCACGACAGGCGCCCTCAAGGTCACGGCGGAGAAGGGCAAGCTCACCGAGGTCGAGGTCGAGGACTCCAAGGGCAACCCGGTCGAGGGAGAGATCACCGACGGCGCCAAGTGGGAGCCCGCGCAGCACCTCGCGTCCGCGACCAAGTACAAGGTCCACGCGGTGGCGGAGGACTCCGAGGGCAGGCAGTCGGCCACGGACACCACGTTCACCACCCTCGTGCCGAAGAACACCTTCATCGGCTACTTCACGCCGGAGGACGGCTCGAAGGTCGGCGTCGGCATGCCCTTCTCGATCCGCTTCACGCGCGGCATCACCAGCCCCGGTGACGTCGAGAAGGCGATACAGATCAAGACCGAGCCGTCCGTGCCCGTCGAGGGCCACTGGTTCGGCAACGACCGCCTGGACTTCCGCCCTGAGAAGTACTGGAAGGCGGGCACCAAGGTCACCGTGACGCTGAACCTCGACGGCGTCGAGGGCCGGCCCGGCGTCTACGGCAAGCAGTCCAAGACCGTGTCCTTCACCATCGGCCGCAACCAGGTCTCGGTCGTCGACGCCAAGAAGCACACGATGAAGGTCATGCAGGACGGCAAGGTCGTCAGGACCATCCCCGTCACCACGGGCAAGCCCGGCTACGACACCTGGAACGGCCAGATGGTCATCAGCCAGAGGCTCACGGTGACCCGCATGAACGGCGATACCGTCGGCTACGGCGGCGAGTACGACATCAAGGACGTCCCGCACGCCATGCGCCTGACCGACTCCGGCACCTTTATCCACGGCAACTACTGGGGCGGCGGCGCCTTCGGCAACTACAACGCCAGCCACGGCTGCGTGGGCCTGCGCGACGTGCGCGGCGGCTACGACAAGAGCGTGCCGGCCGCGTGGTTCTTCAACCACTCGCTGATCGGCGACGTGGTGATCGTCAAGAACTCCGACGACCGGATCGTCGACCCGGGCAACGGGCTCAACGGCTGGAACATGTCGTGGAAGAAGTGGACGTCGTAAGTCCCCTCTGACTCCCGGGCCCGGTGCGACGTGTGACTGATCGCACCGGGCCCGTTGTCGGGCAACCCCCGGACCCCCGGCCGGGTGTGACCGACAGCACCGAACCGGTTGCCGTTAGTCCCCGTTAACCTGCTCTGCATGACTGTGCATCTCGAAGTCGCCGAAGGCATCGGCACCATCCGCCTCGACCGCCCGCCGATGAACGCGCTGGACATCGCCGTCCAGGACCGGCTCCGTGAGCTGGCCGAGGAGGCCACCCGCCGCGAGGACGTACGCGCCGTGATCCTCTACGGCGGCGAGAAGGTGTTCGCAGCGGGAGCGGACATCAAGGAGATGCAGGCAATGGACCATACGGCGATGGTCGTGCGCTCCCGGGACCTGCAGGACTCCTTCACCGCCGTGGCGCGCATCCCCAAGCCCGTCGTCGCCGCCGTCACCGGCTATGCGCTGGGCGGCGGCTGCGAGCTGGCGCTGTGCGCGGACTACCGGATCGCCGCGGACAACGCCAAGCTCGGCCAGCCGGAGATCCTCCTCGGCCTGATCCCGGGCGCGGGCGGCACCCAGCGGCTGCCCCGGCTGATCGGCCCCTCCAAGGCCAAGGACCTCATCTTCACCGGCCGCATGGTGACGGCGGACGAGGCCCTCTCGATCGGCCTGGTGGACCGCGTCGTCCCGGCCGCCGAGGTCTACGAGCAGGCGCGCGCCTGGGCGGCCAGGCTCGTCCAGGGGCCGGCTCTCGCGCTGCGCGCGGCCAAGGAGTCCGTCGACGACGGCCTGGAGACGGACATCGACACGGGCCTCACGATCGAACGCAACTGGTTCTCGGGCCTGTTCGCCACAGAGGACCGCGAGCGCGGCATGCGCAGCTTCGTGGAGGAAGGGCCGGGCAAGGCGAAGTTCCTGTGATCCGGAAGCGGCGAACTCACCTGCGAGCAGGGAAAGTTGACGAATCCCCGGTTCGGGACGTGCGATCCGTGGGCCGGCGTCAGTGCGCGGGCCCACGCCGGATTCCCTCGTTGGAGCGGACTGCGGTTGCCTGAGAAAAGCCTTAACGCTCGCCTGGCTCCAGTGCTCCACGAGCATGCGTGAGCGTGAAGTCATCGCAGGTCAAGCCGGGTCCTGTGATGCTTTCAATGCCAGGGGCATATGCCAACTCGGCCGTCCGGAGCGCGCGGCTCCATGTCACGTATTCCTGCGGAACCCCCTCCGTGGTGCGCTCCGGGCGGCCATGATGGGGGCATGGCAGCGGGGCTGGAGGGTTTCGAGCAGCCGCGACGGCTGGCCGGTGCGACAGCGGCGCGCTGGTCACCCGCGGTGGAGGACGAACTGGCGCTCAGGGCGCTTGACTTGTACGGCAATCCGGCGGAGGCCGAGGTCTCGCTGCCGTCGCGCCCCGAGTCCGCGGCCGTCGCGCGTCGGCTCGCCCAGGTCGTGGTCCTGCGCCACTGGGGGTTCTCCCCGAGGCTCACCGAGGATGTCGTGCTTCTCGTCTCGGAACTCGTCGGCAATGCCGTGCGCCACACCGGTGCCCGGATCTTCGGTCTCGGCATGCAGCGCCGCCGCGGATGGATCCGTGTCGAGGTGCGCGACCCCTCGCGTGGACTGCCCTGTCTGATGCCCGTCCATGAGCTCGACATCAGCGGGCGCGGCCTCTTCCTGGTCGACAAGCTCTCCGACCGCTGGGGCGTGGATCTGCTGCCGCGCGGCAAGACGACGTGGTTCGAACTGCGCGTCTGACAGGCGTTTTACGCAGTTCCGTTCACGCGCGAAGACCTGCCCGTCGTCGCAGGGGCGCGCCACCGCACGGCCCGTACGCCGACACACAGAAGCCCCCGTTCGCCGTTGTGCGGCGCTTGGGGGCTTCTGTGGAGTGCCGTGGATGCGGTGGGGTGTGCTCCACGGCAGCTGTTGAACGACCTGGCCCGGGTCAATGGAGGTCGTGGTTCCGACTATGTCAGACAACGGACGTTGACCCAACGCCCCCATTCGGGCATATGTGCTTAAAGTGGATGAAATTCTAGATGAATCCTCGGTGATTTCGGCCACTAGCCTGGTAAATGCTGGCTGAACACGACAAGAATCGGCCATTCTGCAAGATCTTTTTCAGCCGTCGAACGGTGTGCGTGGCGACCCGCGGCGCCCGCAACCGGGTCAATCGTTATGCAGCCCGGCAATTCGCCCTTAAATGGGTCGAGTGACCACTGCCGACCGTCGCTCAGCTCTCCGTACGGGCGCCGGGCTCGCCGTCGCGGGCACGCTGACCGCCGGGTGTTCCACGAGCGGCCCGGCGCGCCCCGCGGACCTCCGTCCCGCGCACCCCTCAGCGCGTCCGTCCCCCGCCGAGCACTCCGCCGCCGCTCCCGGCCCCCGCCGCTTCCCGGGCCTGCCCGCCCAGATCAGCCACAGTCCCCGCGGACGCCCGGAGGTGGCGCTCACGTTCCACGGCCAGGGCGACCCGGCCACCGCCGTCGCGCTGCTCGGGACGGCCGAGCGGGCGGACGCCCGGGTCACCGTCCTGGCCGTCGGCACCTGGCTCGACGAGCATCCGGAGCTCGCCCGCCGCATCCTCGACGGCGGCCACGACCTCGGCAACCACACCCTCAACCACCGCGCCGTCAACACCATGTCCGAGGCCGAGGCGGCCGCGGAGATCAACGGCTGCGCGGACCGCCTGCACCGGCTGACCGGCTCCATCGGCAGCTTCTTCCGGCCGTCCCGGGCAAAGGAGGCAGCCCCGCTCGTCGAACGCCTCGCCCGCAGCGCGGGCTACCCGCACGTCCTGTCGTACGACGTCGACTCCCTCGACTACACCTCGCCCGGACCCGAGGCCGTCGTCCGCACCGTCGGCGGACAGGTGCGTCCCGGGTCCGTGGTGAGCATGCACTTCGGGTACGCGGACACGGTTGCCGCGCTGCCCGGCCTCCTCGACCTTCTCGCGCGCCGCGGACTGCGCGCGGTGACCACCACGGAGCTGTTGACCTGATGCCCCTGTACCTGACCCTCACCAAGCGCGCCGGCGTCACTCTCGCCGGTGCCCTGCTGGCCGCTCTCGCGGGCTGTGCCGCCCCGTCGTCCGGCCCGGCGGAGCGGGATCCCGGCATCAAGGGCGCGGTCACTCCGTCAACCGGTCAGGGCACCATGTCGCCCGGCCAGGTGCAGTCCGAGGCGCAGGCGATCCACGGTCTTGCGGGCATGCCGCCCGTGCTGGACCCGAAGGACGTGTACGCGGCCGACCGCCCAGGCGAACTCTCGCCGGTCGTCAAGGACTTCCCGTCCCGCGTCTACGTCCCCAACACCGAGTCGAACACGGTGTCGGTCATCGATCCGAAGACGTACGAAGTGATCAGGACGATCCCCGTCGGCAACCAGCCCCAGCACGTCGTGCCCTCCTGGGACATGAAGACGCTGTGGGTCAACAACGACCGCGGCAACACGCTCACGCCCATCGACCCGAAGACCGGCAAGGTAGGCAAGCCCGTCGACGTGCACGACCCGTACAACCTCTACTTCACGCCCGACGGGAAGTACGCCGTCGTCATGGCCTCGCTCGACCGCGAGCTCGTCTTCCGCGACCCGCACACCATGAAGCGCGTCAAGTCCGTCCCGGTCAGCTGCTACGGCGTCAACCACGCCGACTTCTCGCTCGACGGGAGGTACTTCATCGTCTCCTGCGAGTTCTCCGGCGAACTGCTCAAGGTCGACACCGCGAAGATGAAGGTCATCGGCCAGCAGAAGCTGCCCTTCTCGGGCGCCATGCCGCAGGACGTGAAACTCTCCCCGGACGGCAAGACCTTCTACATCGCCGACATGATGGCCAACGGCATGTGGGTGCTCGACGGCGACAAGTTCACCGAACCGAAGCTGCTGCCCACCGGCAAGGGCGCACACGGCCTGTACGTCAGCCGCGACTCGAAGGAGATGTACATCTCCAACCGCGGAGAAGGAACCATCTCCATCTTCGATTTCGCCAAGAACAAGCTGACCAAGAAGTGGAGGCTGCCGGACGGCGGCAGCCCCGACATGGGCGGCGTCTCGGCGGACGGCCATGTGCTGTGGCTGTCGGGGCGGTACAACTCGGAGGTGTACGCCATCGACACACGCACCGGCCGGCAGATCGCCCGCATCCCTGTCGGCGGCGGCCCGCACGGCCTGGCCGTCTACCCTCAGCCGGGCAGGTACTCGCTGGGACACACGGGCGTCTTCCGCTGACGGGGGCCGGGTCCGTGGCTTGAGTCTCCACCCACTGGAAGGCCCAGACTCCGACACATGATCGACGACGGCACCGGGCTGCTCACCATCGGGCAGCTCTCCCGTCGCACCGGCCTGTCGGTGCGCACCATCCGCTACTGGTCCGACGAGGGAGTCCTGCCGCCCGTGACGCGCTCGGGCGGCGGCTACCGGCTCTACGACGCCGGGTCCCTCGCCCGCCTCGAACTGATCCGCACCCTGCGCGAGCTGGGCCTCGGCCTCGACGACGTGCGCAGGGTGGTGGCGGGCGAGCGGACCGTCGCGGAGGTCGCCGCCACGCATGTGGCGGCGCTCGATGCGCAGATCCGGGGACTGCGGGTGACCAGGGCCGTGCTGTCGACCGTGGCGCAACGCGGGTCCACCGCAGAGGAGATGACACTCATGAACAAGCTGGCCCGGCTCTCGGCCGCCGAACGGAAGCGCATCATCGACGGCTTCGTCGAGGAGGCGTTCGCCGGCCTCGACACCGCCGACCCCGCCATCCGTGAACGCCTGCGCAACACTGTCGCCGACATGCCGGACGACCCCACGCCCGAGCAGGTGGACGCCTGGGTGGAGCTCGCCGAACTGGTGCAGGATGCCGGATTCCGGGCCCAGATGCGGCAGATGATCGAGTTCAATGCCGCGGACCGCGGCCCCGACGTCCCGGCCGGCGCCTCGCTGTGGTTCTTCAGGAGGCTCGTGGAACTCGCGGGTGACGCACGCGCGCGTGGCGTCGCTCCGGAGTCCACGGATGCGGCTGACGTGCTGCAGGAACTGCTCGGCGACGGGGACCGCGCAGCCGT
The DNA here is from genome assembly GCF_053594815.1 of Streptomyces sp. NPDC002577. NCBI lineage: Bacteria > Bacillati > Actinomycetota > Actinomycetes > Kitasatosporales > Streptomycetaceae > Streptomyces > Streptomyces sp. NPDC002577. The sequence continues at coordinate 42,890 of NZ_JBSFWK010000027.1, read as the reverse complement.
ACTGGAACGCCTCGAATCGTCGGCGGAGGCCAAGGTCGCCCGCTACCGCGAACTGACGGCCATCGTGAACGGCCGCGCGTGCGTACCCGCGCACTCCGAGGAGTTCGCCTGGGTCGTCTCCGCGCTCCGCGCACAACTGGGCCGTTGACCCCTGCCCTTCCTTGTGCCGCTAATCTGACCGACGTCAGTAGGTACCAAGAAGGGGCGGATCCGGTGGCGGACATCGAGGAAGCACGCAGGGCATTCGAGCGGTTCGACGTGGACGGCGACGGATTCATCACGGCCGCCGAGTACAGCAGCGTCATGGCGCAGCTGGGTGACTTCTACGTCACCGTGCCCGTGGCGGAGGCCGTGATCGCCGCCAAGGACAGCAACCAGGACAAGCTGCTCTCGTTCGACGAGTTCTGGGCGTCTCTCAACAAGGACGCCTGACGCGGCTGAAGCAGAGGCCGGGCACCCCGAGGGTGTGCCCGGCCTCTGCTCACGTGGTGCGGGCGTTTCGCCCAGCACTGGATGACGTCAGCACTCGATGATGTTCACCGCGAGCCCGCCCCGCGCCGTCTCCTTGTACTTCACGGACATGTCGGCACCCGTCTCCTTCATGGTCTTGATGACCTTGTCGAGGGACACCTTGTGGCTGCCGTCGCCGCGCATCGCCATCCGCGCGGCGGTGACGGCCTTGACCGCCGCCATGCCGTTGCGTTCGATGCAGGGGATCTGGACGAGGCCGCCGACCGGGTCGCAGGTGAGGCCGAGGTTGTGCTCCATGCCGATCTCGGCGGCGTTCTCGACCTGCTCCGGGGAGCCGCCCAGAACCTCGGCCAGTGCGCCGGCCGCCATCGAGCAGGCCGAGCCGACCTCGCCCTGGCAGCCGACCTCGGCGCCCGAGATCGAGGCGTTCTCCTTGAAGAGCATGCCGACCGCGCCGGCGGCCAGCAGGAAGCGGACGATGCCGTCCTCGTCGGCGCCGGGCACGAAGTTCTTGTAGTAGTGCAGAACCGCCGGGATGATGCCCGCGGCGCCGTTCGTGGGGGCGGTGACGACGCGGCCGCCCGCGGCGTTCTCCTCGTTCACGGCCATCGCGTACAGAGTGATCCACTCCATCGCGTGTGCGAGCGCGTCGCCCTCGGCGCGCAGCTGGCGCGCGGAGGTGGCGGCGCGGCGGCGGACCTTGAGACCGCCGGGCAGGATGCCCTCACGGGACATGCCGCGCGCCACGCAGGACTGCATGACCCGCCAGATCTCCAGCAGGCCCTCGCGGATCTCGTCCTCGGTGCGCCAGGCCTTCTCGTTCTCCAGCATGAGGGAGGAGATCGACAGTCCCGTTTCGCGGGTCAGGCGCAGCAGCTCGTCGCCCGTGCGGAAGGGGTACTTCAGCACGGTGTCGTCGAGCTTGATGCGGTCGGCGCCCACCGCGTCCTCGTCGACGACGAAGCCGCCGCCCACCGAGTAGTAGGTCTTCTCCAGCAGCGCCCCGCCCTCCGCGTCGTACGCCCACAGGGTCATGCCGTTCGCGTGGTACGGGAGGGCCTTGCGGCGGTGCAGGACCAGGTGCTCGTCGAAGTCGAAGGCGATGTCGTGCGTGCCGAGCAAAACGATCCGCCCGGCCGACTTGATCTTCTCGACGCGCTCGTCGGCGGTCTCGACGTCGACAGTGCGCGGGGACTCGCCCTCGAGCCCGAGGAGGACGGCCTTCGGCGTGCCGTGGCCGTGTCCGGTCGCGCCCAGCGAGCCGTACAGCTCGGCGCGTATCGAGACCGTCCGGGTGAGCAGGTCCTCGTTCCGCAGCCTGCGGGCGAACATCCGGGCCGCCCGCATCGGCCCGACGGTGTGCGAGCTCGACGGGCCGATGCCGATCGAGAACAGGTCGAAGACCGAGATGGCCACGGGGAACTCCTTGGGGTACTGCTCTGCGAAAACATGGGGCGGGGCACCGCGCGCTGGTGAATTCCGTCGCCGGATTCCGTTCTTTCAGTGTGCGCGGTGCCCCGTGGGGCCTGGGGCCACGTGCCGTGGGCCCGGGTGGGGGCCTGCGGCGACGTGGCGAGGCGACTACTTGCCGAGGGCGGGGTACAGCGGGTACTTCGCGGTGAGAGCGGCGACCCGGGCCTTGAGGGCTGCGGCGTCGTACGACGGCTTGAGCGCCTCGGCGATGATGTCGGCGACCTCGCGGAAGTCGTCGGCCTGGAAGCCGCGGGTGGCCAGGGCCGGGGTGCCGATCCGCAGGCCCGAGGTGACCATCGGCGGGCGCGGGTCGTTCGGGACGGCGTTGCGGTTGACCGTGATGCCGACCTCGTGGAGGCGGTCCTCGGCCTGCTGGCCGTCGAGCTCGCTGTGGCGCAGGTCGACCAGGACGAGGTGGACGTCGGTGCCGCCGGAGAGGACGGAGACGCCGGCCTCGGTGACGTCGGGCTGCACGAGGCGCTCGGCGATGATCTTGGAGCCCTCGAGGGTGCGCTGCTGGCGCTCCTTGAACTCCTCGCTCGCCGCGACCTTGAAGGAGACGGCCTTGGCCGCGATGACGTGCTCCAGCGGGCCGCCCTGCTGACCGGGGAACACCGCCGAGTTGATCTTCTTGGCGAGTTCCTGGGTGGAGAGGATCACTCCGCCGCGCGGGCCGCCCAGCGTCTTGTGCGTGGTCGTGGTCACGACATGGGCGTGCGGGACCGGGTTGGGGTGGAGCCCGGCCGCGACGAGGCCGGCGAAGTGCGCCATGTCGACCATGAGGTAGGCGCCGACCTCGTCCGCGATTCGGCGGAACGCGGCGAAGTCCAGCTGGCGCGGGTACGCCGACCAGCCGGCGACGATCAGCTTCGGCTTGGACTCCTTGGCGAGGCGCTCGACCTCGGCCATGTCCACGACGCCGTTGTCGTCCACGTGGTAGGCGACCACGTTGTACAGCTTGCCGGAGAAGTTGATCTTCATGCCGTGGGTCAGGTGGCCGCCGTGCGCCAGGTTCAGGCCCATGATCGTGTCGCCGGGCTGCAGCAGCGCGAACATCGCCGCCGCGTTCGCCTGCGCGCCGGAGTGCGGCTGCACGTTGGCTGCCTCGGCACCGAACAGCGCCTTGATCCGGTCGATGGCGATCTGCTCGATGACGTCCACGTGCTCGCAGCCGCCGTAGTAGCGGCGGCCGGGGTAGCCCTCGGCGTACTTGTTGGTCAGCACCGAGCCCTGCGCCTCCATGACGGCCACCGGAGCGAAGTTCTCCGAGGCGATCATCTCGAGCGTGGACTGCTGGCGGTGGAGCTCGGCGTCGACGGCGGCGGCGACATCCGGGTCGAGCTCGTGAAGGGAGGAGTTGAGAAGCGACATCGAGGTCCCGTTCGGTGCGGCGGTCATTTCGGTGCGTCGGTCGGTGCGGCCGTACGGTCGGTACGGCCGGGCGCCGGGGTCAGTTGCCGGAGAAGTCGGCGTACTCGTCGGCGGAGAGCAGGTCGGCCGGCTCCTCCGAGACGCGTACCTTGAACAGCCAGCCGCCCTCGAAGGGCGCGGAGTTCACCAGCGACGGGTCGTTGACTACGTCCTCGTTGGTCTCGGTGACCTCACCGGAGACGGGCGCGTACAGATCGCTGACCGACTTGGTCGACTCCAGCTCGCCGCAGGTCTCGCCCGCGGTCACCGTGTCGCCGACCTCCGGGAGCTGGGCGTAGACGACATCGCCCAGCGCGTTCGCGGCGTACTCGGTGATGCCGACCGTCGAGACGCCGTCCTCGGCGGCCGACACCCACTCGTGCTCTTTGCTGTAGCGCAGCTGCTGGGGGTTGCTCATGACCTGAATTCTCCTGTACGCGGGACGGTGCTGTGATGGTGGGGTGATGCGGGTGCTGACTACAGAGGGATATCAGCCGCTCACGCCGTGGTACGGGTGCCGCCGCGGGTGCTTCGGACGAGAACCACGTCCGATTTCCCATGGTCCGCGGCGTCTGTTTCTTTTCCGGGCTGGTTTCGACCCGGCTGGTGCTGATCGCGTCAGACTCGTCGGTTCACTGAGCCGTCGAGCAGCGTGAGCCAGGAATCCCTTGCCTTCGTGGCCGGGGAGGGTTCAATTCTGGCGCTTGTAGAAGGGGAGCGAGACGACCTGGTGCGGCTCGCTCTTCCCGCGGATGTCCACTCCGACGCCCGCCGTGCCCGGCGCGGCGTGGGCGGCGTCGACGTACGCGATCGCGATCGGCTTGGCGAGCGTGGGCGACGGCGCGCCGGAGGTGACCTCGCCGATCACCTTGCCCTCGGCGACGACCTGGTACCCGGCGCGGGGCACGCGGCGGCCCTCGGCGATCAGCCCGACGAGCTTGCGGGGCGGGTTCTTCTCGGCCCGCTCGGCGGCCTCGAGCAGGGCGGGGCGCCCCACGAAGTCACCGTTGTTGGAGGTCTTGTCGAACTTGACCACTCGTCCCAGACCGGCGTCGAACGGGGTCAGCGCGGTGGACAGCTCGTGCCCGTACAGCGGCATGCCCGCCTCCAGGCGGAGCGTGTCGCGGCACGACAGCCCGCACGCGACGAGACCGACGGGGGCGCCCGCCTCGGTCAGCGCCTGCCACAGCTTCTCCGCGTGCTCGGGCGCCACGAACAGCTCGAAGCCGTCCTCACCCGTGTAGCCGGTACGGGCGATCAGCGCGGGGACGCCCGCGACGGTGCCTGGCAGACCGGCGTAGTACTTCAGCCCGTCCAGGTCGGCGTCGGTGAGCGACTTCAGGATGCCGGGGGACTCGGGGCCCTGGACCGCGATCAGCGCGTACGCGTCACGGTCGTCGTGTACGGCCGCGTCGAAACCGGCCGCGCGGGCCGTGACGGCGTCCAGCACCACCTGCGCGTTGGAGGCGTTGGCGACGATCATGTACTCCTGCTCGGCGAGCCGGTACACGATCAGGTCGTCGAGGATGCCGCCGTCCTCCCGGCAGATCATGGTGTAGCGGGCACGGCCGACCGCGACGGCGCCGATGTTGCCGACCAGCGCGTAGTCCAGCAGGTTCGCGGCGTCCGGCCCGGTGACGGTGATCTCGCCCATGTGAGAGAGGTCGAAGAGGCCGGCCCGGGTGCGTACGGCGTTGTGCTCGTCGCGCTCGCTGCCGTACCGCAGCGGCATGTCCCAGCCCGCGAAGTCGGTCATGGTCGCGCCGAGCGCGCGGTGCAGCGCATCGAGGGCGGTGTTGCGCAGGGCATTGCTCATAGGGGGGTGCTCCCAGGGGGCATGACGGGCGAGGTCGAGTCGATCCTCCCCATCTGTCATCGGAACCTGAGAGGTTCGCCACGAGCCGGGGGCCCGCGGCTTGCACCGTGGGTGGAGCCGTCCCCGCCTGGGCAGTAACCCGACTGCCCGGCCGTGACGGCCCGCTTTTCAGATGTGCCTCGCCCGCGCGGTATCGGGGCCTGAGAGATTCAAGGGAGGGACTTGCTCCTTCGGCGCCCCAGCCAGGATCTGTCAGGAACAGGACCGGTGTGGACCTGCCATGACCTGGACGGCTGAGGGCTCTCCCGCGCGGATTCAAGCGGCCGGTATGCAGTTGGCGCGCCCATCATTGCACGCCCCTCCGGGCACTGTCGCAGGGGAGCAACAGGATTCTTCCGGGAGCAACGGCCCTGTAATCAGCTTGTCCGGTATTACTGTCTCTTTACACTCGTCAGGGCAGGGTGATGTGACCGACGGGGAGGACGATCACGGTGCAGAGGACCAGGGCATACGCGACCACGACCGGGGTGGCGCTGCAGGGGCGGGCCGCCGCCGCAGTCGGGAAGAACCGCGGCCGTCTCCCCGAGGCCGTCGTCCGCGATCTCCGTGACCGGGTGGGCAGCGGTCCGCGCCGCCTGTCGTTCGCCGCGGGTGACATCGTCGTCGTGTCCGGGCTGCCGGGCAGCGGCAAGTCCACGCTGATGCGGCGGGCCGTGGCCGGCGCGCGGGTCGACTCGCAGGACACCCGCGACCGCTGGGACCGGCGGGCGCCCCGCCTGTTCCCCTATGCCGTCTACCGCCCCTTCGTCCGCCTCGCGCACTACGCCGGGCTGCGCCGCGCGCTGCGCTCTGGCGAGAGCGTCGTCGTGCACGACTGCGGTACGCAGGCGTGGGTGCGCCGGTGGCTGGGGCGCGCGGCCCGGCGCCGCGGCTCCACCCTGCACCTGCTGGTACTCGACGTCACACCCGGCACGGCACTGGCGGGGCAGCGGGAGCGCGGCCGAGGCGTCTCCCGGTACGCGTTCGCGCGACACCGCCGGGCGGTCGCACAACTGATCCGCTCTGTCGAGCGCGGCGAGCTGCCGGTGGGCTGCTCGTCTGCGGTGCTGCTGGACCGGCCGGGGGCGGATGTACTGCGGGCGGTCGATTTCGACCGGTGAGCGGGGCTCTGCCGGTCGGCGGTTCGCCTTCCGCCGGTGGGTCCGTTGGCGCGTGCGCGTCTGCGGGTTGTTCTCGGCTGGGGCGCCTGCGGCCGGTGGGTGGGTCGGGGCCGCGCCGGGATGTACTCCCCCAGTGCCTCAAAGGCCTGGGAGGTGCCCCCAGCGGGCGGACATCCCGCCACGTCCCCTTCGGCACGTACGCGGCTACCGGCCGGTGGCCGGTACCGCCTTTGCGGCGCGGGCGCGGGCGGGGGTGGGCGCCAGACCCAGCGGCCGGCGTTAGGGTGCGAACCGCAGCAAACAGAGGCACGAGGTGGTAGGCACATGGACATCCCGCACCCCCATCCGCACGGCGGATGGCCCGCCAACGAGCTGGAGGAGGTGCTCGCCGCCTCCCTCGGCGTCCCGTCGGCGGGTGCCCGCATCGTCGAGGTGCTCGGGCGCAGCCCCCTATGGATCCCGCTGCCGGGCGGCGGCGGTCCCGACAGCCGGGGCCTGGACCTGCCGACCCTGGAGATCGACGGTCAGGCGTACGTCCCCGTCTTCAGCTCCGAGCAGCAATTCCGCCAGGTCGTGGGCGACCACATGAGCTACACGGTGGCACCCGCCGTCGAGTTCGCGCGCGGTCTGCCGCCCGGCCTCGGCATAGCCGTCAATCCGGACGGCACGGTCGGCGTACCGCTGCCGCCGCCCGCCGTCGCCGAGCTGTGCCGGGCGGGCCGCACCCCCCTCGACGGTCCCGCGAGCGGCGGACGCGTACGCCTCTTCGAACCCGACTGGCAGGACGACCCGGTGGACTTCCTGTCCGCGGCCTCCGGAGAGTTCGCGGAGACCGGCATCGTGCTGACCGCACGCCGCTGCCTCGCCAGCATCGAGGGCGGCGACCCGGTGCTCTTCGTCGGCGTGGAGCTCTCGGAGTGGGAGGGAAACGCCCGGAACATCCCGATGGACGCGCTGGGCCGCGCCCTCGGCCGCGTACCGGTCGCCTGGCCGGTGAACCTCGTCCTCATGGACCTGGCCCAGGACCCGGTGGCCGACTGGATGCGCGAGACGGTGCGCCCCTTTTACCGCCGCGACCACTGACCGGATCCGCCGTCGGCTGGGCCCTCGGCACGCGGTGCGTCAAGCCGCTGTCAGTACCGCCCCCTAACCTGGTTTCATGTCGGGGCGGGGGCGGAATTCCGGCCGGGGCCCGAGTGTCGGCGCCCGGAAGATGCAGAATGACTCCGTCGGCGGCGGTGAGCGTATGCGCGCGGATCCGGCGGTCCCGTCGGGTCCGTAGGAGTGCGTCATGAAGGGGCGGTCAAGGGTGAGTGCGTCGGGCACGGCTGCGGCCGGGCAGGTCGAGCACATGCTGCGGCAGGTGACGCCCGGGCGTTACGACGCGTACGAGGCGCTGCTGCGTGCGCTCGCCGACCCGGCTGCCGGCCAGGTCTGGATGCTGCTCTGGCACGGCCAGGCCGGATCCCCGGACGCGCAGTACGGGAACATGGAGGTCGACGGGTTCAACTACGCGCCCTGCGTCACCTCCGCACAGGAGCTCTCGGCCAGCGGCTGGACCCGCGCCACCGAGGTCGTGAGCGGACTCGAAGCGGCCCGCGCGCTCTACCCCGACCACTTCGGGCTCTGGCTCAACCCGCATGCGCCGGGGGGCGGCGTCGGCGTCCCCTGGCTCGACCTGCGCCGTATCGCCACCGGGCTCGACCGCCAGCCCGCGGGACCGCTCCGGCTCAGCGAGCCGGCCATCGAGATCCCGCAGTTCTACGCCCTGCTCACGCAGAACGCCCACCGTACCCCCGTGGTGCGCGCCTTGCGCCGCGCCTGGGTGCAACCGGCCCTGGGTGCGCCCTATTTGGCGATCGGCCTCGATGTATACGACACCAGCACGCCGGCGGTCGACTCGGTGCGGGCGATGATGCAGCAGTCGATCGGAGCCGTGCCGGACGGGCTGCCCGTATCGACCGTCGCGATGTCCGACGACCACGACCCGGTCGCGATGTGGCTCCGCGCCAACTCCCGGCCGTTCTACGACCGCGAGGCCCACGCGGCCCCCGTTGCCCCCGCCGCGGGATACGGATATCCGCCGCCGGGCGCCACGTACTGAACCGTTCCGCCTTCCTACACCCCCTGCGCCCGCAGGCGATGGCCCGAGGGTCCTGGGGGCGGTCCGACCCTGTCCACAGGGGCAATTTCCAGGACACATTCACCTGTTCCACTTTGTGGACGCGTTTCACAGCAACACCAAACCGATATGTCCGCTCTGGGGTTGTCTGGTGGTGAAAGTGGCGTAGATCTACGCGCGTGAACCCTTTCGGCCCAACTGCCCTGCGTCCGAGGGGCGTTATCAAGCGTCCGGATAACGGAAACCCCAGCACAGCATCACGTTTAGGCATCCATTCGCCGTACGGTCTGGCAACAGATCACGACGGCGATGAAGACTCCCGCTCCAAGGGGGGTTCTGCCACCCTCTGCTGACGACTTGTCGATTGATCACCGCCGCTACAGCGGCAAGTGCGGCCCGGCCACCGCCGGTTGAGAGGGGTCCCTGCCTGATGACGGCACCACTGCACGAGCCGACCGCGGAGGCGGCGCCGCCCGCGCTCGCAGACCCCGCCGCGGCGGGGGTGAAGAAGGTCGAGGGCCGTTCCCTCAAGCAGATCGCCTGGAACCGTCTGAAGCAGGACAAGGTCGCGCTCGCCGGCGGTATCACCGTGCTCGTGCTGATCCTGGTGGCCGTCTTCGCGCCGCTGATCGTGAGCCTTCTCGGCCACCCCCCGAACGACTTCCACCAGGACAAGCTCGACCCGCTGACCAATCTCCCGCAGGGGTCGTTCGGCGGAATGAGCAGCGACTTCCTCTTCGGGGTCGAGCCCAACAAGGGCCGCGACGTCTTCAGCCGCATCGTCTACGGCGCCCGCATCTCGCTTCTGGTGGCCTTCCTCGCCGCCGTGGTCGCGGTCGTGCTCGGCACCCTCTTCGGCATCGTGGCGGGCTACTTCGGCGGCTGGATCGACGCGCTCATCAGCCGCATCATGGACGTGCTGCTGTCCTTCCCGCAGCTGCTGTTCATCATCTCCCTGGTCTCGGTCCTCCCGGACGATCTGCTGGGCCTGACCGGCTCGGGGGTGCGGATCGCCGTGCTCGTTGCGGTCATCGGCTTCTTCGGCTGGCCGTACGTCGGCCGCATCGTCCGCGGCCAGACCCTGAGCCTGAGGGAGCGCGAATACATCGAAGCCGCGCGCAGCCTCGGTGGAGGCCGCCGGCACATCCTCTTCCGGGAACTGCTGCCCAACCTCGTCGCCCCCATCACCGTCTACGCGACGCTGATGATCCCCACCAACATCCTCACGGAGGCGGCCCTGAGCTTCCTCGGTGCGGGTGTCCGGCCGCCGACGGCCTCGTGGGGCGGCATGCTGCGCGACGCCCTGGAGACCTACGAGCACGACCCGATGTTCATGGTCTTCCCCGGCGCGACGATCTTCATCACCGTGCTCGCCTTCAACCTCTTCGGAGACGGTCTGCGCGACGCGCTCGACCCCAAGGGGACCCGTTAGCCGAACGACCAGCCCCTGCCGCACCGTCAGGTGGCCTTTCTTCCCATGGTTCTCCGGCTTGAGGCCCGGGACCGCGAATCTCGGAGGTTACGAGAAAAATGCCCACAGGTTCCCCGAAGCGACGGCTCGCTGCTGGCGCAGCCCTCGTTGTCGCGGCGCTGGTGACCACCACGGCGTGCGGCGGCGGCGATGACGGCAACGGCAGCGACGACGCGAAGGGCGCGGGCTACAACGCCGCGCTGAACAAGGTCGTCAACGCGTCCACCAAGAAGGGCGGGACGCTGAAGTTCGTCGGCAAGCAGGACTTCGACTCCCTGGACCCGCAGCGCACGTACTACGGCATGACCTGGGACTTCATGCGGTTCTTCACCCGCACCCTGGTCACGTACGACACCAAGCCGGGCGCCGCGTCCAACAAGCTCGTCGGCGACCTCGCCACCGGTCCGGCCGAGGTCTCGGCCGACGGCAAGACCTACACGTACAAGCTGCGTGACGGCCTGACGTGGGAGGACGGCTCCAAGCTGACCTCCAAGGACGTCAAGTACGGCATCGAGCGCATCTGGGCGACCGACGTCATCACCGGCGGCCCCGCGTACCTCAAGCAGACGCTCGACCCCAAGGGCGAGTACAAGGGCCCCTACAAGGACAAGTCCGCGGACAAGCTGGGCCTGAAGGCGATCGAGACGCCGGACGACCAGACCGTCGTCTTCAAGCTGCCGAAGCCCAACGGTGACTTCGAGCAGTTCCTGGCGATGCCCACCGGCGCCCCGGTGAAGCAGAGCGAGGACACGGGCGCCAAGTACACGCAGCACCCGTTCTCCTCCGGCCCGTACAAGGTCCAGTCGTACAAGGCGAACAAGGGCCTGACCCTGGTCCGCAACGACAAGTGGAACAAGGCGTCGGACCCGATCCGCCCGGCCCTGCCGAACAAGATCACCGTGACGATCTCCGCCAACCTGGAGGAGAACGACAAGCGGCTGATGGAAGGCGACTACGACATCGACGTCAACGGCACGGGCATGACCCAGTCCGGCCGTGTCACCGCCGTCGAGGACCACAAGGCCGACATCGACAACATCCAGACGTCGTTCGTCCGTTACGTGGCGCTCGTCCACACCGCGAAGCCGCTGGACAACGTCCACTGCCGCAAGGCCGTCTTCTACGCCACGGACTTCGCGGGCCTGCAGCAGACCCGCGGTGGCGCGGTCGCCGGCGGTGAGATCGCCAACTCCACCTTCCCGAAGGCGATCCCCGGCTACAGCGACTACGACCCGTACGGCGTCCTCGCCCGCAAGGGCAAGCCGGACCTCACCAAGGCCAAGGCGGAGCTGAAGGAGTGCGGCGAGCCGAACGGCTTCTCCACCAAGATCAGCGCCCGTAGCAACAACCCGGGTGAGGTCGACACCGCCGAGGCCCTGCAGGAGCAGCTCGGCAAGGTCGGCATCAAGATCGAGGTCGACCCGATCGACGGCGCCGAGTCCTCCAGCATCACCGGCTCGCCGAAGGTCGTGAAGGCGCGTGGCTACGGCATGACGATGAGCGGCTGGGGCCCGGACTTCGCGACCGGCCAGGGCTACGCGCAGCCGCTGTTCGACAGCCGCTTCCTGTTCGAGAGCGGCAACTACAACGAGTCGCAGATCAAGGACAAGACGATCGACAAGATCTTCGACGACGCGATCGCGACGACCGACAAGGCCAAGTCCGAGGAGCTGTACAAGCAGCTCGACAAGCGCCTGCTCGACAACGCCGACTGGATGCCGTTCATCTACGAGAAGAACATCTCGTGGCGCGGCCCGCGTCTGACGAACGTCTACTCGTCCGCTGCATACAACGGTCGGTACGACTACGTGTCGCTGGGCGTCGTCAAGTAGTCGCCGAACACCAGTAGTCACCGTTTCCACGCCGCCGAATCCCGCCAGTCCGAAGGGCAGGTGATGGCCCCGGGCGGCGGCCGGGACCTCTCACGAGGAGGACCCGGCCGCCGCCGGGCCGCGCACAGTGCTTGCTTATCTCATCCGGCGCCTGATCGCCGTAGTCATCATGGTGCTGGTCGTACTGCTCGCGACCTTCACCGTCTTCTTCATGCTGCCCAAGTGGGCGGGACAGGACATCGCCGTCCTCTTCGCCGGCAAGGCATCGGGTGCCGAGCAAGTCGAGGGCATCCGCACCAAACTGGGCCTCGACCAGCCGCTGCTCGTGCAGTTCTGGGACTTCGTCAAGGCCATCCCGATGGGGCGCGACTACGCCAACGGCAACGACGTCACCCACTGCCCCGCCCCCTGCTTCGGCTACTCCTTCCGCACGGAGGAGCCGGTGTGGAGCACGCTCAAGGACGCGCTGCCCGTCACCGCTGCCCTCACCGCCGGTGCCTGCGTCCTGTGGCTCGCCGCGGGTGTCGCGACCGGGGTGCTCTCCGCCCTCAAGCGGGGCTCCGTCTGGGACCGCACCGCGATGATCGCCGCGCTCGGCGGCGTCTCCCTGCCGATCTTCTTCACCGGCATGGTCGCGATGGGCATCTTCGTGCACAGCCTGGGCTGGGTGCACATCGAGGACAACCTGAGCACGGACGACTCCATCGGCGTCTGGTTCCAGACGCTGCTGCTGCCGTGGATCGTGCTCGCCCTGCTCAACGCAGCCATGTACGCCCGCCTCACCCGCGCCACCATGCTGGAGGTGCTCGGCGAGGACTACATCCGCACCGCCCGCGCCAAGGGGCTCGGTGAGCGCGCCGTCATCACCCGGCACGCCCTGCGCTCCGCGATGACGCCGATCCTGACCGTCTTCGGTCTCGACATCGGCGTACTGCTCGGCGGCGCCGTGCTGACCGAGTCCACGTTCAACCTGCCGGGGCTCGGTCTCGCCGCGGTCCAGGCCATCAGCTCCAAGGACCTGCCGGTGATCCTCGGCGTGACGCTGTTCGCGGCCCTCGCGATCGCCGTCGCGAACCTCGTCGTGGACCTCCTGTACGCCGTGATCGATCCCCGAGTGAGGCTCGCATGACCGAACTCAGCAAGAGCGGAGCGGCCGTCGGCGAGCCCGTCGCCCAGGACTCGCCCGCCCCGACCGCCTTCCTCGAAGTACGCGACCTCAAGGTGCACTTCCCCACCGACGACGGCCTGGTCAAGTCCGTCGACGGGCTCAGCTTCCAGCTGGAGAAGGGCAAGACCCTCGGCATCGTGGGTGAGTCGGGCTCCGGCAAGTCCGTGACCTCGCTCGGCATCATGGGCCTGCACACCGCCGGCCAGTACGGCAAGCGCAAGGCGCAGCTCTCCGGCGAGATCTGGCTCGACGGCAGGGAACTGCTGTCCGCCGACCCGGACGAGGTGCGCAAGCTGCGCGGCCGCGAGATGTCCATGATCTTCCAGGATCCGCTGTCGGCCCTGCACCCGTACTACACGATCGGCCGGCAGATCGTGGAGGCGTACCAGGTCCACCACGACGTGGACAAGAAGACCGCCCGCAGGCGCGCCATCGAGATGCTCGACCGGGTGGGCATCCCCCAGCCGGACAAGCGGGTCGACAGCTACCCGCACGAGTTCTCCGGCGGTATGCGGCAGCGCGCGATGATCGCCATGGCGCTCGTCAACAACCCCGAGCTGCTCATCGCGGACGAGCCGACGACCGCCCTCGACGTGACGGTCCAGGCGCAGATCCTCGACCTGATCCGCGATCTGCAGAAGGAGTTCGGCTCCGCGGTCATCATCATCACCCACGACCTCGGCGTGGTCGCCGAGCTCGCGGACGACATCCTCGTGATGTACGGCGGCCGCTGCGTGGAGCGCGGCCCGGCCGAGAGCGTGTTCTACGAGCCCCGGCACCCGTACACCTGGGGCCTGCTCGGGTCGATGCCGCGGCTCGACCGCGAGCAGACCGACCGGCTGATCCCGGTCAAGGGCTCCCCGCCCTCACTGATCAACATCCCGTCGGGCTGTGCCTTCAACCCGCGCTGCCCGTACGCGGACGTGCCCAAGGACAACGTGACCCGCACCGTCCGTCCTGAGCTCGCCGAGGTCGGCAGCCGGCACTGGGCCGCCTGCCATATGACGCAGGAGCAGCGGGAACGTATCTGGACCGAAGAGATTGCGCCCAAGCTGTGAGCGCGAACCCTGAGAAGAGCGCCGTGACGAGCGAGGACAAGGCCGTGACCATTCCCGCGCAGAGCGGTGGCGCCAAGCTGAAGAAGGGTCCGGCCCAGGGCGAGGCCCTGCTCAGGGTCTCCGGGCTGCAGAAGCACTTCCCCATCCGCAAGGGCCTCCTGCAGCGCCAGGCCGGCGCGGTGAAGGCCGTCGACGGGCTCGACTTCGAGGTGCGCTCGGGCGAGACGCTCGGCGTCGTCGGCGAGTCCGGCTGCGGCAAGTCGACCATGGGGCGGCTGATCACACGGCTGCTCGAACCGACCGCAGGGAAGATCGAGTTCGAGGGCAAGGACATCACGCACCTCGGCGTCGGCGGGATGCGCCCGCTGCGCCGCGACGTGCAGATGATCTTCCAGGACCCCTACTCGTCGCTGAACCCGCGCCACACGATCGGCACGATCGTCGGCGCGCCCTTCCGGCTGCAGGGCGTCACGCCCGAGGGCGGCATCAAGAAGGAGGTGCAGCGGCTCCTCGAGGTCGTGGGCCTGAGCCCCGAGCACTACAACCGCTACCCGCACGAGTTCTCCGGAGGCCAGCGCCAGCGCATCGGCATCGCCCGCGCGCTCGCGCTCAACCCGAAGCTCGTCGTGGCGGACGAGCCGGTCTCCGCGCTCGACGTGTCGATCCAGGCGCAGGTGGTGAACCTGCTCGACGACCTCCAGGCCGAGCTGGGTCTCACCTACGTGATCATCGCCCACGACCTGTCGGTCGTCCGGCATGTGTCCGACCGCATCGCGGTGATGTACCTCGGCAAGATCGTCGAGCTCGCCGACCGGGACTCGCTGTACAAGGCGCCCATGCACCCGTACACCAAGGCCCTGATGTCGGCGGTGCCGATCCCCGACCCCAGGCGCCGGGCGGCCAAGAGCGAGCGGATCCTGCTCAAGGGCGACGTGCCGTCGCCGATCTCGCCGCCGAGCGGCTGCCGGTTCCACACCCGCTGCTGGAAGGCGACGGACATCTGCAGGACGCAGGAGCCGCTGCTGCTCGAACTGAAGCCCGGCCAGCAGGTCGCCTGCCACCACCCCGAGAACGCCGAGGACCAGGCACCGCAGGACACGGTCCTGCTGACGGCGGCCACCGAGGCGATCGACGTGGTGACGGTGGGCGGGGACGAGCCCGAGGAGACGGCTGCCGAGCAGGCGTCCGAGCCGGAGCCGTCTGAGCCGGAAGCGTCCGTGCCGGAGCCGTCCGATCCGGAAGCGTCCGAGCCGGAAGCGGTCGGGGCGGAGCCCGCCGTGCCGGAACCGTCCGCGGAGAAGCCGGTCAAGGAGTAGCAGGCCGGGAGCAGCAGGCCGTATGAGCGGTCACGATCACGGCCGGACGGGAGCGCGGCGACGCGGCGCCTTCCCGTCCGGCGAGACGGCGCCCTCCCGTCCTGCGGGACCGCCCTGACCTGCGCCGGGACGGCCCTGACCTGCGACGTC
Organism: Streptomyces sp. NPDC002577; assembly: GCF_053594815.1. Taxonomy (NCBI): domain Bacteria; kingdom Bacillati; phylum Actinomycetota; class Actinomycetes; order Kitasatosporales; family Streptomycetaceae; genus Streptomyces; species Streptomyces sp. NPDC002577. The sequence goes on along the minus strand of NZ_JBSFWK010000027.1, from coordinate 27,443 downwards.
ACGACACAGTCGGCACACAGGTAAGAATGTCGGGTGCTCCAGGATCTGTTCACCCCTTCCGTCCAGCATTCGCTCGACCTCGCCGGGATCTTCGTCTTCGCCATCTCCGGCGCCCTCCTCGCCGTACGCAAGAACTTCGACGTCTTCGGCATCGGGGTGCTCGCGGAGGTCACCGCGCTGGGCGGAGGGGTGCTGCGCGACCTGATCATCGGGGCGGTCCCGCCGGCCGCCTTCACGGATCTCGGGTACTTCCTCATGCCGCTGATCGCGGCGGCGCTGGTCTTCTTCCTGCACCCCGAGGTGGAGCGGATCCAGACCGGCGTGAACATCTTCGACGCGGCGGGCCTCGGGCTCTTCTGCGTTGCCGGTACCACCAAGGCGTACGAGTACGGGCTCGGGCTGACCGCCTCGGCGGCTCTGGGCGTTGCTACGGCGGTGGGCGGCGGTGTGCTGCGCGACATCATCGCCAACGAGGTGCCCTCGCTCGTGCGCTGGGACCGGGACCTGTACGCGGTGCCCGCGATGGTCGGCACGGCGATGGTCGCGCTGTGCATCAAGTTCGACGCCCTGTCCGCCGTCACGAGCGGCGTCGCCGCGGCGACCGCGTTCGTCCTGCGGCTGCTCGCGATGCGGTACCACTGGCGCGCGCCCCGGGCCTGGAACCGGAGGTCCACGGCGGTCGAGCCCGACGATGCGGCAGGAGAATTCAAAGCTACCGCTTAGTAGTTTTCTGTTGTACGGTGCCGCCATGGCAGCAGCACAGGCAGCGCAGACGACCCAGGCAACGATCGGGGACAGTGAGTTCGACCGGGACACCGCGGTCACACCGCGCGAGCCGGGCCTGTACGAGGCCGAGCTCTCCGCCGGCTGGACGATCGCCGGCGCCGTCAACGGCGGCTATCTGCTCGCCGTCCTGGGTCGGGCCCTCGCGGACACCCTGCCGCACACCGACCCGTTCACGATCTCCGCGCACTATCTGACGGCGTCCCGCCCGGGCCCCGCCGTCGTCCGCACGGAGACCGTACGCACCGGCCGCACCCTGTCGACCGGGCAGGCGTCGCTCCTGCAGTACGACGACGAGGGCAACGAGGTCGAGCGCATCCGGGTGCTTGCCTCGTACGGCGACCTCGACGGACTCCCCGACGACGTGCGCACCACGGCCGAGCCGCCCCGGATGCCGCCCGTCGAGCAGTGCTTCGGCGCGGATGACGCACCCGAGGGCGCGTCGCCGATGGGCGGCTTCCCGATCGCCGACCGGCTGATGGTCAAACTCGACCCGTCGACGCTCGGCTGGGCGCTGGGTCAGCCGTCCGGCAAGGGGGACATGCGGGCGTGGTTCGGGCTCGCAGACGGCCGGGACGCCGACCCCTTCTCGCTGCTGCTCGCCGTGGACGCCCTGCCGCCCACCGCCTTCGACCTGGGCCTCAAGGGCTGGGTGCCGACGGTCGAGCTCACCGTGCACGTACGGTGCCGCCCGGCGCCCGGACCGCTGCGGGTCGCCATCAGCACGCGCAACCTCGCGGGCGGCTTCCTGGAGGAGGACGCCGAGGTCTGGGACAGCGCGGACCGGCTGGTCGCTCAGTCGCGCCAGCTGGCGCGGGCGCGGCTGAGCTGAGTCGCCCGGATCACCGGAGGGCGACGGGCTGCCGTCCGAGCCAGGCGGCCAGCTGTCCGTAGGCGTCCGCCCCCTCGGGGGCGGGCAGCACCGCCTCGAAGGGAACACCCTCCCCGCGGCGTTCGGCCGGCAGCGCCTGTCGACCGAACCTCAGTGCGAACTCGGCCAGCTCCTGGTCCAGTTCGAGCGGCCTCCCCAGCCCCTCGGACAGGTCCCAGGCGTGCGTCACCAGCTCCATGACGAACCCGGAGAGCGCCGCCCGTCCCGGCATCGTGCCCCACGGCATCTCCATCTGTGCGTCCAGCCGCGCGCTGTCCGCCCATGCGGCGATCGCACCGGCCCGCATCTCCTCGTACGCGACGCTCCAGCCGTCGTCGGGCACGCCTTCGGCGGACGCCGGAACGGACAGTGCCTTGCCGCCCTCGCCGACGACCGCGATGCGGCGGGTGACGCCGACGATGTGCGAGAGCAGGGCGCGTACGTCGAACTCGGAGCAGGGTGTCGGCGCCGTCAGCTGCTCGGCGCGGACCGTCTTGATCAGCGCGGAGAGCTGCTCGGTGGCGCGTTCGAACAGGGGGCGCGGGTCGGGCAGGGTATTCATCTCGGGCCTCTTCCTCTGTGGTGCTCGATTTCCTGTGTTGCTCGGGCGCTGCTCGTGGCGTTGCTCCATGGCTACCGCACAGTGCCCGAATTTCCTGACATTTACTGTCAGGTGTTCCCGTGCCCTCCCAGTCGCCTTCCCTCCGCGCCGTCCGCGCCTCCTGGAGGCCGATGACGGGTTGGTTCGGCGGGGTGCCGTTCAGTCCAGCCAGTGGCGGCGGCCCAGGCTCACCAGGCGCATCTGGCGGCGCGCGAGGCTGGCCACGCGCTCCTCGGTGCCCGGTTCGGTCTCGAGGAACGCGGACGCGGTCATCACCATGTGGTCGACGTACAGGCGCGCCAGCATCAGCAGGTCGTCCTCGCTCCAGCCCTCCGATTCGGGGTGCTTGGCGAGTTCGACGGCCACTTCCCCGGCGAACCGGTCCAGTTGCTCGCCGATGGCGGCGCGGACCGGCTGTACGCCGCCGTGTCGCTCGCGCGTGATGAAGCGGACGTGCGGGGCGTGAGTCCGTACATGACTCGCGATCAAGTCGACGGTGCGGTCGATGCGCTGGTCGCTGTCGCCGGTCGCCGCGAGCGTGGTGCCGATCATCTCGTGCAGGCTGCCGAGCGCCTCCTCGACCAGCGCGACTCCGAGGTCCGCGGTGCTGCGGAAGTGCCGGTAGAAGGCGGTCGGCGCGATACCGACGGCGCGGGTGACCTCGCGCAGGCCCAGGCTGCTCAGGCTCTGACCCTCCAGCAGCCCCAACGCCGCGTCCAGCAGGGCCTGTCGGGTCCTCTGCTTCTGGGTCTGGCGGATACCGGCTGGTATGTGACTCATGCCATGCAGTTAACAACTGTTCTCTGGAATTGGGAAGCCGGGAGGGCAGTTAGACTCAGTAGTCAGTGAACAGTTGTAGCGACAAGCGTTCACCCAAAACTTCCACGAGAGGCATTCGATGCTGATCCTCGTCGCAGCCCTGCTTCTGCTGGGCGTCACGCTGGGCACCGTGGCCCACGCCCCTCTTCCCCTCACGCTGGCCGCCGCAGCCGTGATCGGCGTATGGCTCGCCGTCTTCGCCGTACGCGAGCGGCACTCCCGCCGGCGCCACGACCACTGACCGCTGATCCCCTCAGGAACTCTCCGCAGATCCCTTCAGGAGTGGAGTCATGCAATTCACCGCCGCCTTCTCCGCGCGTCCGACATCTTCCGCACCGCCTGCGGGCCGGTCCGACCGGTCCGGCAAGCGAGGCCCCGAGCTGCGCCGCTCCGGCGTGGGTGACGCCGACGGCATGGCCGTCGCCTCGTTCGTCCTCGGCCTGGTCGGCCTGCTCGTCCTCAATCTCTTCCTCGGGCCGGTCGCCATCGCCCTTGCGGCCTTCGCGCTCCACCGCGGCACCGCGCGCCGCGGCCGCGCCCTGCTCGGCCTGGGCCTCGGCCTTGCCGACCTGCTGGTTCTGGCAGCCTTCGTCTCGGTCGACCACACGGTGTCCTGGTCCTTCTGACCTGCCGCCGTGACGCCACCCGGCAGGGGGCGCCCCACGGTGGCGGACGGGCCCGCGCCCGGGCCTCGTAGAATCAGACCACCATGGCCTACCTCGACCACGCCGCGACCACTCCGATGCTTCCGGAGGCGATCGAGGCGATGACAGCCCAGCTCGCCGTGACCGGCAACGCCTCCTCGCTGCACGCCGCCGGCCGCCGGGCCCGGCGCACCGTCGAGGAGGCCCGTGAATCCCTCGCCGAGGCACTGGGCGCACGCCCCAGCGAGGTCGTCTTCACCTCCGGTGGCACCGAGGCGGACAACCTCGCGGTGAAGGGCCTGTTCTGGGCCCGCCGTGCCGCCGACCCCGCCCGTACCCGCGTCCTGGCGAGCCCTGTCGAGCACCATGCCGTCCTCGACGCCGTGCACTGGCTCGGCGAACAGGAGGGCGCGACGGTGGAGTACCTGCCCGTGGACACCTACGGCCGGGTGCACCCCGAGGCGCTGCGCGAGGCGATCGAGCGCAACCCCGACGATGTCGCCCTGGTGACCGTGATGTGGGCCAACAACGAGATCGGCACCGTCATGCCGGTCCGTCAACTCGCCGCGGTCGCCGCCGAGTTCGGCGTCCCGGTGCACGCGGACGCCGTCCAGGCCTTCGGGCAGGTGCCCGTCGACTTCGGCACCTCCGGGCTCGCGGCGATGACCGTGTCCGGGCACAAGATCGGCGGCCCGTACGGCATCGGCGCACTGCTGCTCGGTCGTGAGTACAGCCCCGTGCCGGTGCTGCACGGCGGCGGCCAGGAACGCCACGTCCGCTCCGGCACCCTGGACGTGCCTGCCGTCGCCGCGTTCGCCGTCGCCGGACGGCTCGCTGCCGAGCAGCGCGAGCGGTTCGCCCTCGAGATCGGCGGACTGCGCGACCAGCTGATCGACGTGGTGCGCAAGGCCGTTCCGGACGCGATCCTCGGCGGAGACCCCACTGACCGGCTGCCCGCCAACGCGCACTTCACGTTCCCCGGCTGCGAGGGCGACTCGCTGCTCCTCCTGCTCGACGCCCAGGGCATCGAGTGCTCCACGGGGTCCGCGTGCACGGCCGGCGTGGCCCAGCCGAGCCATGTCCTGCTCGCCACCGGCACCGACCCCGACCTGGCCCGCGGCACCCTCCGCTTCTCCCTCGGCCATACGTCGACGGAGGCGGACGTCGACGCGGTGGCCCAGGCGATCGGCCCGGCGGTGGAGCGCGCACGTACGGCAGGGCTGACGTAGGCGTCCTCTGCAGAAACGGTTGAGCACACGCCGTACGGGGGTGGGGCGCGCCGTGGTACGGGATCAGGCGCTCGCCGTACGGGCCTCACGGACCAGGCGTATGTACCGGTCCCAGTCCCAGTGCGGCCCCGGGTCCGTGTGGTCCGTGCCCGGCACCTCGGCATGGCCGATGATGTGCTCCCGGTCGACCGGCATGTCGTACCGCGCGCATATCGCGGCCGTCAGCCGCGCCGAGGCGCGGTACATCGCGTCCGTGAACGACGAGGGCCGGTCGACGAAGCCCTCGTGCTCGATGCCGACGCTCCGTTCGTTGTAGGCCCGGTTGCCCGCGTGGAACGCCACGTCCAGCTCGCGGATCATCTGGGCTATGTGCCCGTCCTTGCGCACCACGTAGTGCGAGGCGGCCTGGTGCCCGGGGTCCCGGAACACCTTCAGGGTCGAGGCGTAACTGCCCTGTGCGACGTGGATGACCACCCGGTCGATGCGGTAGTCGTCGGGACGGTCCGCCCGCCGGCGGTTCGCCGAGGACGCCGCCACCCACTGCGCGCCACGGAAATCGACCTCCCCCTCCTTGCGGTCCTTCTCCACGCCCGGGAGACGCCACCACAGGCGCCCCAGCTCTTCGCGCGCGAGCCCTGCCGCGCTCACGGCGACCGCCGCACCGCCGATGAACAGCGCGCGTCGCCCGAGGCTCGGCCCCGAGTCCTTCCCCGCCTGGCGGCTCCCCAGGCCCTTCTGTTCCCCCATGTGATCGTCAACGGATACGCGCGGGACCAGGTTCCCGTCGACCCGTACTCTTGAAGAGCTATGACTGAGATCTCGCAGCGCCCTCTCCGCGTCCTCGCCGCCATGTCCGGCGGAGTGGACTCCGCCGTCGCCGCCGCCCGAGCCGCCGAGGCCGGGCACGACGTGACCGGAGTGCACCTCGCCCTCTCGGCGAACCCGCAGTCGTTCCGCACGGGCGCCCGGGGCTGTTGCACCATCGAGGACTCGCGCGACGCCCGGCGCGCCGCAGACGTCATCGGCATCCCCTTCTACGTCTGGGACCTCGCCGAGCGGTTCCGCGAGGACGTCGTCGAGGACTTCATCGCCGAGTACGAGGCGGGACGCACCCCGAACCCGTGCCTGCGCTGCAACGAGAAGATCAAGTTCGCGGCGCTGCTCGACAAGGCGCTCGCGCTCGGCTTCGACGCGGTCTGCACCGGTCACTACGCCAAGGTGATCGTGAACGAGGACGGCACCCGCGAGCTGCACCGTGCATCGGACATGGCCAAGGACCAGTCGTACGTGCTCGGAGTCCTGGACGACAAGCAGCTGGCGCACGCGATGTTCCCGCTGGGCGACACGGTCACCACCAAGGACGAGATCCGTGCGGAGGCCGAGCGCCGCGGGCTCGCCGTCGCGAAGAAGCCCGACAGCCACGACATCTGCTTCATCGCCGACGGCGACACCCAGGGCTTCCTCGCGCAGCGGCTCGGCAAGGCCGAGGGCGACATCGTCGACGAGTCGGGCACCAGGCTGGGCACCCACGAGGGGGCGTACGGCTTCACGATCGGCCAGCGCAAGGGCCTGCGCATCGGCACCCCTGCGGCCGACGGCAAGCCGCGCTACGTGCTGGACATCTCTCCCGTGAACAACACGGTGACGGTTGGCCCGGCAGCCTCCCTCGACGTCTCGGGCCTCACCGCGATCAAGCCCCGCTGGTGCGGTGTCGCGCCGGCGGGCGCGGGCACGTACACCGCTCAGCTGCGTGCCCACGGCGGCGAGACGGCCGTGACCGCCGAGCTCGTCGGCGACGAGCTCCAGGTCGCCTTCGAGGAGCCGGTGCGCGGCGTCGCTCCGGGCCAGGCGATCGTGCTGTACGACGGCACGCGCGTGGTGGGCTCGGCGACGATCGCGACGACCACGCGCGCGAGGGCGGTCGCCTGACGCCTCCCGCCCGGAGGCCGTGTCCTCCGGGGCGTGTCAGAGCTGCCTTGCGGACAGGTAGTGGTGCAGGCCGCCGCCCAGTTCGCTGTACCAGGCATGCAGCGCGGACGTGCGGCGCGCCTTCACCCGGCACTCGAACATCCGGCCGTCGAGCACCACCGCCGCCACACACAAGTAGGCGCCCATAGGCCGGAAATGGACGGTCTGCAGATGCGGTCACGGGAAATCGGCCGCGTAGACGCCCTGTTCGAAGTGCACGCCCTCAGGGCCGACGGCCACGCCGTTGTCGGGGTCGGCGGCCAGGAACTCGGGGCCGTCCAGCGGTGTCGCAGGCGCCGACGGGTAGGGCGGCGCAACCGGTGCCGGCGGGGGAGGAGAGGCGGGGACCGCGGGCTGGAACGGCGCAGGCGGGGCGGGCTGGAACGACGATGCGGCCGGGGGCGGCGCGAAGGGCGGGGGCGGCGGACCGAAGCCCCCCGGGTCGGCCTGACCGCCGTGGCTCTGCTCGACTCCCATGCCGGTCATGCCCGTCCCCCTCGAAGGTCTCCGTGGCGTCGCCCCGCGTCCCACCTGGTTTTTACCTGGTTCTACCCCACCACCTCGACCTCGTAGAAACAGAGGTGGTCCTTGATCTCGGCGACGTCCGGCTTCGGATCGGGGTAAGCCCACACCAGGTCGGGCGAGCCCGGCACCGACCAGTAGGACGCCGTGCCCTTGAAGGGGCAGTACGTGTGGGTCTCGGAGGCTGTGAGGAGGTCCGTCCGGACGTCCTCCGGAGGCAGGTAGTAGCGCACCGGACAGCCGGTTTCTCGCAGCACGACGGGGCGCCGGCTCTCCGCGAGGACCTCGCCCCGGTGCACCACGCGTACGTGCTCCGTGCTCTGCTCGACAGTGATGGTGTGTCCTTCGGCCATGCAAGGCACAGCGCGTGAAGGGCGTGAGTTCTTCCCCCGTACGGTAGGCGCATGAATATCTGTGTCTTCCTCTCCGCCGCCGACCTCGACGACCGCTACACGCGCCCCGCGCGGGAGTTCGCCGAGCTGTTGGGGAAAGGAGGGCACACCCTGGTGTGGGGCGGGTCCGACGTGGGGCTCATGAAGGTCGTCGCGGACGGTGTGCAGGAGGCCGGCGGGCGGCTCGTCGGCATCTCCGTCGACTTCCTGGCGTCCAAGACGCGGGTGGGCGCCGACGAGATGGTGATCGCCAAGGATCTCGCCGAGAGGAAGGCGCTGCTCCTGGAGAGGGCCGACGCGATCGTGATCATGGTCGGCGGGACCGGGACGCTGGACGAGGCCACCGAGATCCTGGAGCTCAAGAAGCACGGGCTCCACACCAAGCCCGTGGTGCTGCTCAACGCGGCGGGCTTCTACGACGGGCTCAAGGAGCAGTTCCGGCGGATGGAGGAAGAGGGCTTCCTGCCGCTGCCCCTCAACGAGCTGGTGTTCTTCGCCGAGGAGCCGGTGGGGGCCCTCGCCTACCTCGAAGAGTCGCTCGGCACGCAGTGAATCGCCCGCACACAGGGGGTCGCGGGCAGGCAGTGACCAGCCCGGCATGCCGTGATGCGAGCATGTGAAGCATGGCTACACATGTGATCACCGGGGCAGGCTCCGGCATCGGCGCGGCCGTCGCCCGGCGCCTCCACGCGCGCGGGGACGAGCTGGTGCTCCTCGTACGGGACGCCGGCCGCGCGAAGGAGCTGGCCGCGGACTACTCCGGCGCCCGGACCCTGGTGGGCGACCTCGCCGACCCGGACAGGCTGTCGTGGGCGTTCTCGCACCAGACGTTGCCCGACCGGGTCGACTCGCTGTTGCACATCGCGGGTGTCGTCGACCTCGGCCCCGTCGGCGAGCTCACCCCGAAGACATGGCGCAGCCAGCTCAACGTCAACCTGATCGCCCCCGCTGAGCTGACCCGGCACTTCCTGCCCCAGCTCCGTGTCGCCCAGGGGCATGTGGTGTTCGTGAACTCGGGCGCGGGCCTGAACGCGCACGCCGACTGGTCCGCGTACGCCGCCTCCAAGCACGGCCTGAAGGCGCTGGCCGACTCGCTGCGGCAGGAGGAGCACGCGAACGGCGTCCGCGTCACCTCCGTCTACCCGGGCCGCACGGCCAGCCCCATGCAGGCCAAGGTCCACCAGCAGGAGGGCAAGGAGTACGACCCCGCCCGCTGGATCGACCCCGAGTCCGTCGCCACGACGATCCTCATGGCCATCGACCTCCCGCGGGATGCCGAGGTCAACGACCTGACGGTGCGGCCGGGCCGCTGACCTCGACAGTGCGGCCGGGCCGCTGACCGCCCCGGAGCGATTTCGTACGCTTCCCCGGTGAGCGAAAACAGCAAGTTCAGCCCCGGTCCCGCGACCGGCATCGGATCCATGCCGGGCGGCGACGCGCGCGAGGCCGCCAAGACGGTCGTCGGGACCTTCGGCGCCGGCGAGGGCATGCCGTACCTGCCGGAGCTGCCTGGCCGCGGGCCCGGCGCGGACATGATCGGGCGGACCGCCGGGATGCTCGTCGAGCTGTACGCGCGCGTGGAGCCCAGCGGCTGGCGGATGGGGGACCGGCCGGGGCGGGACACCAGGCGTGCCAGGTCCTGGCTGGTCGAGGACCTGGACGCGCTGGAGGAGTTCACACAGGGGTACGAAGGGCCGCTGAAGGTGCAGGCCGTCGGCCCGTGGACGCTCGCGGCCGCCCTGGAGCTGAGGAACGGCGAGGCCTCGCTGTCCGACCTCGGGGCCTGCCGGGACCTGGCCGAGTCCCTGACCGAAGGGCTGCGGGTGCACCTCGCCGACGTACGGCGGAGGGTGCCCGGCGCCGAGCTCGTGCTCCAGCTCGACGAGCCCTCGCTCATCGCCGTCCTGCGCGGCCAGGTGAAGACAGCCAGCGGCTACCGCACGCACCGGGCCGTCGACCGGCAGCTCGTGGAGAGCACGCTGCGGGAAGTGATCGGGGTGCACGACGGACCCGTCGTCGTGCACTCCTGCGCGCCCGACGTGCCCTTCGCGCTGCTGCGCCGCGCCGGGGCGGCCGGGATCTCCCTCGACTTCTCGCTGCTCACCGAGCGTGACGACGACTCGATCGGGGAAGCGATCGAAGGCGGCACCAGGCTCCTCGCCGGGGTCGTGCCGGGCACCGACGGCCCATTGTCAGACCCTGCCGGTAGCGTCATGGGTGTCAGGAAGCTGTGGCGCAGGCTGGGGCTGAATCCGGGGCTGCTGGGGGAGGCGGTCGCGATCACCCCTGCGTGCGGACTCGCGGGGGCGTCCCCGGAGTACGCGCGCAAAGCCCTTGGCCACTGCGTCCGGGCGGCGAGATCCCTCGCGGACAACCCTGAGTGACGGCGCGTACGAGCACGTGAGGGCACGGGCGAGTGACAGCACCAGAGACAGACACAAGCGCGTGGCAGCACGAGCAAGTGACGGGCCGTACAAGAAATCGGGAGGAAAAGACGGTGGCCGGCGAACAGCAAGCACAGCCCGCATCGGCGCCCGCAGAGGCGCGCGAGAAGCACGCGCAGCTCGCTGAGCAGATCGAGGAGCACCGCTTCCGGTACTACGTGAAGGACCAGCCGGTCATCAGCGACGCGGAGTTCGACAAGCTGCTGCGCTCGCTGGAGGCCCTCGAGGACGAGTACCCGGAGCTGCGCACCCCCGACTCGCCGACCCAGAAGGTCGCGAGGGCGTATGCGACGGAGTTCACGGCGGTCCAGCACCGCGAGCGGATGCTCTCCCTCGACAACGCCTTCGACGATGAGGAGCTCGCCGCCTGGGCGGAGCGCGTCGCCAAGGAGGTCGGCACCTCGGCCTACCACTTCCTGTGCGAGCTCAAGGTCGACGGCCTCGCGGTCAACCTCACGTACGAGCACGGGCGGCTCACGCGCGCGGCGACCCGCGGCGACGGACGCACAGGCGAGGACATCACCCCCAACGTGCGGACGATCGCGGAGATCCCGGACCGGCTCAAGGGCGACCGCATCCCGGCGCTGGTGGAGATCCGGGGCGAGGTCTACTTCCCCATGGAGAAGTTCGAGGAGCTCAACACCCGCCTGGTGGAGGCCGACGAGAAGCCCTTCGCCAACCCGCGCAACGCCGCCGCCGGTTCGCTGCGCCAGAAGGACCCACGCATCACGGCGACCCGCCCGCTGCACATGGTCGTGCACGGCATCGGCGCCCGCGAGGGCTTCGACATCGACCGCCTGTCCCAGGCGTACGACCTGCTGCGCGAATGGGGCCTGCCCACGGCCCGGCACAACAAGGTGGTGGACGGCCTCGACGGCGTCCGGGAGTTCATCGCGTACTACGGCGAGAACCGCCACTCCGTGGAGCACGAGATCGACGGCGTCGTCGTCAAGCTCGACGAGATCCCGCTGCAGGGGCGCCTCGGCTCCACCTCGCGCGCCCCGCGCTGGGCGATCGCCTGGAAGTATCCGCCGGAGGAGGTCAACACCAAACTGGTGGACATCCGGGTTGGCGTAGGCCGTACGGGACGTGTGACGCCGTACGCCGTGGTGGAGCCGGTCGTGGTCGCCGGGTCCGAGGTCGAGTTCGCGACGCTGCACAACCAGGACGTGGTCAAGGCCAAGGGCGTGCTCATCGGTGACACGGTGGTGCTGCGCAAGGCCGGTGACGTCATCCCGGAGATCCTCGGCCCGGTCGTCGACCTGCGCGACGGCACGGAGAGCGAGTTCCAGATGCCCGCCGAGTGCCCGGAGTGCGGTTGGGAGCTGCGGCCCATGAAGGAGGGCGACGTCGACCTGCGCTGCCCCAACGGCCGGTCCTGCCCCGCCCAGTTGCGCGAACGGTTGTTCTATCTGGCCGGCCGCAAGTGCCTGGACATCGAGAACTTCGGCTATGTCGCAGCGGCGGCGCTCACCAGGCCGCTGGAGCCGTCCGAGCCGCCCCTGCGGGACGAGGGCGACCTGTTCGACCTGAAGGTGGAGCAACTGCTGCCCATCAAGTCGTACGTCCTGGACCAGGACACGGGCCTGCCCAAGCGCGACCCCAAGACCGGCGAGGAGAAGGTCGTCACGTTCTTCGCCAACCAGAAGGGCGAGCCCAAGAAGAACACGCTGGCCATGCTGGAGAACATCGCGGCCGCCAAGGAGCGTCCGCTCGCCCGCATCATCACGGGGCTGTCCATCCGGCATGTGGGACCGGTCGCCGCCGAGGCCCTGGCCCGTGAGTTCCGGTCGATCGACCGGATCGAACAGGCGTCAGAGGAGGAGTTGGCCGCCGTCGAGGGCGTGGGGCCGACCATCGCGGCTTCGCTCAAACAGTGGTTCGAAGAGGACTGGCATCGCGAGATCCTGCGCAAGTGGCGTGCGGCCGGGGTCCGGATGGAGGAGGAGGGTGCGGGCGAGGAACAGGGCCCGCGCCCGCTGGAAGGCCTCACGGTCGTCGTGACGGGAACTCTGCAGAACTACACGCGGGATGGCGCAAAAGAAGCCCTCCAGAGCCGTGGCGCAAAGGTGACCGGTTCGGTGTCGAAGAAAACCTCATTCGTCATTGTGGGTGACAACCCCGGTTCGAAATATGACAAGGCGATGCAGGTCAAGGTTCCTGTTCTGAACGAGGAAGGCTTCGACGTGCTGCTGGAGCAGGGGCCGGACGCGGCTGCGGAAGTTGCGCTTCCGGTCGAGGAGTAGCGGTTCAAGGCCACCCGTTCAGCCCATATCAGTTGCATACGGGTGGCCTGGTCGCATTCGGGCAACCGTCGGCGACCGGTGCCCGTACAAGCCTTCTGCGGCCTACTGTTGAGATGTGCGCCTGCCGTGCCCAACTGCGGTCGGCGCATCCCCCGCTCTCCTGCGAGCTCGGGGAAGCGTTTTCGGACGCGGTTTTCGTTCGTCGGCAGCCTCCCGGGCTTCCTCCTCCAGCGACCGCTGGAGGCCACCCGGGGAGGCCGCAGACGTCGGGCCGCGTGGCGTGGGCACCGCCGGCTGTGAGAGGGACGGGAATGGAACCGACCGATAGCGCCGCCCCGGTCTCACGGCTGCGTGCGCGCCTGCGAGTACGGCGTGGCCCGGGATCCGGCCGGACCGGCGTCCACTGGTCCGTCCGCCGGCCCCCGCGAGGCCCCGACACCGGCGGCCCGGGCGGGAAACCCGTGGAGGGCGGGCGCAGCCCGGGGCACGTCACGGTCGGGCACGGCCCCGGCCAGGGCGGCTCCGCGCGGACGCAGAACCGGCTCACTGTCCCGACGCTGCTGCCCGGCGCCGTCGTCGCGGTGGCCTCGCTGGCGCTGGCAGCCGGCTTCTACCGGGCTTTCACCGGCAGCCACGGGCTCTTCCCGACCGGCGCCGCGGGCTGGTCCCTTGCCGTCCTCACCGGCCTCGTCGTCGGCCATCTGGTGGCGTTCGGGCGGGGCCGCTGGTGGAACGGCGCGGGCTCCGGCGCGGCCCTGACCCTCGCGGTACTGCTGCTGTACGGGTGGCTGCCCGCCGGCATGGTCAGCCTCGCCGTCGTCGTCCTCGTCGGCATCGCGCGCAGAAACCGCTGGTGGCAGGGCGCGCTGCACGGCGCCGTCGACATCATCGGCATCGGCGCGGGCGCCCTCGTCATGGCGGTGTTCGGTACCGTGCCCACGGCCGAGAACCCCTGGCCGCCGGAGGCATGGAACCTCTACACCGTGCCGGAAGTGGCCCTGGTGGCGGCCGCATACCTGTCCGTCACCCGCGTCCTCCTCTGGTACGTGCACGCGCCCCCCACCGCGGGACTGCCGACCGCCACCCGCACCGCCCTGGTCCGGCAGGGTCTGCTCGCCGGCGCACTGCTCGGCATCGCGCCCCTGATCTGCGTCGTCGCGAGGGCCATGCCCATCCTGCTGCCCCTGTTCGCCGTTCCGCTCATCGCGCTCGACTCCACGCTGTGGATCGCCCGCGCCCGGGCCGAGGAGCAGCTGCGCGACCCGCTCACCGGCCTGCCCAACCGGCAGTGGCTGCTGGAGCGCACCTGGGCGGCGCTGGACGACGCCGAGCGCATCGGAGCCCGGTCCGCACTCCTGCTGATCGACCTCGACCGGTTCCGGTCGGTGAACGACACCCTCGGTCATCTCGCGGGTGACCGGTTGCTCCTCCAGATAGCCGACCGGCTGCAGACGGCCCTGCCGCGCGGCGCCGAGGCCGCGCGGCTCGGCGGCGACGAGTTCGCCGTACTGCTGCCGGTCGCCGACTCCACGACGTCGGCCACGCGCGTCGCCCGGGCGCTCGTCGCCGCACTCGGCTCCCCGCTCGACCTCGACGGGCTCACGCTGGTGCTGGAGGCCAGCGCGGGGCTCGCGGTCTTCCCGGACCACGCGCTGGATGCGGAGGGGCTGCTGCGGCGGGCGGACGTCGCGATGTACCAGGCGAAGCGGGACCGCACCGGCGTCGAGGTGTACGAGTCCAAGCGCGATTCGAACACGCCGGACCGGCTGGGCCTGCTCGGCGACCTGCGGCGGGCGCTGGACGCCTCCGAGGTCGAGCTGCACTACCAGCCGAAGGTCCGCTTCGACGGCCAGGTCGCCGGGCTCGAGGCGCTCGTACGGTGGGTGCATCCGGAGCGCGGCAGGGTGCCGCCGGACGAGTTCATCGCGATCGCCGAGTCGTCCGGGCTCATGCCGCACCTCACGGAGTACGTGCTGGAGACGGCGCTCGCCCAGGTGGCGCGGTGGCGCGCGCAGGGGCTGCGCGTGCCCGTCGCCGTCAACGTGTCCCCGCGCGACGTCCATACGCCCGGCTTCGCGGGTGCCGTCGCCGCACGGCTGGCGCGGCACGGCGTCCCCCCGGGAGCCCTGCAGCTGGAGATCACGGAGCACGTCCTCCTCGAGGACCCGCAGCGGGCGGCCGACACACTGGCCGGTCTGACCGGGCACGGCGTGAAGATGTCGCTGGACGACTTCGGCACCGGGTACTCCTCGCTGGTGCATCTGCGGCGGCTGCCGGTGAGCGAGCTCAAGATCGACCGGTCCTTCGTCGCCCGGCTCGCCGTGGACGCCGAGGACGCGGAGATCGTCCGCTGCACCGTCGATCTCGCGCACTCCCTCGGGCTGCTCGTGGTCGCCGAGGGCGTCGAGGACGACGAGACCTGGGAGCGGCTGCGGGATCTCGGGTGCGATGCCGTTCAGGGATGGCTCGTCGCCGCGGCGATGCCGGCCGACGAGACGACGGCCTGGCTGCGGGCGCGGGGCACCAGAGGCTGGCAGCGGCCCAGGGCCGCCCTTCCCGCGGCCGCGGCGGACGATCCGGGCCGCCTCGGCTGATGCGGGTCGCGTGGGCTGATGCGGGCCGCGTGGGCAGATCCGCCGGATCGGCCGGCGTCGTGCCGGCGAAACGGCTCGTAAGCGGCTCGTGGCGGACTCCTCGCAGCGGGTGCTGCGAGGGCTGCCTCAGTCGGCCGCCACCCCTTCGGTCCCCGCCCTTTCGGCCCCCGCCGAGAAGTGCCCCATCAGCAGGGCGAGACGGCGATCATGGGCCTCCTCGGGAAGGCGTCCGCTGCGCATCAGCGTGACCAGGCCGTGCAGGCCGGCCCAGTAGGTCTCCGCGAGCAGGCCCGGATCGTCGCCTTCGGCCGCGATCGGCTCGACGGCCTGGAACAGTTCGACGGAACGCCTCATGCAGGGCAGCGTCCTTGCCCTTGAAGTGGCTGTAGAGGACGGGCTGGCTGTACTCGATCTGGAAGGCCGGCCGCCGCGTGGTGACCGCGTCCCAGCCCTCGGTCTCCGCGAGTTCCCGCGCGGTCGTGACGATCAGCCGCTCCCGCTCTGCTCGTTCGCGCTCCCGGCGAGTCTGGATCGACATGGCCGAGTTTCTAGCATCGCTAGAATTCATGTCGCCGCTCTGATAGCTTCGCTCATGTCCCTAGCGTTGCTAGCAAGGAGATGTGACGTGACCGTCGCCGCGTACACCCTGGCCGTCGTGCTCGACCTGCTCGTCCTGTTCATCGGGGCCCGCTTCCTGCTCCAGCCCCGCCCCGCCGCCACCGGCTACGGCGTCCCGGCCAAGCCGGACGGAGACGCCGCCTACCTCGCGATCAAGGGCCTCAGGGACGCCACCTTCGGCATCCTCGGCCTGGCACTGCTCGCGTTCACCGGCGCCCGTGCCGGGGCATGGTTCATGCTCGTCGTGGCTCTCGTGCCGCTCGGTGACACGCTGATAGTGCTGCGCCACGGCGGCACGAAGGCCGTGGCCTTCGGGATCCACTTCGCCACGGCCGCCGTTGTCCTGATCAGTGCCGGACTGCTCTTCGCCGTCTGATCACGTCCGTACCGTCACCAGGGGGTTCAGAAATGTCGCTGTTCGTACCGAAGTTCGACGAGTCCGTGATCGTCCGTGAGGCCGAGGCCGAGGTGGTCGGCCGCGCTCCCACCACCATGCGCCTGCTGGCCGACAGCAGCCGGACCGGCGGTGCCCTGTCGACCCAGCGCGTCACCCTCACCGACGGCGCCGACGGTGCGCGCCCGCACTGGCACGACAACTCCGCCGAGATGTTCTTCCTGCTCGACGGCGCCGCCGAGATCCTGTCCGGCGACGACATCGTCACCGCCGGCCGCGGCGACCTCGTCATCGTGCCGCCGGGCAGGCCGCACGCCTTCGCCGCCGTACCCGGGACCGACGCCGACATCCTGATCGTCATCACCCCCGGCGTCGAACGGTTCGAGTACTTCCGCCATCTCCAGCGCATCGCCCTGGGTGAGGCCACCCCGGAGAGCCTGCTGGAGGTGCAGGAGCTGTACGACAACCACTTCCTGAAGAGCGAGCCCTGGGACGGGCGCCGCTGACGCGCCGGGCCTCGCGTGCGGGGTCCCGGGAAACCGTTTCACGGGCACCGGGCCCCGCCCCATAGGATTGAGCCCAAACCACACACACTCACCCCAGAGGATCGCTGCATGCCTGGCATCACGCGCGAGGAGGTCGCCCACCTCGCCCGGCTGGCGCGTCTGGAGCTGAAGGACGAAGAGCTCGAACACTTCGCCGGCCAGCTCGACGACATCATCGGCGCGGTCGCCCGCGTCTCCGAGGTCGCCGACCAAGACGTACCGCCGACCTCCCACCCGCTGCCGCTGACGAACGTCATGCGCGCGGACGAGGTCCGTCCTTCGCTCACCCCGGAGCAGGCGCTCTCCGGTGCCCCTGCCCAGGAGCAGCAGCGTTTCAAGGTGCCGCAGATCCTGGGGGAGGACTAGGACCACCATGACGGACAGCACCATCATCAAGCTGACCGCGGCCGAGACGGCCGCGAAGATCGCCTCCGGCGAGCTCACGGCCGTCCAGGTCACCGAGGCCCACCTCGCCCGGATCGACGCCGTCGACGAGAAGGTCCACGCCTTCCTGCATGTCGACCGCGAGGGCGCCCTCGCGCAGGCCCGCGCCGTCGACGAGAAGCGGGAGCGGGGCGAGAAGCTCGGACCGCTCGCCGGCGTGCCGCTGGCGCTGAAGGACATCTTCACCACCGTGGGCATTCCGACCACGGTCGGCTCGAAGATCCTCGAGGGCTGGATCCCGCCGTACGACGCCACGCTCACCAAGAAGCTCAAGGCCGCCGACGTCGTCATCCTCGGCAAGACCAACATGGACGAGTTCGCCATGGGGTCCTCGACCGAGAACAGCGCGTTCGGTCCGACGGGCAACCCGTGGGACGTCACCAAGATCCCCGGCGGCTCGGGCGGCGGTTCCGCCGCCGCGCTGGCCTCCTTCCAGGCGCCGCTCGCCATCGGCACCGACACCGGCGGCTCCATCCGCCAGCCGGCCGCCGTCACCGGCACGGTCGGCGTCAAACCGACCTACGGCGGCGTGTCCCGCTACGGCATGGTGGCGTTCTCCAGCTCCCTGGACCAGGGCGGCCCCTGCGCCCGTACGGTCCTGGACGCGGCCCTCCTGCACGAGGTGATCGCCGGACACGACCCGCTCGACTCGACGTCCATCGACGCCCCGGTCCCGCCGGTCGTCGAGGCCGCCCGCAACGGCTCCGTCGAGGGCATGCGCGTCGGCGTCGTGAAGCAGTTCGCCGGCGAGGGCTACCAGGCCGGTGTCGTCGAGCGCTTCAACGAGTCCGTGTCGCTGCTCAAGGAGCTGGGCGCGGAGATCGTCGAGCTGGACTGCCCGTCCTTCGACCTGGCGCTGTCGGCGTACTACCTGATCGCGCCGTCCGAGTGTTCGAGCAACCTCGCCCGGTTCGACGGTCTGCGCTACGGCCTGCGCACCGGCGACGACGGCACCCGCTCCGCCGAGGACGTCACCTCGCTCACCCGCGAGTCGGGCTTCGGCGACGAGGTCAAGCGCCGCATCATGCTCGGCACGTACGCGCTCAGCTCCGGCTACTACGACGCGTACTACGGCTCCGCCCAGAAGGTGCGGACGCTGATCAGCCGCGACTTCGAGAAGGCCTTCGAAAAGGTCGACGTCGTCGTCTCGCCGACGACGCCGACCACCGCCTTCGCGATCGGCGAGCGTGCCGACGACCCGCTGGCGATGTACCTGGCGGACCTGTGCACCATCCCGGTCAACCTCGCCGGCAACGCGGCCATGTCGCTGCCCTGCGGCCTCGCGCCGGAGGACGGCCTGCCGGTCGGCCTGCAGATCATCGCCCCGGCGATGAAGGACGACCGCCTGTACAAGGTCGGTGCCGCGGTCGAGGCGGCCTTCGTGGAACGCTGGGGCCACCCGCTGCTCGAGGAGGCTCCGTCGCTGTGAGTGCACTGTCGAAGGCCAAGGGCTTCAAGAAGTCCAAGTCCGGCACGTACCTGTCCATCGCCACCACCGCGTTCGGCGCGGTCGGCATCGCGAAGCAGGCCAAGAAGGCCCGCATCGAGCACGACACGCTGCGGCTGCTCGACGCGGCCATTTCCGCCGCCGCCATCGTCACCGGCCTGGCGATCCTCTACCGGGAGCTGAAGCGCCTGGGCGACGACGACGTCCTGCTGGGCTGAGAGGGAAGTTTCACCGTGACTGCCACGACCACGACCGACCTGGTCCCGTACGAGGACGCACTCGCGTCGTACGACCCGGTCATGGGCCTCGAGGTCCATGTCGAACTCGGCACCAAGACGAAGATGTTCTGCGGCTGCTCGACGTCGCTGGGCGCCGACCCCAACACGCAGACCTGCCCGGTCTGCCTGGGCCTGCCCGGCTCGCTGCCCGTCGTCAACGCGACCGGCGTCGAGTCCGCGATCAAGATCGGCCTCGCGCTGAACTGCGAGATCGCCGAATGGTGCCGCTTCGCCCGGAAGAACTATTTCTATCCGGACATGCCGAAGAACTTCCAGACCTCGCAGTACGACGAGCCGATCGCCTTCAACGGCTATCTGGACGTCCAGCTCGAGGACGGCGAGGTCTTCCGCGTGGAGATCGAGCGCGCCCACATGGAGGAGGACACCGGCAAGTCCACGCACATCGGCGGCGCGACGGGCCGTATCCACGGCGCCTCGCACTCCCTCCTCGACTACAACCGCGCGGGCATCCCGCTCATCGAGATCGTCACCAAGCCGATCGTCGGCGCGGGCGAGCGCGCTCCCGAGGTCGCCAAGGCGTACGTCGCCGAGCTGCGCGAGCTCATCAAGGCGCTCGGTGTCTCCGAGGCCCGTATGGAGATGGGCCAGATGCGCTGCGACGTCAACTTGTCGCTGATGCCCAAGGGCGCTGAGAAGTTCGGCACCCGCAGCGAGACGAAGAACGTCAACTCGCTGCGCTCCGTCGAGCGCTCGGTCCGCTTCGAGATCGAGCGGCACGCGGGCGTCCTCAACAGCGGTGGCACGATCGTGCAGGAGACCCGCCACTTCCACGAGGACACGGGTTCGACGACGTCGGGCCGCGTGAAGGAGGAGGCCGAGGACTACCGGTACTTCCCGGAGCCCGACCTGGTGCCGGTCGCCCCGTCCCGCGAGTGGGTCGAGGAGCTGCGCACCGGGCTGCCGGAGCTGCCGCTGGCCCGCCGCAACCGGCTGCGTGAGGACTGGGGCGTCACCGCCCACGACATGCAGTCGATGCTCAACGCCGGTGCCATCGACCCGATCGTCGCCACGATCGAGGCCGGGGCCGACTCCGCCTCCGCGCGCAAGTGGTGGATGGGCGAACTGGCCCGCCGCGCCAACGAGGACGGTGTCGAGCTGAGCGCGCTGCCCATCACCCCTGAGCAGGTGGCCCGCGTGGCCGGCCTGGTCAAGGAGGGCTCCCTCAACGACAAGCTGGCCCGCCAGGTCATCGAGGGTGTGCTCGCGGGCGAGGGCACTCCGGACGAGGTCGTCGAGAAGCGCGGCCTGAAGGTCGTCTCGGACGACTCCGCGCTGGGCACGGCCGTCGACGAGGCCATCGCCGGCAACCCGGCCATCGCGGACAAGATCCGCGGCGGCAAGGTGGCCGCGGCCGGCGCCCTGGTGGGCGCCGTCATGAAGGCCACGCGCGGTCAGGCCGACGCGGCGCGCGTCAAGGAGCTGATCCTGGAGAAGCTCGGCGTCGAGGGCTGACCTGCCCCTCTCGCGCTCCCGCAAAGGGATCGTTTCGCACGGCATGAAGGGGCGGTGCACCGACCGGTGCGCCGCCCCTTCGCTGTACGGCCTGGGTTTTCCTTTCCGTGTACGGCCCCCCGGATTACCGGATTCCACTCACCGGGTACGCTGCCGGGCCATGGCGGAACTCGACGGGAACACAGCCCAACTGGCCCGCACGGACGACACGACGGACGACCGGCCGGAACCCGAGGAGCAACTCGACGCCGGCCTCGACGTAGAACCCGGTGTCGGGCCGAACGCATCCAAAGACGAAGACGAAGACGAGAACGAGAACCTGGAGACCGTCGCCGAGCAGCGGGCCCGGGAGGCACGGCGCGCCCGTCGGGCGTCGACGGCGTCCGGCGCGGTACTGGCGCTGGCCGGATCCGGCGCCTCCGCGATGCGGTTCGGCACCGGAGCGTCGGCGGCCGCGGCTCTCGCGTACGCGGTCGGTGCGGTCATCTGCGCCGCCGTGGCCGTACTGGGCTGGCGCGGGCGCACGAAGCGGGCGCTCGTCGGGCTGATCGCCGGGGTGCTACTGATGGCGATCGGCGATCAGCTCGACTGAGCAGCCGCCCGCACCGGGCCGGCCGGGGGCCCTGGCTCGAAGGTCAAGCCACGCGACGGCCCACCAGCCGTGCGAAGCCGAAGGTCCGGCCCGCGTCCGCGCGAAGGATCTTCGACCAGCGGCGGGCCTGGGTCACCGTGAACTCGTCGTCGCTCTCCTCGGCGCACACCTCGCACCACAGCAGCCAGTCGCGCCAGCCGTCGGGCTGCAGGTCCGCTGCTTCCACGTTCACGCCTCCGCTGCGCGCCCAGTGCCGCCGCCACCACTGCGGTGAGTGGAGGGTCCACAGATCCGGAGACCAGACAGGCCTCAGATGCTCCGGCGGCTCGTCGCCGTCCGGCCCCTCAGGCCACCCGGGCCCGTCCGGCTCCTCGAGGAACACCGGTACGACGACGCCGATCCGCCCGCCCGGCCTGAGCAGCCGGGTGAGTGTGGGCAGGTACATGTTGTCGGTGCCGAAGTAGTGGTACGCGTCGATGGACACGATCGCGTCGAAGCAGCCCTCGGCGAAAGGCAGATCGTGCGCCTCGACGTGCAGCGGAAGGACACGGTCCGCGCAGCCGGCCTGCACGATGCGCTGCCAGTTGTCGTCGGGCTTGATCCACAGGTCGGCGGCGGTGACCTGGACGTCGTACTCCCTGGTGAGGAACACGGACGTCAACGCCCGGCCGCAGCCGAGATCGAGGACTCGCGAGCCGGGGGCCGGCGCGTCCAGGCCGAGGGCGGGCGCCAGCCACTCCAGCAGCCAGAGCGGGTGCGGGCCCATCTGGTTCTCGATGATCCAGCGGACGTCGTACCGGTTGCTGCGCGGGTAGCGGGCCTGGGTCAGGCGCCGGGTGAGTTCGTCGGCCGGAGCGCCGGCCGGACCGTCAGGCGACGGGTCACGCGAGATGTCGTGCGAAATTCCTTGTGAGGGCCCCTGAGGGGTCCCCTGAGTGATGTCGTGCATCGGTGAAAGGGCTCCTTGAGTCCTGGAAGCGATAGGGGATGGCTTCGGAGCTCGGTCGGACCCTCATGCAATGCACCTTCTCGGGGCTGACGCTGGGCCTCGGCGGAAAGCCGCCGGGACGGATTGAGCGCGGACGCTAGCACGCGCGAAACGGCGCGCGACACCGAATATCCCGCGCCCCGCTCGCGTCCACGCCAGCGGCTCAGCCATGAGCGTGGAGGGCGCGCAGGACGGCGTCGGCCATGCCGCGCTCGCCGCGCTCGTTGGGATGGACGGACGCCGCGGGGTTGAGGGGGATCAGGGGCTCGACCCAGCGGGTGTCCTCGGCCGCGCAGGCGTCGCGGCCCACGGAGGGGGTGTACGTGTCGACGTATCCGGCGCCGGCGGCCTCCGCCCGTCGGCGCAGCATGGCGTTGAGCTGCTGTTCCTCGTCGTGCAGGAAGGTCACATCGCCCGGTGCGAGTCCCATGTCGCGGCCGCAGCCGGTCTCTTCGGACTCCTTGGACGGCAGGATCGCCGGATATCCCACCACGTACACGCGGGCCTTGGGCGCGCGGCGCCTGACGTCTTTCAGCGCTTCGGAGAGCCGCTCGCCGGCTGTGGTGATCCTCTGCCGCACCTCGTCGGTCCCTTCGGACACGTACCGCCTGCTGCAGGGGGCGTCGTCGGGTACGTACTTGCCGCTGCCCAACACGTGATAGATCGCCCCCGCGGTGACGCACTGCCTGACCAGCGAGGCGAAGCCGATGTCGTTGCCGCCGATCCCGATGGTCACCAGCCGGGTGCCGGCCGACAGCGCCGACAGCTGCGCCGGGTTGACCCCGTCGCCGGTGGACTGTGCTGCGGTGAGGTCGGAGATGGTGGCCCCACTGCAGCTCACATCGCGGAATTCGGCCGCCGCCAGGCCCAGCTCCTTGGCCACCAGCGCCGGGTAGTTGTGGTCGGAGCGCTCGCAACCGGCGGGTTTTCCGGTCTGGTCGGGGATCTTCGGGCCGGCGGTGTAGGAGTCGCCGAGGGCGACGTAGGGGCCCTTCGGGGGCGCTGCCTCGTCGGCGAGGCCGCCGCCGTCGTGCCCGCCGAAGGCGAGCGCGGCGATCAGCGTGCCGCATGCGAGCGCCCCGACCACCCCGGCTTGTACGGAGGTCTTCATCGGTGTGTCCTGCCTTCCGTCTCCGGCGGTAACGCGTTGACGTGCACCGGAGGAGGTTCTGTCGGTGGCTTGGCCGGGGGATGGGCGGCTGGGCGGCCGAGCGAGCGGGGTGAAGGGGTGAGGGGTGTCCGCGGGCCCGGCGGCGGACCGGGGGGAAGTGATCCGCCCGCCGGGCCCGGGACCGCGCCGGGCCCCCGTCCCCACGGGGTGCCGGCGCGTCGGGGCCGCCGCCGCTACGGCGGCCCCGGCCGGTCAGCGGCCGGCCGCCTGGGGGTGGGAGGCGGCCGCCCGCCGGGCGATGGGTCCCGCCGTGTGTCAGCGGACGGGTACGGGCTCGGTGTCGGCCCGGTCGGCCGGGGCGGGGGCCGAGGGGGCGGGAGCTATGCGGCTGAGTGCCTCGCCCTCGACGTCGACGTCGGGCAGGAGCCGGTCCAGCCAGCGGGGGAGGTACCAGGCCTTCTCGCCGAGAAGGGCGAGGACGGCGGGAACGATGGCCATGCGGACGACGAAGGCGTCGAAGAGGACGGCGATGGCCAGGCCGAACCCGATCATCTTGATCATGGATTCCTGGGCGCCGACGAAGCCGGAGAAGACGGCCATCATGATCAGCGCGGCGGCGACGACGACGCGGGCGCTGTAGCGGAAGCCGGTGACGACGGCCTGGGCGGGCAGGTCACCGTGGACGTGGGCCTCCCGCATCCGTGAGACGAGGAACACCTCGTAGTCCATGGCGAGGCCGAAGACGATGCCGACCAGGAAGATCGGCATGAGGCTCATGATGGGGCCGGTCTGCTCGACGCCGAGGAGGTCGGCGCCGTGCCCCTGCTGGAAGACGGTGACGACGGAGCCGAGGGCGGCCAGGACGGAGAGCAGGAAGCCGACGGCTGCCTTGAGGGGCACGAGGAGGGAGCGGAAGACCAGCAGGAGGAGGACGACGGCCAGGCCGACGACGACGGCGAGGTAGGGGATGAGGGCGTCCTGGACCTTCTGGGCGACGTCGATGTTCAGGGCGGTGGTGCCGGTGACCTCGAAGCTCGCCCCCGCGTGCGTCTCGATGGCGGGCCGGTCGTCGCGGATGGCGTGGACGAGATTCTTGGTCTTCTCGTCGGTCGGCGCGGTGCTGGGCACGGCGGTGAAGACGGCGGTGTCGCCGTCGGGGTTGAAGCGGGCCGGCGAGACGGAGACGACGCCGTGGGTGGCCGCGATCTCCTTGGCGATGGTGGACACGGCCGTCTTCGGGTGCTCGGCGTTCCGGGCGTCGACGACGATGGTCAGGGGTCCGTTGAAACCGGGGCCGAAGCCGTCGGCGAGGGCGTCGTAGGCGCGGCGTTCGGTGGTGGAGGTGGGTTTGGCCTCGTCGCCGGGCATGCCGAGCTGGAGGTTCATGACGGGGGTGGCGATGGCCCCCAGGCCCACGACGCCGAGCAGCAGTACGGGGAGGGGGTGGCGTACCACGAGCCTCGCCCAGCGGCTGCCGCCGTTGTGCGCGTCGGCCGGCTGGATCCGGCCGCGCTTGCGGGCGGAGCGGGAGAGGACGGCGTTGGGCCAGAAGCCGAGGATGGCCGGCACCAGGGTGAGGGAGATGAGGACGGCGGCGATGACGGCGCCGGCGGCGGCCAGGCCCATCTTCGTGAGCATCGGGATGCCGACGACGGAGAGTCCGGCGAGGGCGATGACGACGGTGAGTCCGGCGAAGACGACCGCGGAACCGGCGGTTCCCGCGGCCAGCCCGGCGGCTTCCTGGGGCGTGTGGCCCTTGGCGCGTTCCTCGCGGTAGCGGGAGACGACGAACAACGCGTAGTCGATGCCGCAGGCCAGCCCGAGCATGGTGGCCAGAGTTCCGGTGGTCTCGGACAGACCGAAGGTGCTGCCCAGGGCGAGGATCGCGGCCATGCTGATGCCGACGCCGAGGATGGCGGTCAGCAGCGGCAGGCCGGCGGCGGCCAGTGAGCCGAAGGTGATCAGCAGGACGACGGCGGCGATGGCGATGCCGATGACCTCGGCGGGCCCGCCGGCCGCGGGCTGGGTGGCCAGAGCGTTCCCGCCGACCTCGACGGTCAGGCCGGCGTCGCGGGCCTGGTCGATGGCGTGCTGAAGATGGTTCTTGGCGGCGCCGGTGAGGTCGTCGGCCTTGGCCTTGAAGGTGACCGTCGCGTATGCGGTGGTGGCGTCCTTGCTGACGGCCTTGGCCTGGAAGGGGTTCACCGCGGCGGCGACCTGGGAGCCGTCGGCCGCCTCGTCGACGAGGTGCTTGATCGCCGCCTTGTTGCCGGCCGCGGTGACCTTCTCGCCGGTCGGGGCGACGAAGACGATCCGGGCGACCGCCGCGTCGGCGGTGGAGCCGGGGAAGCGCTGCTCGAGCAGGTCGAACGCCTTCTGCGACTCGATGCCCGGCATGGAGAAGCCGTCGTCGGGTGCGGTGGGAGCCTTGGCGGCGGCGAGGCCGACGGCGGCCAGCACGGCCACCCACAGCAGGGTGACGCACCAACGCCACCGGAAGGCCAGACGGCCCAGTCGATACAGGAAAGCAGCCACGGCAGGAGGCCTCCACATCCGGTTTCGGGAACCTCCACAGGCTCTCCGGCCGGGGCCCGTCGGGTCGTCGTGCGCCTGCCGACAATCCCGGCTACTGAGAACGCAGTACGCCGGGGCGTGCACGTAATGGCGATACAGGTGTTCCCGCCGGTTCGCGGCCCGCGGCCCGCAGTAGGGCGCCGGCGCTGGTCGCGCCGGCGCTCACGGGCCGGTGGTGCAGAAAGGGTGCAGAAGGGATGAGGCGGGCCGGGGCCGCTTACCAGTTGAGGGCGTCGTCGGCGGACTCCTGCCAGTACGTCACCTCGGCCGTGCCCTCCTCGACGTAGACCGAACCGCCCGGCGCGGCGACGGTCACCGCACTGCCGGTGGTGCCCGAGCCCTCGGCGGCGTGGAGGGTCAGGCCGATGCTGGAGGCGTCGTGGCCGCTGGCCTTGCCGGAGCCGGTGCCGGTGGAGAGGGTGACGCCGGCGTAGACGCTCTCCTTGGGCGGCACGGTCACCACGTACTTCGGCTTGGTCTCCTCGGCAGTGCCGATCGGGCCCTGATCGCTGAACGTCACGGAGGGGAAGCCGTAGATGTAGCAGGGCTCCGATGTGGTGTTCGTGGCCGTGATGAGCATGTGGTTGATCGGCCGCGACACGTTCTCGGCGGTGAACTTCAGGTTGTCCGTGGTGCAGTCGGAGGGGGCGGAGCCCTGGCCGTCCTTGGCTGTGGGCGTCTGAGAGGCCGGGGTTCCGTTGCCGGTTCCCTTGCTGGTGTCCGCGGCCGCGGAGGCGTCGGCGGGAGCCGCGGTGACGCTCGACGTCGCCGTCGCCGCGGAGGCCGAAGCCTGGCTGCTCGCGTCGGAGGCCCCATCGTCCTTGCAGGCGGTCAGGCCCATCGCCATAAGGGCTGTGAGGGCGACGGCAGCGGCGGTGTGCGGAGTGCGCATGAGAATTTCTCCCCGTTGATCAGTGTTGTCCTCACCCTCACGGGTGAACTTCACAGCCTTGCCACAGCGAGATCCGGATCCGGCCACAGGTCTAGACCTATGACCGGCGTCGAAGGCGACGGCCTCGAAGCCGCGGGGTGAAAGGATCATTAAGGGAGTTCTCAGACTCTCTCCGTACGGTGCGGGGCATGGGAACCAAGACAGCTGAGGCAGCCGGAAGCAAGGCCGGGGAAGAGGTCGACACGGTCGAGGAGGAGACCGCGGGGACCAAGGCGGAGGAGAGCTCCGCGGACGCCGCCGAGGCCGCCCCGGAGACGGGCGCGGACGCGGACGCCGCACCGGCCGGTGCAGAGGCGGCCGCCAAGGCGTCCACCGGTGTCGGCCAGGGTGCCGCCGCCGTCGTCTCCGCCGCGCTCGGCCTGGTCTCGCTCACCGGCAGCTGGGTGGGCACCGTGGCCCAGGCGCGCGACTCGCTGTACGGCCAGCTGGAGGTGGCGTCGGGCTCCAGCGTCGCCACGCAGATCAAGCAGATCTACGCGGACTCCTGGAACGTCAACGCGCTGGTGGCCGGTATCTTCGCGCTCGTCGCGCTGATCGTCGGTGTCGTGGTGCTGGTCCGGCCCGCGTTCGGCGCCCCGGACCGGGTCCAGGCGCCCTGGATCAAGTCCGTCGCGTGGGCCGGAGTCTCGCTCGGCGTCATCGGCCTGCTGCTGGCCGTCGCCAAGTACACGGACGTCCTCCTCGCCATGCCGACCACCTCATAGGTCCGGCCCACCTGATCGGTCCGTAGGCCTGGCCATGTGGACCGGCCTGATCAGCCGCGTTTCTCCTGAGGGGCCTCGGGCCCGTCGTCCAGCTGCATAAGCAGCCTTACGACGGGCCTAGGGCGCGTATCGAGTCGTGATCAATGGGTGGTCCGGGTGAGGTCTTTGAGCCAGATCATCGAGGCGCGCAGGTGGAGTCCGGCGAGATAG